>DATANP010000618.1:0-3852 GCA_036266195.1 Thermoanaerobaculia bacterium | reverse complement strand
TGTATATCCGCGGCGTCCGGGACCGTTCCCGGAGAGCCGTTCTGTATAGATTTTTCCGGAAACTGTATATCCGTACCGGCCGGGAGGGTGTCCGGCGGCGGTTTTATACAGTCGGCGGCCATTTCTATATATCGGGCCGCCATACCTACGGCCCGGAGCACGCCGATCACGGTGCCCCAGGCCACGGATGCCCCGACTTTGAAGAAGGACTCCCTCCGCGACTTTGCAGTTTCTCGCTGGGAGCGCCGGCTTCCAGCCGGCAAGCCGGAGCGCCAGATGGAGAAGATCCTTGCGCGGCCTTCCCAGGCTGCGCGGACGCTTGTCAGGCGATTTCCAAGGCAGTGCAGTCCTCGATGAGCCCTCCAAAGGCTCGCTGTAGCCCTTGATATACTGGGCCCACCGCCATGGCCCATCCGTCCAAGCCTCGGGTTACGGGCTCCTCGCACCCGCTGCCCTTCGCGGAACTTTCTGCTCGGGACTTCGAGCGCCTCTGTCTGTGGCTCGTTCTGCGCGAGGGCTTCACCCAGGCCGAGTACCTTGGCGAAGCGGGGAGCGAAGGCGGGCGGGATGTGGTGGCCTGGAAGGAGGGCCGGCGCTTCGTCTTTCAGTGCAAGCGGGTGCAGGCGTTCACCACCGCACACGCCAAGAAGGAGATCGAGAAGCTCTGTAAGCTCCCTGCCGCCGAGCAGCCGGACGAGCTCGTCTTCGTGGTGTCGCGGGCTGCCAGCGCGGACGCCCGCAAGGAGATTCGAGCCGCTTGGGGAGATGCGGAGACCTGCCACTTCTGGGCAGGAAGTGAGCTTGACGAACGGGCGAAGCGATACCCGGATCTGGTCAATGAGTTTTTCCAGTTGCTGGTCGTCAGGAAGGCGGTGGCCTTCCCACACAACCTCCCGTTTCCCTCGCTCGGTCGCTCTTCCAGGGTCGGGAAGAGATGGTCACTCTTCTACGCGAGCGGCTCACCCAGACGCCCGCCGGACGGGTAACGGCGATCGCGGGCAAGGCGGTGCATGGCCTGGGTGGGGTAGGGAAGACGCGGCTGGCTGTGGAGTACGCTTGGCGTCATGCCGCCGATTACACGGCACTGCTGTTCGTCGGGGCGGAGTCACCAGCCGCTCTGCGGCGTAACCTTGCGGCGCTCTGCGATCGGAAGATCCTGGATCTGCCGGAGCAGGAGGCAACGGAAGAGGAGATCCGCGAGGTTGCTGCTCTGCACTGGCTCGGGGATCAGCCGGGATGGTTGTTGCTTCTCGACAACGTCGATTCCGAGGACGCAGCGGAGGCCGTGGATGCTCTGGTCGCCAACCTCCACGGCGGTCACGTGCTCCTGACCGGACGGCTTGCTCGCTGGGGTACGGGGATCGAGGAGATCGAGCTCGACGTGCTGGCCGAGGAAGACGCCGCCGGGTTCCTGCTGGCGCGTACGAAGGAAAAGAGGCGGCCGACTCCGGAGGACGCCAGCCTGGCTGTCACGCTCGCCCGCGAGCTTGGCTTTCTTCCTCTCGCTTTGGAGCAGGCCGGCGCCTACATCGCCGAGTGGCGCCTAACTTTTGCCTCCTATCTGCAAGAATGGAATTTGAAGCACTATCAAGTTCTGAGTTGGTTCGATCCACGGGTGAGCCACTATCCGGCGAGTGTCGCTGTGACTTGGCAGACCTCTTTCGACCGGCTCTCCGCCCCGGCCCGGCGCCTGCTTGAACGACTGGCGTGGCTGGGGCCCGAGCCGATTCCGGAAACGCTCTTGGACGTGTCTATCCCCGAGTCGCCAGAGGAGTTGGACCCTCGCAGTGCTCTCGTGGAGCTTGCGTCCTACTCTCTGGTGATTCAGGACGATGAAACGCAGAACTTCACGGTTCACCGTCTCATCCAGGACGTCACCCGTCGCAGACTGAGCATCGGGACTGACAAGAAGTCGTTGATAAAGGCTCTGGGTGGAGCGCTCTACTGGCTGGATACTGCCTTCATGGGAGATGCCCTGGATGTACGCACTTGGCCGATCCTCGATGTGCTCGCCCCTCACGTACGCGCTGTGGTGGCGCATGCCAATACCGCGGGCATTCTAGAAGCCACTGTCTGGCTGATGAACCAACTGGCTAAACTGTTCTACGCAAAGTCATTGCTCGGTGAGGCGGAGCCGCTGATGATCTCAGTTGTGACAATCTTCGAAAGCAGCCTCGGTACAGATCATCCGAATGTAGCCGCAGCCCTGAATAACCTAGCTATATTGCTCAAGGACACGAACCGTCTGAGCGAGGCGGAGCCGCTGATGCGTCGAGCGCTCGAAATTGACGAGAAGAGCTTCGGACCGCGACACCCCAACGTTGCCAGAGACCTCAACAACTTGGCACAGTTGCTCAAGAATACGAACCGTCTGAGTGAGGCGGAGCCGCTGATGCGTCGAGCGCTCGACATCGACGAAAAGAGCTTCGGACCTCTACACCCAAGTGTTGCCAGAGACCTCAACAATCTGGCATTGTTGCTCCAGGCCACGAACCGTCTAAGCGAGGCGGAGCCGCTGATGCATCGAGCTTTGGAGATCCTCCGCGACTTCACGCGCCGCACCGGACATGAGCATCCGCACCTGCGAGATACTTTGGGCAACTACGTCGCCCTGCTCAAGCAGATGGGCAAGTCCGACGAAGAAATCAAGGCCACTCTCGAAGCTCTGGCCCAGTCTCCTGAATAAGGAAGACCCCTCCCCGACCCTCCCCTGCTTCGCAGGAGAGGGCGCCCCCGCCCGCCCTTTGAAACGGGGGCGCTATCGATCTCTAGAAGCTCACTCTCAACCCCAACCGGAACGAGGTCGGCGGTGTTCGCAGGACCGGTTTCTTGTACCCCGGATTGACCGGAGTGGGGGAGGCGTTGTCCGCCTCCTGGAAGCCCCAGCGTTGATCGAGGAGGATCGGCCTCTGGGCGTTCAGGACGTTGAAGACGTCCAGGAGCAGGTTCACGCTGGCGGGACCTGCCTGGACCGGATAGCCGAAGTGGAGGTCCGCTTCGTAGCTG
The DNA here is from genome assembly GCA_036266195.1 of Thermoanaerobaculia bacterium. Taxonomy (GTDB): domain Bacteria; phylum Acidobacteriota; class Thermoanaerobaculia; order Multivoradales; family UBA5704; genus DATMER01. The sequence goes on along the minus strand of DATANP010000618.1, from coordinate 846 downwards.
TCCGGGGTGCGGCCTTCGGCTCCTCGCTTGGTGAGGAAGAACTCATAGCGGCCGTAGATGTCTGAATAGCCGTAGCGGGTGACCGGGGTGCCGGTGCGATAGTAGGCCGAGGCTCCCAGCGAGAGCTTCCAGGGAGTGAAGAAGACTCCCGAGGCCTTGAACTGGTGGCGCCGGTCGTTCGAGAGCGGGCCCTGGTTGGTGATGCGGGTCAGGTCCGCGCCGTTGGTGAAGAAGTCGTAGTAGTCGTAGGCCGCGGTGATGTTCGGGTCGGCTCCGACGTTGGTGAAGGGCGAGTACAGGCCGTCGAAGTTGCCTTCGAGCTTGGAGTAGAGGTACGAGGCCATGCCCTGCCAACTGTGGGAGAGGCGCTTGTTGACGTCGAGCTGCAGGCCCTTGAACTCGCGCTTCGGCTTCGGCGCCGGGAAGGTCTGCGAGTAGTCGAGGGTGAAGACCCGGCTCATGAGCCCCTTGCCGGGGTTGCCGATGCAGTAGGTGCCGTCGTCCGCGCAGAGGAAGTCCTCGATCACCTCGCCGTACTCGCGCCAGATGCCCTTGACGCCGACCGAGATCGCCGGCCGGATCTGGCGCTCGTAGCCGAGCAGGGCCTCTTCGATGTACTGGTTCCTGAGGTCCGGGTCCGACGGCTCGGTGAAGCCGCCGAAGATGACCGATCCCTGGTCGATGTCGGCTTCCGCGTTCGGGTCCGGGGTAGTGCTCGTCGGGCTGTAGTTGAAGATGCGCGCCTGACGCTCGAAGGAGAAGGAGCGGATGACCAGGTCCATCGGGAGCTGCTCGTAGTAGCGGCCCCAGGAGCCGAAGACCTTCGAGGAGCCGTCCGCATTCGGG
>DATANP010000617.1:0-32172 GCA_036266195.1 Thermoanaerobaculia bacterium | reverse complement strand
GTCCGAGTCTCTGCGTCGCCTGCTCCGGTCCGCGAGGCTCCTGTCTGGATCTGTGCGCCTCCTGCCGCGATCTTTGACGCTCCTGATCGGATCGATGGGCTTCCTGAACCGGACCCGGAGGCTCCTGAACGTAGCGGCGTGATTCCTGAGCGGGACAGGCGCACGATCTGAAGAAATCCGGGCGGCTCCTGATCGAGGCCGCGCGGCTCCTGATCTTTCAGGAAACGGCAGGGGCGTGCTCTCGCACGCCCCTGCACGGACTACTCCCTGTCGGCGCGGGAATCTTCCGGCTGCGCGGGACGGCCGCGCTGAATCCGTAAGGATAGCAAGCATGGAACGTTCCATCGCCTGATAGCCCCGCGGGATATGCTACGCGCCATGCGCCTGACCGAGCTCTTCAAGAAGCGCCCCGCTCCGCCTACGGGGCCCCTGACGGATACGGGTCTCCTGGCGAGCGACCTTTGGGTCGATCAGCCGGATGCCCGCGACCGTATCGACGCCCTGGAGCGCAAGGGGGAGATCGGCGCGGAGGTGGCCGGGAACCTCCGCCATTTCGTGGATCGCGGCTATCTCCGGTTCTCCTCGGGGTTGCCGGCGAGCGTCTGCGACCGCATCCAGGAGGACGTGGAGCGGGTCTGGAAGGAGAAGCCGGTGGACCTGGCCTGGGCGCGGCTCGGCGCCATGCGCTCCTTCGCCCTGGCCGACGAGGCGGTGGAGAGGAAGCCGTCCTATCGCATCGCCGACTTCCACTCCCATAGCGAAGCGGCGCTGGAGGTTTACCTCAGCCGGGCGATCTTCGATTACGTCGAGCGGCTCCTGGGCCGGCCGGCGGTCGCGACCCAGTCGCTCTACTTCGAGTTCGGCAGCCAGCAGGGTCTCCACCGCGACCCGGTCTTCGTCCAGACGAAACCGGCCAGCCATCTGGTGGCGGCCTGGGTGGCGCTGGAGGACATCGGCCCGCAGTGCGGCCCCCTCATGTACGTGCCCGGATCGCACCGTCTTCCTTACTACCAGTTCGAGCCCGGGCAGTTCCTCTACGACCACGCGCGCTACGGCGAGCGGGAGTCCCGGGCCATGGCGGAGTTCGACCGTCGCCAGGCCGAGGAGCACGGCCTGCCGACCGAGGCCTTCACCTGCAAGCGCGGGGACGTGCTCATCTGGCACCACTCGCTGCTGCACGGCGGCACGATGGTCGAGGACCCGGCCAGCACCCGGCACAGCTTCGTGGTCCACTACTCGACCCGGGACCACTACAGGATCCGGCGGCAGAAGATCGTCGAGTTGGTCCCGGGTCCCGACGGCCCTGTGGAGCGTCCGCGGATCTTCGAGACCGAGCGCGTTCTGGTCCGGGACGGCTGCCACGGCTTCGACAACCCCGTGCGCGGCTACGAGCCCGACTGATCTAGATCCGGGGTCCGCGGCAGACGAAGACCGCGGCGAGGCTGCCGGCGTCGCCGGGCCGGGCGGGCGAGATCTCCTCGACCTTGAAGTCCTCCGCCCGGAACCGCGACGGCGCCGGGCTCGACAGATCGAGGCCCGCGGGCGGCGTGAGGCGGTGAAGGCGAACCTCCTTGAAGCGCTTGCGGAAGAGCGACTCCCAGTCCCAGAGGTAGAGGTTGGAGCGGTGGAGGCCGCTCGCCTTGTGCTCCTCCATCATCCGCTCGTCCAGGATCGGCGGCACCGAGGCCACGAAGGTGCCGTCCGCGGTCAGCCGCAGCACCGCCGAATCGAGCGCCGTCTTCGGAGACTCCAGATGGGGGAGCACGTTGGCCGCCACGATCAGGCCGAAGAGGCCGAGGTCGTCAGCCAGCGTTTCGGCCGTCCCGGAGACGAAGCGGAGGTCGGGGAAGTGCTTGCGCGCGTAGCACAGGCTCCGCTCGTCGGGATCGACCCCGACCGCGTCACCCTCCTCGGAGAGCCGGTCGGTCCCATAGCCCGTGCCGCACCCGAGGTCCAGGACCCGGACATCACGGGCCAGCCCCGCCGCGAATTCGTAGACCGCCATGTGGGCCATGTAGAGGTCGTTCCGGACCTCCGGCGAAACCGGCGACTCGCCGCCTCTCGGCGGTAGGCCGGCGCTCCAGCGGCGGAAGGCGTTCAGGGCTTTGTAGAGGGTGTCGGGCATACGGGCTCCGAAAGCTACCACGAAGGACTCTTGCCCGGAATTCCCCACCCCCGCCGCCCGTTTTCCCCACTGGAGCACCCGCCATGCAGTCCTTCAACGACACCGTTCCCACCAAGTACTGGCACGCCCTCGACAATGGGCGGGTCCAGTGCGACCTCTGCCCCCGGTTCTGCAAGCTGCTCGAAGGCCAGCGCGGCCTCTGCTTCGTGCGCGCCCGCGAGAACGACCAGATCGTCTTGAAGACCTGGGGCCGGTCGAGCGGCTTCTGCGTCGATCCGATCGAGAAGAAGCCCCTGAACCATTTCCTGCCTGGGACGCCGATCCTCTCGTTCGGCACCGCCGGCTGCAACCTGGCCTGCAAGTTCTGCCAGAACTGGGACATCAGCAAGTCCCGCGAGACCGACACCCTCGCCGACCAGGCCACCCCCGAGGTCATCGCCCAGGCCGCCGAACGGCTCGGCTGCAAGAGCGTGGCCTTTACCTACAACGACCCCGTGGTCTTCATGGAGTACGCCATCGACGTGGCCCAGGCCTGCCACGAGCGGGGCATCCGGAGCGTGGCCGTCACCGCTGGCGAGATCTGCGCCGAGCCGCGGGTCGAGCTCTACCGCCACATGGACGCCGCCAACGTCGATCTCAAGGCCTTCACCGAGCGCTTCTACCGGAAGATCTGCGGCGGCTCCCTCGAAGCGGTCAAGGAGACGCTGGTCTACCTCAAGCACGAGACCGACGTCTGGTTCGAGCTCACGACCCTCCTCATCCCCGGCGAGAACGACTCCAGCGAGGAGATCGACGAGATGACCCGGTGGGTCGTCGAGACCCTCGGCCCGGACGTACCCATGCACTTCACCGCCTTCCACCCCGACTGGAAGATGATGGAGTACCCGCCGACACCGGCCTCGACGCTCACCCGGGCCCGGAAGATCGCGATGGCGAACGGCGTCCGCTACGCCTACACGGGCAACGTCCACGACGAGGAGGGCGGGACGACCTTCTGCCACGCCTGCGACGCGGCGCTCGTCGGCCGCGACTGGTACGTGCTGACCGACTGGAACCTGACGCCGGATGGCCGCTGCGGCTCCTGCGGCACCCCGTGCGCCGGACGTTTCGAGGGCCCGCCCGGAGACTGGGGCGCCCGCCGGCTGCCGGTTCGCCTCAAGACCTTCGCCTAGGGGAAGATCCCCAGGTCCTGGTAGCAGACCGCGATCTTGTCGATCGCATCGATGAAGGCCGCGGTGCGGAGATCCGCTTTTCCCTGATGCTGGTTGCGGATCTCCCACAGCCGGTGATAGGCGGTGGTCATCGTGTCCTCCAGTCCGGAGTTCACCAGATCGAGCTCGTCGGCGCCGTGCGTGATCGCCGCCCGCTCCTCGCCGGAGAACGTCTTTCCGGTGGCCGAGGACACCGCGTCGAGAAGGCGGCCGAACGCCTTTTCGTCGAAGTGCTTCTCCAGCCGGCCGAAGCGCACGTGGGAGAGGTTCTTCAGCCACTCGAAGTAGGACACCAGCACGCCGCCCGCGTTGGCGAAGTGGTCGGGCAGGATGAGGACGCCGCGCTCGGAGAGCATCTCGCTCGCCCGGCTCGTGGTCGGACCATTCGCGCCCTCGACGATCATCCTCGCCCGGACGCGCGCCGCGTTGTCCGCCGTGATCTGATTCTCCAGCGCCGCCGGCACCAGGATGTCGCAGTCCAGCTCCAGCCCCTCGCTTCCGTTCGCCAGGGCCCTCGTTCCGGGAACAACTCCGGGGAAGGTCAGGAGCGAGCCGGTCTCCTTGCGGTGCTTCACGACCTCCAGCACGTCGAGGCCGTCAGGGTTGTGGATCGCGCCCTCGATCTCGATCAGGCCGACGATCTGCGCGCCATACTCCTGGAGGAAGAGGGCCGCGTGGTAGCCCACGTTGCCGAGGCCCTGCACCACCACCCGCTTGCCGGCGAGGCCGGGTGTGAGCCCGAGCGCCTTCATGTCCTCGCCGACGCTGCAAGCCTCGCGGGTGGCGATGGCCACGCCGCGGCCGGTCGCCTCGGTCCGGCCGCGGATGCCCCCTTGGGCCACCGGCTTGCCGGTGACGCAGCCCTGGCCCTCCAGTTTGTCCGGCGCCACCGCCATGTAGGTGTCCACGATCCAGGCCATCTCGCGCGGGCCGGTGCCGAAGTCCGGCGCCGGCACGTCGGTGCCGGGGCCGATGAAGCCCTTCCTGTACAGCTCGAAGGCGTAGCGCCGGGTGATCCGCTCGAGCTCCTCGGTCGTGTACTTCGTGCGATCGATCCGGATGCCGCCCTTGGCGCCGCCGAAGGGCACGTCCACGACCGCGCACTTGTAGGTCATGAGCGCCGCGAGCGCGATGACCTCGTCCTCGTTCACGTCCAGGCTGTAGCGGATGCCGCCCTTGGTCGGCAGCTTGTGATGGCTGTGCTCCGCCCGCCAGGCGTCGATCACCTCGACCGAGCCGTCCATCCGCCGCAGCGGGAAGGTGAAGTGGTAGACGCTGTTGCAGGTCTTGATGATGTCCAGCAGGCCGGTGCTGTGACTCGTCAGCGCGGCGGCCTTGTCGAAGTTCCGGTTGACCTGTTCGAAGAAGCTGCGGTTCGTGGGATTGGCGGCCATGGGTGGAGTGATAGCATCGACCGTCCGGCGGCTGCAACTCTTTCGATCCTCGAATGAATCTCGACTGGCTCGACAATCAGCTCCTGGGAGAGCCCGTGCGCGACTGGCTGATGGCGCTCGCCATCGCGGCCGGCACGCTGGCGGTCCTCGCCCTGATCAAGAGGGTCAGCGTCCACCGGCTCGCCGCCCTGGCTGCCCGCACCGAGACCGAGGTGGACGACTTCCTGGTCGAGGTCATGCGGCGGACCCGCTGGCTGCTGGTCCTGCTCCCGGTCCTCTACATGGCGACGCTGTCGCTCGACGTGCCGAGCGTGCGGGCCGTCCTGCGCACGGCGGCCATCCTGGCCTTCCTGCTCCAACTCGGGCTCTGGTCGCTGGTCGCGATCGACTTCTGGGTGGACAGCGCGCGGCGCAAGCGGCTGGAGGACGCGGCCTCGGTCACCATGATCGGGGCGTTCAGCTTCCTCGGCAAGGCCATGCTGTGGACGGTCATCGTCCTGGTGGCGCTCGACAACCTCGGGGTGAACGTCACCGCGCTGATCGCCGGCCTGGGCGTCGGCGGCGTGGCGGTGGCGCTGGCGCTCCAGAACATCCTGGGCGACCTGCTCGCCTCGCTCTCGATCGTGCTCGACAAGCCGTTCGTGATCGGCGACTCCATCCAGGTGGACAACTTCAACGGCACGGTCGAGAGCATCGGCCTCAAGACCACCCACCTGCGGAGCGTCTCCGGCGAGCAGATCGTCATTTCGAACGGCGACCTCCTGCGCAGCCGCATCCGCAACTACAAGAGGATGGGGGAGCGGCGGGTGGTGTTCAACTTCGGCGTGGTCTACAAGACCCCGCCGGACAAGCTGGCCAGGATCCCGGAGATCGTCCGCGGATTGATCGACAAGCGTGAGATGGTCCGCTTCGACCGCGCCCACCTGATGCGACTCGGCGATTCGTCGCTGGACTTCGAGGCCGTCTACTTCGTGCTCTCGTCCGACTACCTCCTGCACATGGACCTCCAGCAGGAGATCCTCCTCGGGCTGCTGCGGCGGCTGGAGGAGGAGGGGATCGCTCTCGCCTATCCGAGCCGGACCCTGTTCTTCGAGAGGTCCTCGGACAAGTCGGCCGTGAACCTGCCGGCGGGTTTTTCGTAGATTCCTGGGGCGGCCTGCCGCCGTTCCCGAGAAAGGAGCTTTCGTGCGCAGACTTTTCTGCATCTTCCTCCTGTTGTGCTCGATCCCCGGTCTCGCCCTGGCGCAGACCGGCGGCGGCACCCGGCTGCTGCGCTATCCGGACGTCGCGGGCGACAACATCGTCTTCTCCTATGCCGGCGATCTCTGGACCGTCGGCGTGAACGGCGGCCAGGCCCGCCGGCTGACCTCCGACCCTGGCCTGGAGGTCTTCCCGAAATTCTCGCCGGACGGCAAGTGGATCGCCTTCACCGGCCATTACAGCGGCACGCCGCAGGTCCATGTCATCCCGGCCGACGGCAGCGCGGCGCCGCGCCAGCTCACCTTCCGCAACGACGTGGGCCCGATGCCGCCGCGCGGCGGCATCGACAACCAGGTGCTCGGCTGGACGCCGGACGGCAAGGAGGTCCTCTTCAACGCCCACCGGACCCCGTACAGCGAGCGCAACAGCCGGCCCCACCTCGTGCCGGCCACGGGCGGCATGGAGCACCCGCTCCCGATGTCCGAGGGCGCCAGCGGCACCCTCTCGCCGGACGGCAACCGCTATGCCTATACCCCGGTCATGCGCGAGTTCCGGACCTGGAAGCGCTACCACGGCGGCCGTACGCAGGACATCTGGATCTACGACCTGAAGGCCAACACCTCGGAGCAGATCACCGACTTCGCGGGCACGGACAACCAGCCGGTCTGGATCGGCGACACGATCTACTTCACCTCGGACCGCGGCGGCTGGCAGCTCAATCTGTTCGCCTACGACCTGAAGTCGAAGCAGGTCCGGCAGGTGACCAACCACGACACCTTCGACGTGCTCTGGCCGAGCGGCGACGACCGCCGGGTCGTCTATGAAAACGGCGGCTACATCTACCTTTTCGATCCGGCCACGAGCCAGCCCCGGCAGGTGCCGGTGCAGGTCTCGGGCGACTTCCGCAACACGGTCCCCTACTTCAAGAACGTCACCGCGGACATCACGGCCATGGGCATTTCGCCGACCGGCAAGCGCGCCGTGCTCGGCGCCCGCGGCGACGTCTTCACCGTGCCGGCCGAAAAGGGCGAGCCCCGCAACCTGACCGACACGCCCGGCATCCGCGAGATGGACCCGGCCTGGTCGCCCGACGGCCGCTGGGTCGCCTACCTCTCGGACCGGAGCGGCGAGTACGAATTCTACGTCCGTCCGGGCGACGGCTCCGGCGAGGAGCGGCGGGTCACGACGGACGGCAAGATCTGGCGCTTCCCGCCCCTGTGGTCGCCGGACTCGAAGAAGATCGCCTTCGCCGACAAGACCCGCCACCTCCTGTGGCTGGACGTGGCCACCGGCAAGGTGACGGACGCCGACCGCAACGAGCGCGGCGACATCACCGACTACCGCTGGTCGCCGGACAGCCGCTGGCTGACCTACACCAAGACCGGCGACACGCTGATGCCGTCGGTCTGGGTCTACTCGCTCGATACGAAGAAGGCCATGCGCCTGACCAGCGAGTTCACGGCCGAGAGCGAGCCGGTCTTCGATCCGCAGGGCCGCTATCTCTACTTCCTGTCGAACCGCGACTTCAACCTCACCTTCAGCGGCTTCGAGTTCAACTACGTCTACACGAACCCGACCCGGCTGTACGTTGCGGTGCTGTCGAAGGATGGCCCGGCCCTCTTCCTGCCGCAGAGCGACGAGGAGGCGATCGCCGAGGCAGAGGAGGGCAAGCCGGGCTCGCGCGGAGACAAGAAGCCGCCGAAGCCGATGGTGGCGGATGCCGGCGAAAAGAAGGGATCGGACGCGGGTGAGGCCGACGAAAAGCCGGACACTGCAAAGGCCGCCAAGGTCGAGGTGAAGATCGACGCCGACGGCTTCGAGCAGCGGGTCCGCGCCATCCCCGGCCCTCCAGGGAACTACCGGAACGTGGCCGCCAACGCCGACGGCGTCTTCTATCTGACGGGCGACGGCCCCATGGGCACGCTCAAGATGTACGACCTCAAGGCCGAGAAGGAGCAGGTGATCCTGGAGGGGATCAGCGCCTTCGAGCTGTCGGCCGACGGCAAGAAGATCCTCTACCGCAAGGGCGACAACTACGGCATCGTCAACGCCGCGCCCGGCCAGAAGGCGGGCGACGGCAAGCTCGGCCTGGACAAGCTGGAGAAGCGGATCGATCCCAAGGCCGAGTGGGCGCAGATGTACACCGACGCCTGGCGCATCCTGCGCGACTGGTTCTACGACCCGAACATGCACGGCGTGGACTGGAACGCGCTGCGCGAGCGCTACGGCGCGATGGTGCCGTACCTCGCGAACCGGGCGGACCTGGACTTCCTCTTCGGCGAGCTGGGCGGCGAGCTGTCGGCCGGCCACGTCTATGTGGCTCCCGGCGACGACCGGCTCCCGGAGCGGGTGGAGAACGGCCTGCTCGGCGCCGACGTCGAGGCCGCGGACGGCTACTACAAGGTCACCAAGATCTACCCGGGCGAGAACTGGCACGAGAGCTTCCGCTCGCCGCTGACCGAGCCCGGCGTGAAGGTGAAGGTGGGCGACTACATCCTGGCCGTGGACGGCGAGTCGGCCTCGACCGCGTCGGTTCCGAACTTCTTCCAGCTCCTCCAGAACAAGGCCGACCGGGTCGTGACGCTGCTCGTCAACGACCGGGCCACGGTGCAGGGCGCGCGCACGGAACGGGTGCGGCCGGTCAAGAGCGAGCAGAACCTCCGCTACCTCGACTGGGTGATCTCGAACCGGGAGAAGGTGGCGAAGCTGTCCGGCGGCCGGATCGGATACATCCACCTGCCGAACACCGCGGTGGAGGGCAATCGGGAGCTGTTCAAGTACTTCTACCCGCAGACCCAGACGGACGCGCTGATCCTCGACGATCGCTACAACGGCGGCGGGTTCATCCCGGACGTGATGATCGAGCTGGTCAGCCGGCCGCTGCTCAACTACTGGGCGTCGCGCGACGTGCTGCCGACGACCACGCCGAGCTTCGTCCACACCGGCCCGAAGGTGACGCTGATCAACGGCCAGGCGGGCTCGGGCGGCGACGCCTTCCCGTACTACTTCAAGAAGCTGGGCCTGGGTCCGCTGATCGGCACCCGCACCTGGGGCGGCCTGATCGGTCTCAACTTCACGCCGTCGCTCGTGGACGGCGGCTCGATCTCGGCGCCGAGCTTCCGCTTCCTCGACACCGAGGGCCATTGGGCGGTGGAGAACGAAGGCGTGGCCCCGGACATCGAGATCATCGACCGCCCCGACCTCGTCGCCAAGGGTCAGGACCCGTCGCTCGAAAAGGCGGTCCAGGTGCTGATGGACGAGTTGAAGAAGAACCCGCCCCACAAGGTGACGGTGCCGAAGCCGCCCGTCCAGGAGTGGCCACCGAAGTAAGCGCAGGAGACCTCACCCCCTGTCCCCCTCTCCCATCCCCTCCCTTCCTCCGGGAGAGGGGGAACGCATCCGGGGCTCTACAGACGGATCTCGGCAACAAGGCTGGCAGGCGTCCCCCCTCTCCCGGGTGGGTGGGAGTGCGATGGGAGAGGGGGCCAGGGGGTGAGGGGCCCCCTACCGCTTCCACCTCCAGCCCTTCTCCTCGCTCGACAGGATCCAGGCCACGGTCTTGCCGGGCTGGATGCCCTGGGCTTCGTTCCAGAAGTGCCGGTCGCGGAGGTGGCGGCTGGAGGTGTCGCCTTCCGGCAGGGCTTCGACCTCTTTCTGGATGCGGCGGAAGCGATCCACCCACTTGCCGCAGTTGGCGAGCCGGAGGTCCACCCAGCCGTCGCGCACCCAGGTCTCCAGCTTCTCGGGGGTGACCTCCTCGTCGACGGCGTCGCCCGGGACGATCACCTTGGGGCCGCGCAGGATCTCGCCCGAGTCCAGGAGGATCGGCATGCCGATGCAGACGATCCGGTTCGCCTCCTCGGGCTGCTCGCGGACAAGGCGGTTGAGCCGCGCGCAGACCTCCTCGGCCGTGGACTCGCGCACCGCCTTCATGGTCTTGAATTCGGTGCGCAGCAGGTGCGCCTCGAACAGGAGCTTCGAGTTCTTGGGGGGGCCAAGCAGCTCGAAGGCCACGCTGCGCACCCCCTTCTCCTTCTCCAGCGCGGTCATCTTCTCGATCGCCCAATGGCGCAGGATGCCGGCGCGGTAGGTGGGGCCGAGCACCGCGCTGTCGAGCGCGCTCATCACGTCGTAGCCCGTGTTGCCGCCCTCGATCTCGAACACCGCGTAGCGGGCGATCTCTTCGGGCGTCACGAACTCCATCTGCTCGCCGCTCGTGAGCGTGACGAACTCCTCCAGGCTGAAGACCCCGTTCTCGCCCGTGTCGATGAACACGCTCTCGAACAGCTCCTCGCGCACCCGCGCGGCCCCGGGGTCGTCGGTCGAGAAGGTCGCACCGAGCGGCCGCGGCCGGGCGTCCACCAGGTGGATGGGCTGGCGCTTGCGCGAGATCGGACCGTGGCTGATCCGCTTCCAGGCTATGGCCGCGGCCGGCTTGATCTCCTTGACGATCGGGCCGCCGGGCGTGCGCGCCATGAGGAAGAGCAGCATCGAGTGCGCGCCGGCCATGGCCGTCTTCGACAGCAGCGTGCGGCTCGGCTTCTCCTCCGAATGGGTGTAGGGGATGTTGAGGCCCATGCCGCCCGTGCCCGTGGTGCCGACCTTCACGTAGACCCGGGTGCCGGCGTCGAGCATGCCGTTGTACATGATCTGGATGTGCCGGATCAGGCGCGGCATGTAGAGGCCCTCGAGCAGCCCCTCCACCGCCTCCGGATCGAGGTGGTCGGAGTCGAGCTGGGCGAGGACCTTCTCGGCCGAGCGGAAGATGTCGCTGTAGGCGATGCCGGTCGCCGTGTTCACGGCGTCGATCACGATGTCCGGACGGGTGCTCACCAGCAGGTCGTAGAGCACGAAGCTCTGGAGGTCGTCGCCGGCCAGGCGGTTGAGCTGGGCGCGGATCTTCTCCCGCTTGGTGCCGCCCTGGATGAGGCCGAAGATGTCGCCGGCCGAGGGGGTGAGCTTCGTACCGTTCGAGAGTGGGGTCAGCTCCTGGCAGGCCTCCTCGGACTCGGACAGGAAAAGGCTATGGATCTGGATCTCCCGCGGGCGGCGCTCCAGCAGCTCCCGGCACATGGCCAGGCCGACCATGCCGGCCCCTCCCAGGACAAGGATCTTCCGATTCTCGATGTTCAAACACTCTCTCCTTCGAGATGAAATGACGCAGAGGACGTGTCGCGGGCTGGCCGCTGACCGCCGATTCTATCCGCAAGCCGGGCGTAGAACGACAAGCCCGCGGACCGCGGGATGAGAAGATCTCCGGGAAAGTGTACACTCCCCGGGTTCCCCCGGGTTCGGCTTTCCCCGCGCCCGGACGCCCTGCATTGGACTCGGAGGCTCAAACCATGGCTCGCCCCTGGACCTGGACGGTCCTGCTGTCTCTCCTGCTGCCCGCCACCCCCGGGATGGCGGCCGAGGATCTCTCCGCCCGCATCGACCAGGCCGCCCAGTCCACCGCGCCGGAGATCGTCGAGGTCCGCCACCGGATCCACCAGAACCCCGAGCTGAGCAACCGCGAGTCGGAGACGGCCGCGCTGGTGGCCGACTACCTGAAGAAGATCGGCCTGGAGCCCCGGACCGGCGTCGCCAAGACCGGCGTGGTCGCGGTCCTCAAGGGCGGCAAGCCGGGCCCGGTCATCGCCGTCCGGGCCGACATGGACGCCCTCCCCGTTGCCGAGCAGACCGATCTCCCGTTCAAGTCCACCAAGCGCGACACCTTCCTCGGCCAGGAGGTCGGGGTGGCCCACGCCTGCGGCCACGACATCCATACCTCCGTACAACTCGGCGTAGCCGCGGTCCTCAAGTCCATCCAGAAAGACCTGCCGGGCACGGTGATCTTCGTGTTCCAGCCGGCCGAGGAGGGCCCGCCGCCGGGAGAAGAGGCGGGCGCGCCCCTGATGCTCAAGGAGGGGCTCTTCGGCGACCTGAAGCCGAAGGCCATCTTCGCCCTCCACTCCTTCCCGGACCTCCAGGTCGGGCAGGTGGGCTACAACCCGGGGCCGACCATGGCCGCGGTGGACCAGTTCGTGATCAAGATCAAGGGCAAGCAGGCCCATGGAGCCTATCCCCATCTGAGCGTGGACCCGATCGTCATCGCCTCGCAGGTCGTAATGGCTCTCCAGACGATCCGGTCGCGCAACTTGCCGGCCATGGAGCCCAGCGTGGTGACCGTGGGCATCTTCCGCGGCGGGGAGCGCTTCAACATCATCCCCGGCGAAGTCCACCTTGAGGGGACCGTACGCACTTATAAGGAAGAGGTACGCTCGGAGGTCGAGCGTCGCATGCGCGAGATCCTGGATGGGATCACGAAGGCGGGCGGCGGCTCCTTCGAGATGGAGTACAGGAGGAATGCGCCGGCGACGGTCAACGACGCGGCGCTGTCCCGGACCTCGGCGGCGCTCCTGGAGCGGTCGCTGGGGGCCGGCAACGTCAAGGTCGTCGAGCCATCCATGGCCGGCGAGGACTTCGCCTACTTCGCCAACGAGATCCCCGGGTTCTACTTCCGGCTGGGCGTCGTCGCGCCGGGGACCAGCTCGGGCGGCCTTCACACGCCGACCTTCCGCGGTGACGACAGCTCGGTCGCCGTCGGGATCAAGGCCATGTCGCGGCTGCTGGTGGACTACCTGCGCGAGGGGCCGAAGTAATCCGATCAATCCGACTTATCGAATTCTGGTTTCCGAGGTGACGGAATGCAAAACGAAGGGCCGTTCAAGAGCAGCTGTGGGATCGAGAAACATGGCATCACGGACGCCGGGACGGTGTACTGGAACCTGCCGCCCGCCCGTCTTCACGAGATGGCCGTCCAGCGCGGCGAAGGCGTGACCGCGGCCGGCGGGCCGATCGTCTGCCTCACCGGTCCGCACACCGGCCGGTCGCCGAACGACAAGTTCGTGGTCTCCGACCCGGCCATCGACGGCGACATCTGGTGGGGGGAGGTCAACCGCAAGTTCGACCGCGAGAAGTTCGAGGGTCTGCTCGCCAAGGCGCGGGAGCACGTGAAGGGCCGCGACCTCTTCGTGTTCGACGGCTATGCCGGCGCGCCCGGCGCCGACCCGGGCCATCGGATGGCCGTGCGGGTCATCACCGAGAACGCCTGGCACAACCTCTTCGCTCGCAACATGTTCGTCCGCGAGGAAGACCCGGCGAAGCTGGCTTCCTTCGAGCCCGAGTTCGTGGTCTGGAACGTCGCCTCGCTGCAGGCCGACCCGCAGGCCGACGGCACCCGCGGCGCCACCTTCATCCTGCTCGACCTGGCCCGGCGCATGGTCCTGATCGGCGGCACCCAGTACGCCGGCGAGATCAAGAAGAGCATCTTCAGCGTGATGAACTACTACCTGCCGAAGAAGGGCGTCCTCTCCATGCACTGCAGCGCCAACTACGGCGCGACCAAGGACGACGTGGCCCTCTTCTTCGGCCTCTCGGGCACCGGCAAGACCACGCTCTCGGCCGACCCGAACCGGATGCTGATCGGCGACGACGAGCACGGCTGGAGCGACCAGGGGGTGTTCAACATCGAGGGCGGCTGCTACGCGAAGGTGATCCGTCTGAGCGCCGAGGGCGAGCCCGAGATCTACCAGACCACGCGTACCTTCGGCACGGTGCTGGAGAACGTGGTCTGCGACCCCGAGACCCGGCAGCTCGACCTCGACTCCGAGCGCTACACCGAGAACACCCGCGCCAGCTACCCGCTGACCCAGCTCCACAACGTGGACCTGGAAGGCATGGCGGGCCATCCGAAGAACATCGTCTTCCTGACCTGCGACGCCTTCGGCGTGCTGCCGCCGATCTCGCGGCTGACGCCCGAGCAGGCGATGTATCACTTCCTGTCCGGCTACACCGCGAAGGTGGCGGGCACGGAGAAGGGGGTGACGGAGCCGAAGGTGACCTTCAGTACCTGCTTCGGCGCGCCCTTCCTGCCGCTGCACCCCGCGACCTACGCCGACATGCTGGGCGAGAAGCTGAAGAAGCACGACGCCCGGGTCTGGCTGCTCAATACCGGCTGGACCGGCGGTCCGTATGGCATCGGCCACCGGATGAAGCTCGGCCACACGCGCCGCATGGTGACCGCCGCGCTCTCCGGCGAGCTCGACAACGTGGACACCTGGACCGATCCGTTCTTCGGCCTGGCCGTGCCGGTGAAGATCGAAGGGGTCCCCGACCAGGTCCTGCACCCGCGGGAGACCTGGAAGAACCCCGCGGAGTACGACGCCAAGGCGAGCCAACTCGCCGACATGTTCGCCGACAACTTCGAGAAATACGAAGACCAGGTGAACGAAGGCGTCAAAGCCGCCGGCCCGCGCAAGGTCAAGGCGGGCTGAGCCCGGCTCGGTCCTTGCGCCCCGCAAATGTAAGGAATGTAAAGCCCTTGGGAGCACGGATGTAAAGAATCTGTAAGGCCGGAATGCATCATGCAGGGTCCTTGATTGTGGAGATGGGGGGAAGAACCATGATCAAGACCGACCAACGACAGCAACAACAGCAGGAAGAGATGAGGACGACGCTGGGCCTGGACGAGGAAGGCCAGCGCCGGCCCTGGATGCGCTGGGCCCTGTGGGGTCTGGTCGCCGTGGCGGTGATCGCCGGAGTCCTGCTTTTCCGTGCCCGCCAGCAGGGTGCCAAGGGTACCTCCTACGTTACCAGCCCGGCCCGGGTGGGCGCTCTCGTGGAGACCGTCACGGCTACGGGCACCCTCCAGGCCCTGGACACCGTGCAGGTGGGCTCCGAGACGTCCGGACGCATCCTCGACGTCCTGGTCGACTTCAACGACCAGGTGAAGAAGGGGCAGGTCCTTGCCACCATCGATCCCGAGCAGGCCTCGGCGCGTGCCGACGAGGCGGCGGCCCAGCTCCGCGCCGCCCGCGCCTCCGTGGCCCGCGCCCAGGCGACCCAGGAGGAGACCTCCCAGAATCTCAAGCGCTCGCGCCAACTGAGGGACGAGGGGCTGATCTCGCAGCAGGACTACGACACCGCGCAGGCCACCGCCCGGCGGGCCCAGGCCGACGTCGCCTCGGCGCGCGCCCAGGCCACGGTCGCCGGAGCCACCCTCACCGCGGCGCAGTCCAGCCTGCAGAAGACCTCGATCGTCTCGCCGATCGACGGCATCGTCCTCTCGCGCGCCGTAGAGCCGGGCCAGACGGTGGCCGCCTCGTTCCAGACGCCGGTGCTGTTCACGATCGCCCGCGATCTCAAGGACATGTCGCTCCACGTCCAGGTGGACGAAGCCGATGTCGGCAAGGTCCGCGAGGGCCAGCCGGCTACGTTCACCGTGGATGCCTATCCGCAGAAGGAGTTCGACTCGCGGGTGGTCTCGCTGCGCAACGTGGCCACGACCGACCAGAACGTGGTGACCTACGAGGCCGTGCTCGCGGTGGACAACAGCGGCCTTCTGCTGCGCCCCGGGATGACCGCGACCGCCTCGGTAGTGACCCAGCGGAAGCAGGACGTCCTGCTGGTGCCAAACGCGGCGCTCCGCTTCACGCCGCCCGACGTGGCCGCCGCCAACCAGGATCAGCGCCGCGGCCTCTTCCTGCCGGGCATCACCCGGGGAGGCCCGGGCGGATCCGGCGGCAGCCGCAATCGGCAGCAGGGGTCCGGGCAGAACGGGAGCTCCCAGGCGCCATCCGGTGCGCAGAGGGGCGGACGTCGGGCCGGCGCGGGTGCGAACGGCACCCTCTGGGTCCTGCGCCAGGGCGCGCCGGTCTCCATCCAGGTCACTACCGGAGCCACGGATGGAAGAAATACGGAGATCACCTCGCAGCAGCTCAAGGCAGGGGACGAGGTGATCGTGGACGTCGCGGCCCAGCCCACGAAGAAGGGGGCGGCCTCATGAGCGCCGCCCTCCTGGAATCCCCTCCGGATACGGAGGCTCCGCGCATCGCGCAGCCGGTCCAGACGGCCGAGCCGCTCCTCGAGCTGCGGAAGATCCGCAAGGTCTACGGCGAAGGGCAGGCGGCCGTCGAGGCGCTGCGCGGCATCGACCTGTCGATCCAGGAGGGGGACTTCGTGGCGGTCATGGGTACGAGCGGCTCGGGCAAGTCCACCTGCATGAACCTGCTCGGCTGCCTCGACACCCCGACCTCCGGCGAGTACCTGCTCCGCGGCATCGACGTCGGAAAGCTCGACCGCCGGCAGCGGGCCCTGGTGCGCCGCAACTACATCGGCTTCGTGTTCCAGGGCTTCAACCTGCTGCCGCGCACCACGGCTCTGGAGAACGTCGAGCTGCCGCTCGTCTACAAGCACGTGAAAGCCGCCGAGCGCCACCAGCGCGCCCGCGCGGCCCTGGCCTCGGTCGGCCTCGCCGGCCGCGAGAAGCACACCCCGGCGGAGCTTTCGGGCGGCCAGCAGCAGCGCGTGGCGATCGCCCGCGCCCTGGTCACCAACCCGGCGCTCCTGCTCGCCGACGAGCCCACGGGCAATCTCGACAGCGCCACGAGCGACGAGATCATGGCGCTCCTGACCGATCTCAACCGCCAGCGCGGCGTGACGATCGTCATGGTCACCCACGAGCCGGACATCGCGGAATGGGCCCACCGGCGGATCGTCTTCCGCGACGGGCGGATTGTCGACGAGCTCGACGAAGGAGAACGGTGATGCTCTGGTCGACCCTTCTCATGTCGCTGCGCGAGATCCGGCGCAACACCCTGCGCTCGCTGTTGACCATGCTCGGAGTGATCATCGGCGTGGGTGCCGTGGTCGTGCTCGTCACGCTCGGCAAGGGGGCGAGCGCAAGGGTGGAGTCCGACATCGCCAAGCTCGGCAATAACCTTTTGATCGTTTCGCCCGGAGCGAGCCGCCGGGGTCCGGCGGCGAACACGGCCCGCGCCTTCGAACGGGCCGACGTGGCCGCGATCCGCCGCGAGGTCTCGGGCATCGCCGCGCTCGCTCCGGCCGCGCAGAAGCAGACGCTCGTGGTGGCCGGCAACCGCAACTGGAACACGCCGGTGATCGGCACCACGCCGGACTACCTGGAGGTCCGCGGCTACACCGTCGCCTCGGGCCGGGCGTTCACGGACTCCGAAGCGACCTCCGGCAGCGCGGTGGTGGTCCTGGGTCAGACCGTGCGCGAGGAGCTGTTCGGAGGCCAGGATCCGATCGGCCAGCAGGTCCGCATCGGCCGCGTACCGGCCGAGGTGATCGGCGTCCTGTCTCCGAAGGGCCAGGCGGCCATGGGGCAGAACCAGGACGACATCGTTTTGATGCCCCTGGCGACCTACCAGCGCCGGATCGCGGGCAACAACGATATCTCGAGCATCTACGTCTCGGCGGCTGAAGGCCGGCCGACGATCCTGGTCCAGAACCAGATCGAATCGCTCCTGCGCCAGCGGCGGCGGCCGACCGGCGAGGACGACTTCAACGTGCGCGACATGGCCGAGATCGCGGCCACCATGGCGAGCGCCACCGGCGCCATGACCGCCCTTCTCGGAGCGATCGCGGGCGTAAGCCTGCTGGTCGGCGGCATCGGCATCATGAACATCATGCTGGTGTCGGTTACCGAGCGCACGCGGGAGATCGGCATCCGGCTTTCGATCGGCGCGCTGCCGGGCGAGGTCCTGCTCCAGTTCCTGATCGAAGCGGTGGTGCTGTCGAGTCTCGGCGGGTTGCTCGGCATTCTCTCCGGGCTCACGGGCGGCTGGTTCGCGGCGCACAAGCTCGACGTGCCGTTCGTCGTGGTGCCGCAGATCGTCCTGGTCGCCTTCCTCTTCTCCGCGGCCGTGGGCGTGATCTTCGGCATCCTGCCGGCCCGCCGGGCGGCGCGGCTCAACCCGATCGAAGCTCTGCGGCACGAGTAGGCTCTTTCATGGCGGTTGCCTTTCCCGATCAGACGGTGTCTGATGGAGGGGAGGAGTCCGCCATGAAAAAGATCGGGTTCGTGTTGGCGCTGTCCTGCATGGCCTTGCCCGGATTTGCCGTCCAGCCCGGACAGGAGCTGTTCCGCTTCGGGAGCGAAGGTGTCGGACCCGCCCAGATGTCCGGGGTGAAGCGCGTCGCCGTGGACCCGCAGGGCCTCGTCTACGTGGCGGACGACGAGCTCGACCGCATCCAGGGCTTCGACCGGGACGGCGTGCTCCAGACCGTCTTCTATCTCGGCCAGACCATCAAGTCGCTGGCCTACGACCGCGGCTCGCTGTACGTCGTCGCCAACGACAAGCTGTTCCGCTACGACCCCGCGGCCTGGACCCTGCTCGGGGAGATCCAGCGGCCGGGCTATTACCAGTTCCTCTCGGTCGTCCCCCGGCCGAACGGCGGCGTCGTGGCCCTGGGGAGCGGCGGCGGCACGGAGATCGTGCTCGTCGACGAAGGCAAGATCCTCCAGACCTTCCGGGAGCCCGCGATCCGCTATCTCGGGACCGATCCGCCGTCCCTGGCCGACGACGGCAAGGGATTCCTGTACGTGTCGGAGACCTATGACAACCACATCCACAAGATTGCCATCGAAGACGGCCGCTACATCAGCCACTTCGGCAGCGAGGGCGACGAAGCCGGCCAGTTCTCCGACGACATCGTGGGCATGGTGATCGACAGCCAGGGTCAGATCTGGGTCAGCGATTCGGAAGGCTTGAACGTCTTCGCGCCGGACGGCCGGTTCCTCGGACGCTACGGCGACGTCGAAGGCGAAGGGATCGCGGCCGCCGGTGACGATCTGTACATCGCGAACTACGATCACGTCGTCCGCTACTCGATGGGCTCCTCCGATCGGGTGGAAAAAGGGGCAGTCGTCGCGGACATGTCCGTCGGGGATCGCTGGAAGATGGCCGTGGACCCCGACCGGAAGCTGCGGTTCCCTTCCGAAGGGACGGGCCTCGTCGGCGTCGATCCGCGCGGCTTCGTCTATGCCGCCGGCCCGGGCGCCGGCCCGGTCACGCGCTTCAAGATGGCCGGCCCGGGCGCCGACGACGTAGCCATGGACAAGCCCGAGCGCGCCCGCACCGGGCTGGCCGTGGACCGCGCAGGCGTCCTCTATGTGGTCTCGGACGACCGGCTCTTCCGCTATGCCGCGGACGGCAAGCTGCTGGGCGAGGTCAAGCACCCGGACGGCGCCGGCTTCTTCCACGTCGCACCCCGGCCCGACTACGGAGTCGTCGCGACCTGGCGCAACGCGGAGCGCGACGACATCGTGCTCGTGGGCAGGGACGGAGCGGTCGAAACCATCCATCGCAATGCCGTGACCGGTGCCGTCCGGGAGCCGGCGGGCGACGTGCTGGTGGCCATGGATGGCCGGCGGAACCTGTACGCGGCCGTCCCGAAGCTCCACGTCGTCTGCGTCTTCGACTTCGACGGCGAATACCAGAACCGGTTCGGCAGCGAAGGCGAGGAGCCCGGCCAGTTCTCCGGCCGCATCACGGGCCTGGTCGTGGACGGCCAGGAGAAGGTCTACGTCTCCGACGGCAAGAGGGTGAGCGTGTTCCAGAGCGAGGACGCCCGCTTCCTGAGCCGGCGGGAGATCAAGGCGTCGGCGCTGGCGATCACCGACCAGGACGAGGTGCTCGTCGCCACCGGCGGCGAGATTGCCGATCTGTCCAGTATTGGCTGGTAAAGCGGGCGGCTGGTGGGGAGGATAGAATCCGGCGCGGGAGGTGGTTTCCATGCGCTGCCGATTCATCACTGCCGACGTCTTCACCAGCCGTCCGTTGGAGGGCAACCCGCTGGCCGTCTTTCCGGACGCCCGCGGCATTTCCGACAGTCTCATGCAGCGGATCGCCCGGGAGATGAACCTCTCGGAGACCGTGTTCGTGCTGCCGCCGGACGATCCGCGGAACACCCGCTGCCTGCGCATCTTCACGCCGAAGGCCGAGCTGCCGTTCGCCGGGCATCCGACCGTGGGCGCGGCCTACGCGCTCGCCGCCCTGGGAGAGATCCCGCTCACGGGCGATGAAACGTCAATTATTTTCGAGGAAGGGGTCGGCCCCGTGCCGGTCCTGATCCGCAGCGAGGAGGGGCGGCCGATATTCACGCAGCTCTTCGTGGCGAAGCTGCCCGAGGCCGGCCCGACGCCGCCCGGCGCGGCCGAGCTGGCCGAGATGCTCTCCCTTCCCGCGGACGACGTGCTGAGCGACGGCGAGGACCATCCGCAAGGTTTTTCCTGCGGCGTCCCCTTTCTTTTCATTCCGCTGCGCAGCCGCGACGCGCTGCGCCGGGCGCGCCTGCGGATCGACATCTGGGAAGACGTGCTTCTCGGCGGCTGGGCGCGGGAAGTCTTTCTGATGTGCCGCGAGCCCGAGCTGCCCGGCTCGCACATTCGCGCACGCATGTTCGCGGCCGAGCTGGGCATCGGAGAGGACCCCGCCACGGGCGGCGCGGTCTCGGCGCTCGGCGGCTACCTGGGCATCCGCGCGCCGGAGCGCGACGGAACGCTCAAGTGGGTCGTGGAGCAGGGCTTCGAAATGGGCCGCCCGAGCCTGTTGCACCTGGAGGTGGACAAGCAGGGCGGCGAGATCACCGGAGTGCGCGTGGGAGGCTCCTCGGTGCTGGTCTCCGAAGGCACCATGGAGCTGCCGGAAGGCTGAAAGGACCAAAAGGACTGCAAGGGCCTCAAGGACTGCAATCTCAAGTCCTTGCAGTCCTTTCTGTCCTTTCCAACGCCGCCCGGGCCCGCTCCCGCATCTCGCAGCCGGCGCTCACATCATTATCGGTGGCGAGGCGCTGCCAGAGAGCCCGGGCCTGGCGGGGGCGGTGGAGCGCTTGGAGCGCCCTGGCGGCGGCCTCCAGCAAAAGACCATCGGTCATCTCCGACCAGTTGCGCGCCGACTTTGCCCGGATGCGGCGCAGCACCTCCAGCAGCCGGGCCGGATCGAGCTGGACGAGCACGTCGACCGCTCTGGGATCGAGCCGCCAGGGGGATTTGATCCATTGGTTTATATGATCGGTCAGCCGCGGAGCGAGGAGCCGGCGGACGAGATCGCCTGCACCCGCTTCGAGGCCGAGGACCGTGGCGGTGATCACCGACCTGTCCGGCAGAGCGCGGTGCTCGGCCATCGGCTTCAGCAGCGGCACTGCCAGCTCGGGCCGCTCGCGCAGCTCCGGCAGGTCCAGCACCAGTGGCAGCGTCACCTCGTTCAGGCCCGCGGGTTTGAGGCTCTTGCGAAGCTCGGCGATCAGGTCGCCCGGACGGACCGTGGCGAGCTTGCGGCGCAGCTCCGAATTCTCCTCCAGGCAGGCGAACCGGTGCCCGAGATCCAGCGGGCCGTCGTCGTACCAGTCGGACGCGACCAGCGTCGGCACTTTCCCCTCGCGCACCCGCACCGTTCCCATGCGGCGCGCGAGGTCGTCCACGAAATTCGAGCAGATCGATTCGAAACCCAGGCTTCCGTCATGGCAATAGGCCTGGAACATGAGCAACCGTCCCTCGGCCGTCAGCGCCATCAGGCAGCGGCCTACGAAGCGGCCGCTGTCGTCGCGGGCATAGATCACGCGCTTGTTGACGTCCGCCACGTTGGTGAACACCGAGAAATAATTGAACGATCCGGGGCTCAGGCAGGTCCGGAAGTGCCCGCCCATCCGGAACACCTCCAGGGGATCGTCCTCCAGCCGCAGGTGCAGCCGCGTCTCTCCGGCCTGCACAGCCGTGGTGCCGGCGCCGTCGATCCACGGGCTCCAGTCCAGGTGCGCCAGGCGCTGGCGAAAGGCAAGGTTTTGCGGCGCGTCGCGCAGATCCCAGGGCGGCGGGCCGCAGCGCTCGCGGAAGAGGCGCCAGGCCAGAGAGCGGTGGCGGGGCTCCAGCCGGGTGGCCGTGGCGACAAGCTCCAGGTTCCGCGGCTCGGTCATCCAGTCCGGGATCTCCCCTTCGAGACCGATCACTTTCCGAAGCGCTGCCGGCAGGTGAGCATCCAGATCGCGTTCCCATCGATCGAGGACCGTCCTGCCCCACGCGCGATCGAGCTTTGTCCTGAGGCGCTCGATCCGTGCCGTGCTCGGAGCCGCGGGCTGTTCGAGCCGGGACCTCAGACTCGCGAGGCGTTTGCGAAGGGCAGGCCTGCGGTCTTCTTCAACCTGATCGATCCGCGCCTGGATCGCTTCGATCTCCCGCTGCAAGCGCACCGTATCCGGAAGATCGTCCGCCAGCCAGCGGCCGACCCGCGCCTCGGCATCGTCCAACACACTGGCGAGCCGGCGGAGCTGAGGGTGTAGCTCGGGAGGAAGCCGCTGGATCCATTCCGGGTCGTCCTCCTCCAACTCGCCCACAATGGGCAAGGGCAGCGGCCGGACGGTGTCCGCCGCATTGAGCACGATCGCTTTCAGGCCGCAGGCCAGCAGGCGCGACAGTTGCCGGGTGACGACCGACTCGCGGACGACCTCCTCGAGCCCGCCGGAGCAGAGCGGTCCGAGCACCGCCTCCGGCCACTGGTCCAGGGAGAAATCTGAATCGTCTTCCGGATCGGAAAGCACCTTCAGCACGTCCGCGAAGCTCTCGGGCCGGCTCCGGCAGAGGTGGACGGCCAACCGTACCGCGTGGCCACGAAGGTAGTTGTTCAGCCGCTCGGCCTTGACCAGCGAGTCCAGGAATGCGGCGGTCAGGCCGGGATCGCGGTCGAGGCCCGTCTGCCCGGCCTCGGCGAACAGTTCCACCACGCGCTTCGCCTCGTCAGCCGTGAGCCCGCCGCGGAGCTCCGCGACCGTGGCGAGATGATCGTAGACGGCCATGGTCCGATGGCGCGGCTGCTCGCCGAGGTGAATGTCGATCTCGTCCTCCACCAGCATCGGATAACTGATGCTTTCGATCGGAGCCCAGGGACGGAGCAGTACCTTCGGATCGGCAACCGGCCGGCGCTTCAGATAGCGTTCGAAGCCGGCGAGCATCGCCGGTACGCGCGCGGGCGAGCCGGAGGCCTGACTGCTCCAGTGGAGGAAGAGCTTCGTGGAGTCCAGGGCCCTCTCGGGCACCAGGGCGAGAGCCCGGGCCAGCGGCTCGGTCCAGGCCGACGCCTCCGGCTTCGCCGCCTGTCTCAGGCGAGTCAGCAGCTCCTCGGGATTGAGCGTGGGCGGAGCCTCCTTCTGGTGCGCCTGGACGCGCTTCCGAAGAGCCTGCCGAGCTTCGCTTTCGTAAGGCCGGACGAGTTGGCCCCGTGCTTCGCGGATCAGACGGCGGGTCGCCTCCCACCAGCGCTCCCAGCGCTCGACGAGCGGGAGCGGCGTGGCGACAGCGAACAGGCGGAGGCACAGGCGCTGCGTGCGCCGGTCCACGCGGATCAGGTCCTCGACCCACAGCAGGAGATGGTTGGTCCGGTAGGCCATGGGCAGCCCTTCCGGCAGCGGTGCCTTGGGCCTCTTCGAGAGGGCGCCCAGAATCTGCGAGCAGACCCCCTCGTGATGCGTCGGCACCTCGTGGGGGCGCCGGTCGAACAGGTACGACACCAGCGGCGCCGTCAGCTCCCGGCCGTGATCGGCCGCGAGCTGCAGCAGGCGCGTGACGAGCACCAGGGCTGGTTCCCGGCCCAGGCGCTCCGTGATCAGATCGAGCCCGTCGGCCCAGCCGCCGGCCGCGTCGAGCATGGCCTTCGCGCGCGCCGGCTCCCCCGCATGGGTCCAGGCAACGGCGTCGAGCAGCGGTTGCAGCCGGGGCTCGGCGTCGGCGATCCGCGCGGCCCGGTCGCGCAGCCGCGGCTCCAGGAGGATCTCGAAGGCGCGCGCGGGCAGCGGCGCTCCGTGATGGAGGGTCTGCTTGAGCAGCTCGAGGCGGCGCTCGATGGACTCCAGCCAGCGGTCCGGCTCGTCGGCGAGCCGCGGCAGGGCGGGCGCCAGCTCGGTGCGCAGCTTGTTGAGCGTGTACGTGGCGCGGCTGAGATGGCGGCCGTCGAGGGTCATCTCCTCCGCCGGCGCCTGCGGCGGCATCGTAGCCCAGCGCACACCGCCGTCCCGCGGCTCCAGGGGAAAGCCGTCAAGCCATCCCAGGTTGGCCGCCTGCATCATCTTCGCGCGCGCCGCGACGGCGCTCTTGGAAGTCTCTTTTGTCTTCCGCGACTCCGGACGCATCGGAAGATCATACCGATCCGGCTGCTCGCCGGAAGCACCCGGCGTAATGCCGGACGGAGGGAACGAACCGTTCCCCGTGTCCGGCGAGTCGGTTGCCGTGGGGAACAAACCGTTCCCTCCATCCGGCGAGGCGATTGCCATGGGGAACGAACTGTTCCCTCCATCCAACGAGTCGGTTGCCGCGGGGAACGAATCGTTCCCTCCATCCGGCGAGGCGGCTGCCGCAGGGAACGAACCGTTCCCTCCGTCCAGTGAGTCGGTTGCCGTGGGGAACGAATCGTTCCCTCCGTCCGGCGAGACGGCTGCTGCGGGGAACGAACCGTTCCCTGTGTCCGGCGAGTCGGTTGCCGCGGGGAACGAACCGTTCCCTCCATCCGGCGAGGCGACTGCCGTGGGGAACGAACCGTTCCCTTCGTCCAGCGAGGTGGTTGCCGTGGGGAACGAATCGTTCCCCGGATTATTCGGGAGATTTGGTCTTTCTGCGCGGGCGTCGATTGGGACGGATGCCGAATTCGACGAGCTTCTCGCTGCCGTGACCGTAGTGGGTTTTGATCCAGGAGCGCATGGCCGTCGCCAACTTGCGTCCGTTCTCCAGGTTTTCCTTGAGGGCGCGGGCAGCGGCCTGTTTGGCGGCGCGGTGAGCGTCGCGTTGGGTGGCGAGGTCGAGTGCCTCCTGATACATGGCTTCCAGGCGCTCACGATAGCCGGTCATCCCTGGAATGTCGTCCTTGTCGGCCAGAGCGTCGATGAGCCGCCTCCATCCCTGGACGGTGTTCCCATGGGTATCCCGAGCCATGTCTCCTCCTCGAAGGTGTCCCGGAAATCTATCGGGGCGACGGGGAGGGAGTCAACGGGGCGGATCGGCCGGCAGGGTAAACGAGAAGGTGGAGCCCTGGCCCGGCGAGGTTTCGACGTGGATCTCCCCTCCCATGAGCTCGACCAGGCGCTTGCTGATGGCGAGGCCGAGCCCGGCGCCTCCATAACGCCGGCTGGGCGAGCCATCGAGCTGCTGGAAGGGGATGAAGAGGCGCTCCAGGTCCTGGCCGGCGATGCCGATGCCCGTGTCGGTCACCGCGAAGCGGATCTGCGGACGGCCGCCGTCCGGCTGGGATGATATCGCCACGCGCACCTCGCCGTGCTCCGTGAACTTGACGGCGTTGCTCAGCAGGTTGAGCAGGACCTGGCGGATGCGCTTCTGGTCTCCGATCATGGACGCGGGCGTGTCCAGGGCGATCGAGGCGTGAAGCGCGAGGCCCTTGCGGGCGGCCATCGGACCGATGATCTCCAGGCTTTCGTCGAGCACCTTCCGGACGGCGAAGGGCGCGCGCTCGACGGTCAACCCCTGGGACTCCATGCGGGAGTAATCGAGGATGTCGTTGAACAGCTCCAGGAGCGCCTGGCTGCTGACCTGGATGACCTGCACGTATTGGCGCTGAGTCTTATCGAGAGGGGTGTTGGTCAGCAGCTCGGCCATGCCCATGACGCCGTTCATGGGGGTGCGGATCTCGTGGCTGATGTTGGCGAGGAACTCGCCCTTGGCGCGGCTCGCCGAGAGGGCCTGCTCCATGGCCTGCTCCAGCGCGCGGGTGCGGTCGCGCACCTGCTCCTCCAGGCGGAGGCGCAGGCGGTCGAGCTCGTCGTGGGTCCTGCGGAAGCGGTCCGCGAGGGCGCTGCCCATGGCGACCAGCACCGCCGCGAAGCCGAAGCCGGAGAGCGAGACCGGGATCGGCAGCGGGATCATCTGTCTCGCCAGCTCCAGCACCTGGATGGCGATCATCACCAGTCCGCCGGCGGCGATCTTCCGCGCCTCCGCCTCCCCACGGCGGATCTCGTGCACGACGAGCACCGCCGCGAGCGCCAGCAACGGCACGAGCCAGGCCGCGCGCAGCCTCGAGCTGGCGAAGACCGGCCGGACGTCCGGCCAGAGCCCGATGAAGACGGCCAGGGCGACATGGGAGAGCTGGTAGGCGCAAAGCCAGGGCCGGATGGGACGCGAGAAGAAGCTCCACAGAAACTGGATCGCCAGGGCCGCGGCGAGATGTCCGGTCAGGTCGCTCAGCCGCGCGGCGAGGCCGCGGCTCGCGGTGACCTCGTAGATCCAGTAGGTGCTGGCGAAGGTGTTGACCGTGAAGGCCAGGGAGAGAAGGCCGAACCAGAGCTGCTCGCCCTGCTGGCGTCGCCGGCTGAAGAGATGGAGGTGGTAGAGGGCCGCGGCGGCGAAAAGAGCGGCCAGGATGAGCTGCGGCAGCTCGCTCAGAAGGTTGTCCGTCCAGGAGACGCGAGTGCGGTCGCGCAGGGCCTGATGAAAGCCGAGGGCCAGGGTATCGCTCACCGGTCCCGAGCCGGGGTCGAGATCGGAAGCCCAATCGATCCGTCTCACCCGGAGGGCGAGGCTCAACGTCGCGCCTCCTTCGATCACCTCCCAGGGGACGCGAAAGACCTCGGGCGCCGCGAAAGGCAACTCGGAAGACCAGCCGCGCGAGCGTCCAAGCCTATGGCCGCCGGCCCAGACCTCATAGGAACCGGCGCGAGGAGACCCGAGGAGCAGGCCCAGCCGGCCTTCGGCCGCCGCGAGACGGGCTTCGTCGTCGAGCTGGAGCCTTCCCCGGAACCAGAGGGTGCCGTCGAAGTCCTGCAACTTCAACTGCTCCCAGGTGGCCGGGAGGGGTACGGCTCGCCACTGCGAGTCGTCGAAGGCAGGTCTTGCCCAGGCTGGGTCGTCGCCGACCTGGACCTTCCAACTTGCCGTGGTGGCGGCAGCCGAAGCGGCCAGGAGAAGGCCCACGACAAGCACCGCGCAAAGGGGCCTTGGAAACATGGTGAGAGATGATCATAGCGCGTCGGCGGGCTCGCTGCCTGGGCGGTGGTACAATCGTGTTCGGGGAGGACAAGTTCCATGGCAGGGGTACCGAGAACGAAGAGAGAGCGGGACGAGATCGCCCGTCGAGGCGACGAGATCTACGATTCCCGGATTCGGCCCCATGTCGCTCCGGAAGATGAGGGGAAGTATGTCCTCATCGACGTCGAGAGCGGCGACCATGAGATGGACCGGGACGAAGTCGCGGCCTCGGACCGCCTCTTGGCCCGGCATCCCGACGCCCGGATATGGATGGTGCAGATTGGCTCCCGGTATGCCCGCCGCTTCGGACCACGCTTCAAGACCGCGCAAGTTGAGGGAGGAGCATGATCTCCGGTCGGGTCAATGCGTTTCGCGAGGCGGTTGTTCAAATTCCTGTCCGAAGCTCCGATGGTCGTGAGCAGACGATCGAGGTCGTCATCGACACTGGTTTCAATGGTCATCTGACCTTACCGCCTCATCTGATCGAAGCGTTCGGTCTGCCATTCCGGCGCAACAGCCGCGCTGTTCTTGGAGATGGAAGCACGATCACCTTTGACGTTCATGAGGCTCTCATTCTGTGGGGTGGTAGACAGCGTCGTATTCCGGTCGATTCAGCCGATACCGAGCCTCTTCTTGGAATGAGCCTGCTAGATGGGCACGAGTTGAACGTGCAGGTCATCCCTAACGGCGAAGCTCTCATCAAGCCGCTGTCAATCTCCTGAATGCCTGCGCGTTCGGGTAGGTGAAAAGCATCCACCGGAAAGCCCGTGCCTACGCCCTGGGAGGGTACCTTCCAGAGCTATATGCAGGTGGGCGGCGTGCTGGTGCCGAGGCAGGGTGAAGTGGCGTGGATCCTGCCGGAGGGCCGCCTGACCTACTGGCGCGGCGAGATTGTCAGGATCGAGTACTCCTAGCTCAGCGCCGCCGCCAGTCGCTCGCGTACCTCTTCGAGCTCCTCGTCCGTGTAGGGCACGGCCGGACCGGAGCCCCAGACCGGGCCGGGCCAGGCTGAATCGTTCTCGAAGCGGGCGATGACGTGGACGTGAAGCTGCGGCACGATGTTGCCCAGGGCTCCCACGTTCAGCTTGGCCGGATAGAAAAGCCGGTCCAGCGCCGTACCTACCTGAGCGATTTCCTCGATGAGCTGCCGCCGATCCTCGGGAGACAGCTCGTAGATCTCCCGGATCTCCTCCCGCTCCGGCACCAGGATGAGCCATGGAAAGCGGCGGTCTTTCATCAACAGCGCCCGGCAGAGAGGCAGCCTTGCGACCTCGACGGTGTCGCGGGCCAGGGTCGGATGGAGCGTGAGCATGAATGGATAGTTTAGCTGTAACCTGGGGACGAGCCCGGCCGCCTACTCCATCGATCCCGGTGTGGTTGACGTTCCGGGACGAAAGGAACAGGCCATGTCATCGGTTGTCGTCAGGTATCCGGTCGAGGTCAGACGGTATCGGGTCCTCGTGAGCAAGGAGAGGGCCGAGATCGAGCTCGAAGGGATCGAGGCCGAGGAGAAGGGAGAGGCCGAGCCGGAGCTCCGGCGCGTGGGGCACATCACGTTCGGAGATCCCGATCCCATCGGAGACAAGGATTTCATCACCCGCGGGGGCTTCCTTCAGATGGACCGCCCGATGGAGATGTTCGCCGGCATCCTGACCCTGCTCCACGAGACGCACCTTTTCCTCGACGCGGACGGCACCCTGTCGACGTCGCAGACCCGGTGACGCCGGATCGGGAGCGACCGCTCCCGGCCTTTTCAGCCAGGAGCGGTTCTCGACGGCCCGTCAGTCGTGCGCCGAGAAGAGCCCCAGCCCGCCGCTCTGGCGCGCGATGACTCCGATCGCCGTGGCGCTGTTCGGCCCGCCGGAGACGCAGGCTCCGACGCAGCCGTCCGCGAAGCCGACCAGCACCCGGCCTTCCGCGTCGACCGCGATGTCCATGAAGTCGAGGAGGTTGCGCGATTCGCCGCAGGTCGTGCCGTCCATGCAGATCGAGCCGCGCTGCACCGGGTCGTTGGGAGTTGCATCCACCGTCGTCCAGGTTGTCCCGCCGTCATAGGTGGTGGCGATGTAGAGGTGCCAGACTCCGGTGAAGGTCGTGCTGGACCCCGTTCCATCACCTCCGGTCGGCGTGCCGAGGAAGGCGAAGGCCGCGCGGTTCGGGTCTCCCGCCACGACGGCCGGGAAGACGGCGTTCTGGATGCCGAACGGCGTGCCCACGTCCTTCGGCGTCGACCAGGAGGCGCCCTTGTTGTGCGACACCGCCACCTTGGGATGCCCGTCGGCGCCGACGAAGCCGAAGTAGGCCGTGCCGTCGCTCGCGGTCCCCACGGACGGATCGCTGCTGCCGACCGTGCTGCCCTGCACCTTGCGCACCGTCCAGGTAATCCCGTTGTTGGTTGAGACCACGGCCGCCTGCTGGCTGCCGCAGCCTTTGTTCGGCACGTAGGCCGTGCCGTCCGACGCAACCTTCACATGGCCGTGGAGGCCGCCGCACTGCAGGATCGTGTAAAGAGGGAGCGGCGGGTTGAAGGTCAGACCGCCGTCGAGGCTCAGCGCGCAGCCGGCGAGCGCCACACCCTGCGAGCAGTAGTAGACGCCGTTCGCATAGCCGATGCCCGGCACTCCCGAGGCCAGCGGGCCGCCGCCGACCGTCTGGTGGTCGACTCCGGAGGCGAGGCCGGACGTGGATGGCAGCCAGTTGGCGCCGTCGTCGTCGGTGAATGCCATGAGGCTCGCCGGACCGGCGAGCTGCGCGACGAAGGTCCGCCCGGTCTGGGAATCGGTGAACAGGATCGGGTCGAGTGTGAGGATGCCTGTGAGCGGGAACGAAACGTCGGTCCAACTCGCGGCCGCCGGCGTGACGGAGTCGTCGAAGCTCACGCGCAGGGTTTCCAGGCCGGCGATGTACATGACATTGCCGCTGTTCCAGTTGACCCCCAGGCTCGGCTCACCCGCGCTCTGGCCAATGGGCGCGGGCGCCGGGTAGAGGTTGTAGGTCGGAGGCACGGCATGGGCGGCGGCGGCACAAAACGACAGCGCGAGGATGGCGGAGGCGATTCGAGATGGGCTCATTAGGGCTCTCCTTTCCCCTCTCATGGTGCGAAATCTTTGCCAGGGTGAGCCCAGGAACCTCACACCGACGGTTCGAAGAAGTAGGACTCCCGGGTCTTGATCCTGCCGTTTTCGAAGGTGTAGCAGTCGGCGAAGCGCACGTCCAGGGCCTTGCCGTTGCGGTGCGTTCCGGTGAAGCGGCCCCAGGAGGCTCCGCTCTCCTCGTCCACCACGACGCGGGTCAGGTCGTGCTGGCCCGAGGCGATCACGCGCACCTCGCGATAGAAATGGATCAGGTCTTCGATGCCGCGGATGGGCTCATAGCCGGGACGGTCGTAGGTGGCGTCGTCCGTGAAGAAGTTGCGGAGCCCTTCGTAGTCCCGGGTGTCGATGTGATGGAACATGTCGCGGATGAACTGTTGATTCACAGCTTGCCTCCTATCCGGCCAGATACTCTTCGACTTCCTGTCTCATGGCGCGCACCGGCACGCTCAGGCGGGGGTCGGCCATGTCGGCGAGCAGGCTTTTGCGGAGCTCGCGGGTGACCGGGCCGGGCCTGCCGTCCCCCACGTCCTGGTGGCCGATCTTCACCACCGGGATGAGGCCCGCTCCGGTGCCGGTGAGGAAGACCTCGCGGCCGGCGCCGGTGAGGTCGCTCGGCAGCATGGTCGCGCTCTCTTCGATCGTATACCCGGCGGCGCGCGCGGCCTCGAGGATAAGGCCGCGGGTGATGCCCTCCAGGCAGTAGGCCGCCGGCGGGGTCTGGATGCGGACACGGCTCGGGTCCTTTTCCCAGCCCTCGTCGCGGATCACCAGGAAGAGGTTGTCGGCCGTGGCCTCGGACACGAAGCCCTGCTGGGTCAGCATGAGGGTCTCGGGGCGCTTCTCGGCCAGGGTCTCCAGCAGGGCCCGGATGTTGTTGAGGTAGTTGCTGGCCTTGACGTTCGGGTCGAGGATGTCGATGCCCGGGCGCCGCACCTCGCGGGCCACGGACAGCTCGATGCCGCGCTCGTAGAGCTCTTCCGGGTAGAGCTGGATGCGGGCTGCGATGGCGAACACGGTGCTGCCGATGCAGCGCGGCGGATAGATGCCGAGGTCCCCAAGGCCGCGGGTCAGGACGAGGCGTACGTAGGCGCGTTCGAGGCGGTCGAGGTCGGCCTCGGCGATCGTCCGGAGGACCTGGAGGGTGAGCTCCACGGGGTCGTACGGCACGGCGATGCTCAGGCTGCGGGCGCTGCTGTACAGCCGGGCCAGGTGCTCGCGCCAGGTGAACAGGCGCCCCTGGACGACCAGGAGGCCTTCGAAGACCGAGTCGCCGTAGAGGGCGCCATGGTCGAAGACGGACAGGCCGGCCTCGTCGGGCCGGAAGATGCCGTGCCGGCGCTCCAGGGGCTCGCCGGTAGCGGGGCTCTCGGTTCCGGGCGCCGTGCGCAGCGCCCGCGGCGTCAGTCCTTCGAGCCAGGGCATGCTCAGGAACACCCGGCAGCTCTTCGCGATCTCTTGCAAATCCATACGCCCTGTCTCTCCTCCCGTGTCTTGACCCATGCTCGGTCCACCAGAGATAGTGCGTCGAACCGCTGGATTCGCGCCAAGGGGGGGCGAGCTGAGATGGGACCTCTGACCGGTTTCCGTATCCTCGAAATCGCGGGCCTGGGCCCGGCGCCGTTCTGCGCCATGCTGCTGAGCGACCTGGGCGCGGAGGTGGTGCGGATCGACCGTCTCGCCCCGGCAGGACGCGGGGTGCTCGACACCGACCCGCGCCTGGACCTGCTCCAGCGGGGACGGCGGTCGGTGGCCGTGGACCTCAAGCATCCGCGCGGCGCCGAGACGGTCCTCCGCCTGGTGGAGAAGGCCGACGCCCTGATCGAAGGGTTCCGGCCGGGGGTGGCGGAGCGGCTCGGGATCGGCCCCGAGGAATGCCTGGCACGCAACCCGCGGCTCGTCTACGGCCGCATGACCGGCTGGGGCCAGAAGGGTCCGCTGGCCTCGGCCGTCGGACACGACATCGACTATATCGCCCTCTCCGGCGCGCTGCACGCGATCGGCCGGGCCGGCGAGAAACCCGTGCCGCCGCTCAACCTGGTGGGGGACTTCGGCGGCGGCGCGCTCTATCTGGCGGTCGGCATCCTGAGCGCGCTCCTGGAGGCGTCCCGCTCCGGCAAGGGGCAGGTGGTGGACGCCGCCATGGTGGACGGCGCGGCCTCGCTCCTCACCATGTTCCATGGCATGTCCGCCGCCGGGACCTGGTCCGACGAGCGCGGAGTCAACCTGCTGGACGGCGGCGCTCCGTTCTACGACACCTACGAGACGGCCGATGGGAAGTATCTCGCGGTCGGCGCTCTGGAGCCGCGCTTCTACGCCGAGTTCCTGCGGTTGACCGGATTGTTGG
>DATANP010000616.1:0-14910 GCA_036266195.1 Thermoanaerobaculia bacterium | reverse complement strand
ATCGTCCTGGCGGCTTCGTCGGCCGCCGTGCCGCCGCCCGACTGGGAGCCGCCGTACTGCGGAGATGATCTCTGCAACTCCGGCGAGACCTGCTCGACCTGTTCCGATGATTGCGGGGCCTGCGCCCCCAGCTGTCCGCTCAATGACCCGAATGCTGATTTCTTCGTGCGGCAGCAGTATCAGGACTTCCTGGGGCGCCAGCCTTATCCCTGGGAACTGACCCAGGGAGTCGCTGCGATCAACTCCTGCTATCACTATGGCGATCTCGGATGCGCGAACACGCAAAAGGTTCTCATGTCCAGATCGATGTGGGAGCACCCCGAGTTCCGCCAGCAGTCCCAGACTTTCGGGCTCGCCAACGGGAACCCGCCGCCTCAGTACACTAGCTGGGATTTCATCTATCTCTCTTATTCCATCTATCTGCGTCGTGCTCCGAACGCTCCGCCGGATAACGGCTGGGCGGGGTTCGACTTCTGGAAGGGTTCACTGGACAACTGCACGTACAACAGTATCCATTACCAGGGTGGAGATGGCAGCCAGTGCTACAACGACATCATCAATGCCTTCCTGCAGTCCGGTGAGTACCGGGCCAGGTTCGGTTGCTCGTAAAGCACGGACGGAGGAGCCTCGGAACTCCCGGCCAGCTCGCCGACTTCATGGCCTACCGGCGGCCCTCAAACAAGCGCAAGGCACTTCTTCGGGCACCGGGCACAAAGGGATGCCGGGCGAAGCTGAAGAACGGACGACATGGCTCGACAGCCTCATCTGCCCGCCTGTGCGGGGGAGTGGCCGAGGGGGCGAAGGGCCCCCTTGGCGGGCGGGGGCTACTCCCGCACCTTGAGGAGTCGCAGGCCGTTGAAGATGACCAGTAGTGAAGCCCCCATGTCGGCGGCGATGGCCGCCCAGATGGAGGCGAAGCCGGCCAAGGTGAGAACGACGAAGATTGCCTTGACCAGGAGCGAGAAGACGATGTTCTGGCGGATTACCCGCAGCGTCCGGCGCGAGTGCCGGATGAGCCATGGCAGCTTCGCAAGGTCGTCCGACATCAGGGCCACGTCAGCCGTCTCAATCGCGGCATCGCTGCCCGCTGCACCCATGGCGACGGAGATCGTGGCTCGGGCCATCGCGGGAGCGTCGTTGACCCCATCCCCGATCATCGCCACCTGGCCATAGCGGGCGACGAGCTGGTCGATGGCAGCCACTTTTTCGGCTGGCAGCAGCTCGGCCTTGACTTCGTCGATACCCGTTTCCCGGCCTACCGCCTCGGCGGTCCCGCGGTTGTCGCCGGTCAGCATCACGATGGTCTCGATGCCCGCGTTGCGCAGCGCCTGGATCGAATCTTTCGATTCCGGCCGCACCTCGTCGGCCACGGCGATCAAGCCGCAGACGTGGGCTCCCGTGCCGACCACCACAGCCGTCCGGCCGGCCTGGGACATGGCTTCGAGCCGCTCGTGGATCTCAGGAGTCTCCTGCCCGCGCTCTTCCAGGTAGCGGTGAGAGCCGAGCCAGTACTCGCGACCCTCGAAACGGCCGGTGGCTCCCTTGCCCTGGAGGATCTGGAAATCCTCAGCCGGAACGACCGCGATGCCGCGGTCTTTCGTGTATGTGAGGATGGCGCGGGCGAGGGGATGCTCGCTCCTCGCCTCCAGCGCTCCGACCCGCTGAAGCAGCTCCCGTTCTTCATGGCCTGCCAGAGGAACTACTTCGACGACGGCAGGCCTCCCCCAGGTGAGCGTCCCCGTCTTGTCCAGCGCCACCGCCCGCAGGCGGGCCGGGATCTCGACGAAGAGCCCGCCTTTGATGAGCACGCCGTTATGAGCCGCCGCGGCCAGGGCTGCGACGATGCTGACCGGCGTCGAGATCACCAGGGCGCAGGGGCAGGCGATGACGAGCAGCACCAGGGCGCGGTAGATCCAGGCGTCCCACGCCCCCCCGAAGAAGAGCGGAGGCACGATGAGCACCGCCAGCGCAATTGCCATTACGGCGGGCGTGTAGGCCCGGGCGAAGCGGTCGACCCACTGCTCGGACGGGGCTCTCCGGGACTGAGCCTCCTCGACCATCCGGATGATGTGAGCGAGCGTGCTCTCCCCGGCCCGCTTGGTGGATTGGATCTCCAGAGCGCCGTCGCCGTTGATGGTCCCGGCGAAGATGTCGGCGCCCTCGGCCTTGTCGACCGGCACGCTCTCGCCCGTGATCGGCGCCTGGTTGACGGCGCTGGTTCCTGCGACGACGCGGCCGTCGAGCGGCATGCGCCCGCCGGGCTTGACCACGAAGACCGTGCCGATCTCCACCTGCTCGGCGGGCATCTCCTCTTCGCCTCCGTCCGGCCGCTTGACGCGCGCCACCTGGGGAGCGAGGTCCATCAGGGCAGCGACGGCCCGCCGGGCGCGGCCCAGGCTCCAGGATTCCAGGGCGAGCGAGAGCGAGAAGAGGAAGGCCACGGTCGCGCCTTCGAACCACTCGCCGATCCCGATCGCTCCCAGGACCGCCACGGTCATCAGCAGGTTCATGTCTGGACGCAGCCGCCGCAGCGCGAACCAGGCTTTCGGCAGGACGGTCCAGAGGCCGGCGAGAATGGCGATCCCATAGAGGACCCTGGCCGCCAGCGGGACGGCGTGGGCGAGCCCGGCGCCTTCGGAGCCTACCGCCTCGGTGAGCCCTCCGGCCATCCAGGCGTGCGTGACAAACCCCGCAAGCGTGGCAAGGCCGCTCACCAGGGTCAGAGCCGTCCGGCCCCAGCGCTGCCAGATGCCCGCCGGCTCGGAAGTCTCGCTGCCCTCCTGCCAGACCTGCGCGCCCATCCCCGTGCGCTCGACGGCCTTCAGGATCTCCTCTTCGGAGACTTCCTCCGGCGCAGCGGAGACCGTCATCCTGGCCTTCATGATGTCGAAGGAGAGGCGTTCCTCGCCGCCGACCAGGGGGCCGATCTCGCGCTTGAGGATCGCCACCTCTTCGGCGCAGTCCATGCCGCGGATCTTGAATTGCCGGCTCATGCCGCCTCCTTCATGACACGCTTCGCTTGCACCTTATCCTGGATCCGGTGCACCCACTGATAGAAGGTCGGCAGCGCGAGCAGGGTGAAGAGGGTCGAGGTCACGAGCCCGCCGATCATCACCGAAGAAGTGCCAGTGGCTTGCTGGGCGCCATCACCGCTGCGCTGGAAGCCATCTTTGCTGCTCGTATTCTTGCACTCCTGCACTCCCGACGTCGTGGGCGCCCCTCATCGCGTCGGAGCCCGCCGGCGACGGGGGGTGCGGCTGAGGCGAGAATCACGCCCCACTCGCATTGCAAGTACGCCGGAGCCCAAGTCGAAGGACTCCTCCGGCAGCAAGAGGATGGCGATCACGGGGCTGCGCTGCTGGCGCCTTCATCCGAGAAAAGAAGGGCCAGCTCGTAAGGCTGCAAATGGGTTGTCTCCATCCGTGGGTCTCCAGGGGAATTGGGCCATAGGCCCTGTTTACTATCCCCGGTGCGCCGGGTGGTTGCGTAGCCGGGAAAAAGCACCGACGGCATGGAAAGACAAAACAGGGGCATGGGGAGGTCCTTCACCTGTGAGGGTCTCTCGGCGCCGAGCCTGTGCGAATCGCCCCGGCCTTCGCACACCTCCGGCACCGAACCGCCCCCTCCCCAGCAGGCGGCCCTCCTCGGTCGGGACGGCGGCAGCCTTGGACCCGGTGGCCGCCCTCCCTATTCAGTTGTCAATGAACCCTTCGCAGTCCGTTGCCGGCCCTCGGCCGGTCCCGGCCCGCGTCCGGCAAGCCCTGGCGGACAATCCGCCAGCGTCTGCCGGGATTCGGCCGGGACCGGCGGACTGACCGCCAGCGCCCGGCACCTCTCCGCACCTTTTGCCGTCCGCCGCCAGACCCTGGCAGCCCTTCCGCGAGCTCAGGCCGGAGACCCGCAACGGTCTGCCGGCAATCCGCGACTCCTTGCCGGAACCCCGCCGGCCTCAGCGGATCCTCCGCGAGCTCCGGCCGATCCCGCGCCAGACGAAGTATGCTGCATACCTCACAGAATTTCAACTCTACCCCCTTGATAGGTATGCGGGTGCATGAGATGGTATGCGCCCTTGGCGGTGCTCAGCGGACCATGGTAGAGCTGCGGGCCTCCAACCACCTCCTGCCTCCTCCGATCCCGACCCGGAGGTCCCCGGAGGTACGGGCATAGAGTCGGGTGGTCTCCCTCTCCTACCCTGCGGGTCAATCGGAGAAGCCGTGGAGGAGAAGACCATGCCCAATTCTCTTTTTGCCCGCAAGCCGCTCCAGGATCTGCTCGCCGAGCTGCACGGCGAGGACCGCCTGCGCCGCGTGCTCGGGCCCGTGCAACTGACCGCGCTCGGGGTCGGCGCGATCATCGGCGCGGGCATCTTCGTGACGACCGGCGCCATTGCCAAGGATGTGGCGGGGCCGGCGCTGATGCTGTCCTACGTGGTGGCCGGCCTCGCCTGCGTGTTCGCGGCGCTGTGCTACTCCGAGCTGGCCTCGATGGTGCCGGTGGCCGGCTCGGCCTATACCTATGCCTATGCCACCATGGGCGAGCTCCTCGCCTGGATCATCGGCTGGGACCTGTGTCTCGAGTACGCGGTGGGCGCGGCCACGGTGGCGTCCGGGTGGTCCGGCTATGTCCAGAGCGGGCTGGCGACCTTCGGCATCACGCTTCCCCAGGCGATCAACGGCCCGATGGTGAACTACGATCCGGCGCTCGGGAAGCTGGTGCCGACCGGGTCGGTGATCAACTTGCTGGCAGTCGTGGTGGTGGCGTTCGTGACCTGGGTCCTGATCGTCGGCATCCGGGAGAGCGCCGGCTTCAACGCGGCCATGGTGGGGCTGAAGCTGGTCGCGGTGATCTTCGTGATCGCGGTCGGCGCCTTCTATGTGAACCCCTCCAACTGGCACCCGTTCGCGCCATACGGCCTGACCGGGGTCAGCTTCTTCGGACATACCCTTTTCGGCCAGACCGACGCCGGGGGCCGACCGCTCGGGATGCTGGCCGGCGCGGCCCTCGCCTTTTTCGCCTACATCGGCTTCGACTCGGTCTCGACGCACGCCGAGGAGGCCCGGAATCCGCAGCGCGACGTACCGATCGGGATCGTGGCGTCGCTGACGCTCTGCACCCTTCTCTACCTGGCCGTGGTGGCGGTGCTGACCGGGATGGTGCCGTACAACCAGCTCGACATCAATGCGCCGGTGTCGAGCGCCTTCGACAGTGTGGGTCTCGGCTGGGCGCACTTCCTGCTGGCCGTGGCCGGCGCGGCGGGGATCACCTCGGTGCTGCTGGTCATGATGCTCTCCCAGCCGCGCGTGCTCCTGGCCATGGCGCGCGACGGCCTGATGCCGCAGAGCTTCTTCGGCCACGTTCATCCGCGCTATCGCACGCCGTGGAAGTCGACGCTCGCGACCGGCCTGTTCGTGGGCGCGCTCGCGGCCTTCCTGCCGATCCAGGTGCTGCTCTCGCTGGTGAGCATGGGCACGCTCCTGGCCTTCGTGATCGTCTGCGCGGCGGTGATGATCCTGCGCCGCACCCACCCCGATCAGCCCCGGCCGTTCCGGGCGCCGCTCGTGCCCCTGACGCCGATCCTCGGCATCGCCACCTGCCTGCTCCTGATGTTCTCGCTCCCTTCGGAGAACTGGCTGCGGCTGGTGGTCTGGCTGGTGATCGGGCTGGCGATCTACTTCGGGTATGGCCGGCGCCACAGCCTGCTGAGGCGATAGAGGACCAAAAGGACTTCAAGGACAGCAGGGACCCAAGGTCTTATGTCCTTGAAGTCCTTGCAGTCCCTTGGGTCCTGTGCCTAAACTCCCCGGCACATGATTGGAATCGGAGAGAGCCCCCCGCGGCCGGACGGCTTCGCCAAGGTGGCGGGGGCAGCCCGCTATGTGGACGACCTCTCCCTGCCCGGGATGCTGCACGGCGCCACGGTGCGCAGCCCCCACCCGCATGCCCGGATTCTGGCCATTCACTGGCACCCCGACCGCGCGCCGGCCGGCGCGATCTGCGTGACCGCGGCCGACCTGCCAGGCCCCAACGGGGTTCAGCTCCTCGACGACAGTTGGCCGATCCTGGCCGCGGACACGGTTCGCCACGTGGGCGAGCCGGTCGCGCTGGTGGCCGCGGCAACGCCGATTGCCGCCCGCCAGGCGCTCGCCGCGGTGGAGGTCGTCTATGAGCCGCTGCCGGCGGTGCTCGGTATCGAGCGGGGGGAACAGGCCCTGGACGACCCGCTCTACGAGATCGCCATGGACAGCGGCGATCTGCAGGCCGGGCTCGCGGCGGCCAACCGGGTGATCGAAGGCGAGTGGCGCACCGGCTACCAGGAGCACATCTATCTCGAATGCCAGGGCATGATCGCCTGGGTCGAGCCCGACGGTGGAATCACCGCGCTCGGCTCCATGCAGTGCCCTTATTACGTTCACAAGGCGCTGGTCCATGCCTTCGACCTGACACCGGAGCAGGCGCGGGTGCGGGCCGCGGCCGTGGGCGGCGGCTTCGGCGGCAAGGAGGACTACCCGAGCCTGCTCGCGATCCATGCGGCCCTGCTCGCCCGCGTTGCCGACAAGCCGGTGAAGATGATCTACGACCGGCACGAGGACATCGTCGGCACCACGAAGCGCCATCCGTCGATCGTCCGCCACCGCGCGGGCGTGGACCGCGACGGCCGCCTGACCGCGCTGGACATTGAAATCCTTTTCGACGGCGGCGCCTACACCACGCTCTCGCCGGTGGTGCTGTCGCGCGCCCTGCTCCACTCGTTCGGCCCGTACCGCTGCGAGAACGTGCGCATCCGCGGGCGCGTGCTGCGGACGAACACCGCTCCGAACAGCGCCTTCCGCGGCTTCGGCGCGCCGCAGGTTGAGTTCGCGATGGAGCGGCAGATGGACCGCATCGGCCGCGCGCTCGGCCTCGATCCTCTGGAGATCCGGCTGCGCAACGTGGTCGAGCCCGGCGACCGTCTGCCCACGGGCCAGACCCTCGACGAGTCCACATCTGCCCGTCTCTGCCTGGAGGAGGCCGCGAGCCGCACCCGCTTCCGCGAGCGCTGGCGGGAGCTCGAGGAGGCCCGGGAGAAAAACCCGGATGGGCCGAGGCGTGGGATCGGCCTCTCGCTCTATTTTCATGGCGCTGGCTTCACCGGCAACGGCGAGCGCCGGATGAAGTCGCCGGTGACCATGCGCCTCCTGGAGGACGGCCGCATCCAGGCCCTGACCGCGATGACCGACATGGGCCAGGGCTGCGGCGCGGTCTTTCAACAGATCGTGGCGTCTGCGAGCGGCGTCGGAGTGGAAGACCTCGATTTTGCCGAGCCCGATACCGGCACGGTGCCCGACTCCGGCCCGACGGTCGCCTCGCGCACCACCATGATCGTGGGCGGTCTCCTCGCCCGGGCCTCGGCCGAGCTTCGGGACCGGGTGCTCGCCTGGCGCAAGGGCAACAAGGTTGAAAACGGCTGGATTCATGGACCGGACGGTCCCGTCGAGCGCTTCCGCGACGCCGCCAGGGCCTACGTCGCCGAGGTCGGACCGACCGAAATCACGCTGCATCACGAGCCGCCGGAAGATCAGGTTTTCGACGAGTCGACCTACCGCGGTGCGGCCTATCCGGCCTACGCCTGGGGCGCCGACGTGGTGGAGGTCGAGGTCGATCCCGACACGCTCGCCGTCCGTCCGCTGCGCGCCACCGCAGTCTGCGAGGTGGGACGGGCGATCCATCCCACCCTTTGTAAAGGACAGATCGAGGGGGGAACGCTGCAGGCCATCGGCTGGGCCTTGATGGAAGAGGTCAAGCTCAAGGAAGGACGATACCTCAACGACCGGCTCGCGACCTACATCATCCCGACCGTGCGCGACACTCCGCGCATCGACGTCCACCTGCTGGAGAGGCCGTGGGAAGGCGGACCGTTCGGAGCCAAGGGCGTCGGCGAGCTGCCCATGGACGGCGGCGCTCCGGCGGTCGCGCAGGCGATCGACAACGCTCTCGGCGTGGAGGTCACGGAGATCCCGGCCACGCCGGAGCGGCTGATGAAATGGAGCCTCGGATGAACGTTCCTTTCACGGTGAACGGCCGGCCGGAAGAGGTTGAAGGCGCGCCGATGGATCGTCTGCTCGACGTGCTGCGCCAGCGCCTCGGGCTGACCGGCACGAAGGAAGGCTGCGGCGAAGGCGAGTGCGGCGCCTGCACGGTGATGCTCGACGGCGAGCCGGTGCTCTCCTGCCTCGTGCCGCTGGTCCAGTGCGCGGGCCGTAATATCGAGACCGTAGAAAACCTTTCCGAAGGACCTGCCCGGGAGTTCCTCGAACGCTTCGTAGCCACAGGCGGCGTGCAGTGCGGCTCCTGCACGCCCGGGATCGTGGTCACCGCCTGGGCGCTGCTCCAGCGCAGCCCGTCGCCGACCGAGGAGGAAGTGCGGCTGGCGCTGGCTGGAAACCTCTGTCGCTGCACCGGCTACGAAGGCATCCTGCGCGCGCTGTGCCCGGAGCCCGAGGCGTGAATCTTTCGGACGCGCTCCGCAAGTTGGAAGAGGACCCCGGCCTCGTTCCGGTCGCCGGCTGCACCGATCTCATGGTGCGCGGCGTCGAGGCCCTCCACGAGATGGACCGCGTGCTCGACCTGCTGAGCGTGGACGAATTGAAAGGAATCCGAGAAGTGGATGGTGGCGTGGAGATTGGCGCTACCACCACCTTTTCGGAGATCCGGCGCTCGCCTGTCATTCAATCCGCCTTCCCGTCGCTCGCCGAAGCCGCCGGACAGATCGGCGGCTGGCAGATCCAGAACCGGGCCACGCTCGGCGGAAACCTTGCCAACGCAAGCCCGGCCGGCGACTCGCTGCCGGTCCTGCTCGCCCTGGGCGCAACGGTCGAGATCGCAAGCGCCGCGGGCGTCCGGCAGGTCTCCTACGATGAGTTCCATCTTTCCTACCGCAAGACCGCCCTGCAACCTGGAGAGATCCTCGCCCGAGTCCGCATCCCCCTGCCGCCGGCCGGCTCGGTCCAGGCCTTCCGCAAGGTCGGGACCCGCGAGGCCCAGGCGATCAGCAAGGTCGTGGTGGCGATGCTCGGGCGCGTCGAAGCCGGCCGCATCGCGGATCTGCGCCTCGCCGCCGGAAGCGTGGCGGCGACGCCGGTCCGTCTGCGCGCCGCCGAGGACGCAGTCCGTGGCCAGGCACCGGGACCGGAGACCGCAGCCTTGGCTGGCGCGGAGGCGGCCCGCGGAGTCGAGCCGATCGACGATGTCCGCTCCACCGCCGAGTATCGGCGGTTTGCGTTGGAGCGCGTGGTGCGGCGGATGGTGCTGGGGCTGGGTGCCGGACATCCGTTATAATAGGCTCATGAGAGACGACTTCGACCTGGACCACCATCTAGCGACGCTCCGGGATCACCTCCCCGAGATCACCAAGCGTTTTCAGGTCCGCTCTCTGGGGATCTTCGGTTCCTATGTGCGTCACGAGCAAGGTCCCGAAAGCGATCTCGACATCCTGGTCTCGTTCGCGAAGCCTCCCGGCCTCCTCACCTTCCTCGCTCTTGAGAATCACCTTACGGACCTCCTCGGGATCAAGGTCGATCTCGTCATGAGAGACGCCTTGAAACCGACGATCGGTCAAAGAATCCTGAGTGAGGTCGTTCCGCTATGAAGGAAGGCCGAACCCATCGCGACTTCATGGCCGACATGTTGGAAGCCTTGGACAAGGCCGGCCAGTTTGTCGAGGGAATGACTTACGAAGAATTCTCCAAGGACGACAAAACGGTCTATGCCGTCACCCGCGCCCTGGAGATCATCGGCGAGGCCTCAAAAGAGTTCCGGCCGAAGTCCGAGAGCAGCAGAAGAAGATTCCCTGGAGGGAGATCGCTGGCATGCGGGACAAGCTGACCCACGACTATTTCGGGGTGAACCTGTTCGTCGTCTGGAGGACGGTGACCGAGGATCTGCCGTCCCTGAAATCCTCGCTCCGCTCACTTCTGGAAAACGAATAAAGTGCCGACCTCTCTCCCTGCCGACGCTCTCCGCGGTGTCCTCGATCGACTGCGGACCGCCAATCTCGATTTTGCTCGCAAATACCCCGGCGACTCGGGCCAGCGTCAACCGGTCCATACGGTTTACGGCGGCGGCCATCTGTTCAAGGCGGACATCGCCTCGCGGCTCGGCTCGCTGGCGCTCAAGACTTTGGAGGAGTACGCGCCGACGCCCGCGGACCTCGCGCAGGCAGCCAACCTGCAGGAGGCGCTCGCGCCGAGGATTCATGAGCGGGTGATCGAAAGACTTCGCCGCGAGCCGGTCGAAGATTTTCGAGCCGACTTCGAGGATGGCTATGGCAACCGGCCGGACGCGGAGGAAGACGGCCACGCCGAGGCCGCGGCCCGCGAGATGGCCGCGGGTTTCGCGGCCGGCACGCTGCCGGCATTCATCGGGATCCGGATCAAGCCGTTTACCGAAGAGCTGAGGGATCGATCGATCCGCACGCTCGATCTTTTCGTGAGCACGCTCGTCCATGAGACGGGCGGCAAGCTGCCGGAAAACTTTCTCATCACGCTGCCCAAGGTGACGATTCCGGAGCAGGTCGCGGCGCTCGCCGATCTCCTCGATCTTCTGGAGCCGGCGCTCGGGCTTGCCCAAGAATCGCTGCGGTTGGAGATCATGATCGAAACGCCGCAGTCGATCCTCGACGCCGAAGGCCGATGCCCGCTGCCGCGGCTCGCCGAGGCGGGCCGCGGCCGTTGTGTGGCCGCTCACTTCGGGACCTACGACTACACGGCGTCCTGCAACGTCACGGCTGCGCACCAGAGCATGACTCACCCGGTTTGTGATTTTGCGAAGCACATGATGAAGGTCGCGTTCGCGGGCACGGGTATCCTGCTTTCAGATGGCGCGACGAACGTGCTGCCCGTGCCCATCCATCGCGGTGCATCGCTCACGGCTGAACAGGTTGAGGAGAATCGGACCGTCATGCACGAAGCATGGCGGCTGCACGCTTCGCACGTCCGGCACTCGCTGGTGAATGCTTTCTATCAAGGCTGGGATCTTCATCCCGCCCAGCTCGTGACCCGCTATGCCGCGCTGTACGCCTTCTTTCTCGAAGGGCTCGACGCGGCCTCCGACCGCCTCCGCAATTTCGTGCAGAAGGCCGCGCAGGCGACGCTCGTCGGCGAGGTCTTCGACGACGCGGCCACGGGGCAGGGGCTCCTCAACTACTTCCTGCGCGCCATCAACTGCGGCGCGATCTCCGAGGAGGAGGCGCTGGAGCGGTCGAGCCTGACACTGGACGAGCTGCGCGGCCGGTCCTTCGTCAGGATTCTCAAGAACCGGCGCGGCTGAGCGTCACCTCGATCAGCCCGTAGGGGTCCGAGGTGGCGACGAACACCTCGTTGCGGTTCTCCAGACCGAAGCGGGTCAGGTCCACCGGGATGTGG
The DNA here is from genome assembly GCA_036266195.1 of Thermoanaerobaculia bacterium. Taxonomy (GTDB): domain Bacteria; phylum Acidobacteriota; class Thermoanaerobaculia; order Multivoradales; family UBA5704; genus DATMER01. The sequence goes on along the minus strand of DATANP010000616.1, from coordinate 3,511 downwards.
TGGATGTTCGGCATCACGAGGTGGATCTCCTCCACGTCCGGCGTCTCCAGGGCCGCCTCGCCCATGGCGTACTCGGTCTCCTGGACGGAGCGGCTGTCGTGCGCCAGAAAGGCGTCCAGGAGCCGGCGCCGGACTTCGGTCCAGCGCTCTCCGAACGGCAGGTCCGGGCGGGCGTATTTCCAGGTGGCGCTCACGGAGGAGGCCAGGAGGCGATCGGAGGTCTCCGGCAGGGTCGTGTAGCGGTCTCTTGGAAATCCTTCGAAGGCGGATTTCGAGGTCTTCATCACGACGAGATCCTCGATGCCGGCGGTCACCTCGACATGATCCCGGGTGCGCGTCACCATGGCGGTCCGCTTCTCGCCGCCGGCCCGGCGGAAGCAGTGCGGATCGAGACGATCCCAGAGATGCTCGGTCAGCGTGATCCGGGCGCTCGCGGCAGGCGGGCTCGCTCGAAGAAAGTGATCGCTCAGGAGGAGCCCGAAATCCTCGATGTCCTGGACCGGATGGTCCGCGGCCAGCGCGTAGACCGTGTTTTTCATCGTGTCCGTGGGCAGCACCTGGCTGTTGTCCCCATCCGTGTAGGCGGAGGCGAAATCCCCTTCCAGGCGGATGGCGACCGTGACGTCCTTCAATTCGTGGACGTCCGGACCGCGGCGGACGGTGACCAGGCGGACCTCGGATTTTCCGTAGCCGTTTCCAATCAGCTTGGCGGGCATCAGCTCCCCCGATAGGTCGAATAGCCGAACGGGCTCAGCAGCAGCGGAACGTGATGATGCTGGCCGGGATCCCGCACGAGAAAGACGATCGAGGCCTCCGGATAAAAGGCTTCGATTCCCTGCGCCGCAAACCAGGAGCCCAGATCGAAGGTGAGCCTCCAGGTGCCGGCTTCCAGGGAGCGCTCCGCCGGAAGGAGCTGACGGGCCCGGCCGTCCGCGTCGGTCACGGCGCGGCCGACCTCCTGCCACGCCTCCCCCGCTTTCATCTCCAACCGAACAGGCACACCGGATGCCGGGCGCCCTCGCGACGTATCCAGGACGTGCGTGGTGATCCCGGCGCTCACAATATTTTCTCCAGACGGAGACGGGTGATCTTGCGCTGCTCGTTGGCCGCCACCTTGAGCTCGGTATCCGGATCGTTGCCGAGGCGCTCGCTGAGCAGGTCGAGCATTTCGAACGCGCTCCTGCCCGTGGCGCAGACCAGGAAGACATGATCGAAGCGATCCTCGTAGAGGCGGTTTGCCTGGGCCAGCTCTTCGAGGATCTCGGGTGGAGTACCCGCCGTTCCGGCCTGCTCCTGCTCGGACCAGCGGCTCGATGGGCCTTCTCCCGCGGCGCGCTCGCCGATCCTGGGATGGGCTGCGAAGGCCTCCAGCCAATCGTCGCGGCCGAGCTGATCGAAAGCATTTTCGGCGGCCGCGAACAGCTCATCCGGTGTGCGGAACGGCCGCGACCGGGCGACCTTCCAGGCCCAGGTGTTCGAGCTGCAGCAGTCCAGGAGCCGGGACGCAGCGGCGGACTCCGGAAGCACGTTCAGGAGGTCGAGCGGAGCGACCGTGCCGAACGCCCGCAGCCGCGCCACGCCGCCGTCCGGATGGATGTTGAGGCGCAGGAACGTGACAGGACGGTCATCCGAAACCTGATCGAATCGATGGACCGTGTGCGGCCGGAGAGGCGTTCGCGGGAGGATCTCCCGCCAGCCCACGAACGGCTCCTGCGGGATCTCCGGCGTGTCGAGGCCTTCGACCCAGGCACTGCCCGGCGCATTGCCCTTGAAAAACGACGTGTCGATTTCAAGACGGTGAAGCGAGCCGCGCGCGCCGAGCCGCACGATGGCCCAGTCGTGCCCCTCTCCCCGGCGGCGGCGCGTCTCCCAGCCGTCGTGCATGCCGGTCGGAGGGGCCGGCCAGAGCAGGTTATGGCGATTGCCGAAGAACATGTCACTGCAGGAAAGGACGAGCCCGCCGTTCTCCGCCGAGGCAAGATCGATCTCGCTCCGGCGCCTTTCCAAACGCTCCCAGTCCGGCACCACATCGCCATGGACGCGCAGGCGGGCCACGCCGCCATCCGGATAGATCCGGAACAGGAGGTGGGTCGCCCGGCCGCAGTCCTTCTCGATTTGAAACGTATTGCGAGTGTCTCCTTGCAGACGCGTCCGCGGCAGGATCACGTCCCACTTGTTGCTTTGGGCGAACAGCTCGTCGGCCGTCGGATAGCCCTCGACCGCGCAGGCTTCGAGCGAGCAGGCTTCCGGAAAGTTTCCCTTGAAGTGAGCGGTGTCGACGACCACGCCGCGCGGCACGCCGGGCAGGCCGAGACGGATCAGGCACCAGTCGTGGCCCGGTTCGCGGCGGCGGCGGGTCTCCCAGCCGTCCATCCACTTGCCGACGTCCGTGTACTTGCCTTCCCACCAGATGGGTGCCGCGGGCTTGAGAAGGTTTTCCTTGGGTGCGAAGAACTCGTCGTTCGCCGCCAGCACCGCTCCACCGAGACGCTCGGCGGCGAGGTCGATCAACTCGGTGAAGTCGCTCATCCCGATCCTTTCAGCAGCTTGCCGGCGGGCCGGCCAGGGTGTCCGGCGAAAGCGCCGTCATCATAGACCGTCCGGCCCCTCACGAGCGTCCTCCGCACTGCTCCATGAAGCGTCCGGCCGGCGTACGGCGTGAGCTTGTGGCGGTGCTGGAGCGCCGCGGGATCGACCTGGAAGGCAGCCTCGGGCTCCCAGATCACGAGGTCGGCGTCGAAGCCGGGCTGGATCGCTCCCTTCTTCTCCAGCCCGGCGAGACGGGCAGGATTGCGACTCATCCAGCGGGTCAGGTCGGGGATCGAAAAGCCGCGCTCGCGCGCGCCGGTCCAGACCGCGGGCAGCGCGACCTGGAGCGACGCGATGCCGCCCCAGGCATCCCGGAAGCTTCCGCGCTTCCTCTCGGGCGGGCTCGGCGAATGATCCGAAGCGATGAGATCGATCTCGCCGTCTCCGAGCGCCTGCCACAGCCGTTCCCGGTTCTCGCGCGAGCGGATCGGCGGCGCGCACTTGATCTCCACGGCTCCGTCCGGCACCTCCTCGGCCGCGAAAGTCAGGTAGTGAGGGCAGGTCTCGACCGTCACCGGCAGCCCCGCCTGTCTCGCCTCGCGGAGCATGGGGAGCGCCCAGGCCGTGGCGAGGTGGACGATGTGGATGCGCGCGCCCGTCTCCCGGCAGAGCCGCAGGAGGAGATCGATCGCCTCGACCTCCGCCGCGTCCGGCCTCGACCGCAGATAACGGTCGTAAATATCCGGCCCGTCCTCATCCCAGACTGACAGGGCGGCCTCGATCGGCCCCGGCAATTCGGCATGGGCGAGGAGGACGGCGCCGCGCCGGGCCAGCTCCGGCAGGGCCTCGCGCAGGTCGGCCTCCTCTACGTTCTCGAACTCATCGACTCCCGAGGGCACCAGGAAGGATTTGAATCCGAGCACGCCGTCCGCCAGGAGGCCGGCGATCTCCCCGGTGTTGCCAGGGACCACACCGCCCCAGA
>DATANP010000615.1:0-10093 GCA_036266195.1 Thermoanaerobaculia bacterium | reverse complement strand
AGCACCTGCGCACCGGCCGCCGCGGACGGTGGGTCTCGGGCCCGGAGCTCGCGAGGCGCATCCAGTGCGACTTTGCCTCCGCCGAGGACGTGATCGCACCTCTCCTGGTCACGTCGCTCGTCGTCCTCGACGAGCCTCTCTCCGGCCCTGCGGCCGACTGGTACATCGATCGCCTCGTGCTCATCACCCGAGCCCGGGACGACAGGGGGCTTCCCACCCTCGTCACCAGCCAGATCCTTCCCGAGCTGCTCCTCAACGCGACCGCCGCAACGCCGCCGCCGCTGCTCTCGCGGTGGCTCTCCGGCCTGCGCATCCATGACGAGCTCGCCGGCGAAGACGTGCGCCTCCGGGGGATGCTCTGATGCCCAGGAACCTACCCTATAGCGAAGAAGCCGAGCGCGCCGTGCTCGGCGCACTGCTGCTCGATCCTCTCTATATCGCCCAGGTCCGCACGCGGTTGGAGCCGCGCGACTGGCACCTCGAGCGCCACCGCCGGCTCTACCAGGCCTTCCTCGACGTCGTCGACGCGGGTTCCACCCCCGACCTCCTCACCCTTCAGGCCCATCTCGATCAGGCCGGGATCCTGGGGGCCGTCGGCGGCCTGGCCTATCTCGCCGCGCTCGACCTGGACCTGCCGGACCTGGGACGGATGGACGAGTACGTGGACATCGTTAAGGAGAAGAGCGTCCGCCGCGACCTGATCGCTGTCGCGCAACACACCCTCCTGGCGACCGCCTCGACCGCGCGGCCGGTCCACGAGCTTCTGGCCGACCTCCGCGACTCCGCGGATAAGCTCCTCGGACGTGCTGTCCGCGTGGGCTGGCAGGAAGCCGGGACGGTCGTCACCCGTCTCCTCGAAATCCTCGAAGAAGAGCGCTCCGAGGCCCTCTGCGGGCTGACCTCCGGCTTCCCGGCCTGGGACCAGCTCGGTCCCGGCTTCTTGCCGGGTGGGCTCTACGTCATCGCGGGCAGGCCCGGCATGGGCAAGACCTCGCTGGCGCTCGACCTCACCCGCCACGTCGCCGTCGAGCTGAAGAGGCCCGTCGGCGTCTTCTCCCTCGAAATGCGCGCTGACGAGATCGGCCTCAAGCTCAGCTCCGCCGAAGCCGACATCGCTTCCCACCAGCTCCGCGTCGGTCACCTGTCCGGCCGGCACTGGCGAGACCTCATCGCCGCCGCGCGCCGCATGATCGCGGCGCCGCTCCTCCTGGACCACTGCCCGAGCCTCGTGCTGCGCGACCTCGAAGCGAGAGCCTGGTGGCTCAAGGCCCAGCACCCCGACTTGGCGCTCCTGGTCGTCGACTACCTCCAGCTCCTTACGGCCGGGGTCCGCGTCGAAAACCGCCGCCTGGAGATCGCCCTCATCGCCCGCCGTCTCAAGGAGCTGGCGGGCGAGTTGGGCTTACCGGTGATCGCCCTCTCGCAGCTCAATCGCGATCTGACCCGCCGCAGCGATCCGCGCCCGCAGCTCGCCGACCTCGCCGAATCCGACGCCATCGGGCAGCACGCCGATCAAGTCGCCTTCGTGCATCGTCCCGAGGTCTACGCCCCCGACGACCACAGCCTCCGCGGGCTGGCAGAGGTCATCGTCGCCAAGCACCGCCACGGCGAAACAGGTACCGTCGAGCTGACCTGGACTGGCGCGACCACCTCCTTCCGCAACCGATTCATCCCGGAGCCCAAGGGAACGGAGCCCTTCTGAATGCGTGTCCGCGTTGAGCCCATGCACGAGATCCTCTCGCGCGTCGATCCCGCTCGGATGCGGGCGGGCTGGCCCGTGGGCCTGCGCGACGGCGCGCTCCTGGCGCTCCTCGCAGCCGGTTTGGCGCCCGAGGAGATCTGCCGCCTGCGTGCCTCGGCGGTCATCATGAACCGAGGGAAGCTCCTGATCGAAGTCCATCGCCGGGGCGTGATCTGGTACGCCGCGCTGCCCGCGGACCTCGCAGGCCGGGTGCTCGTCTGGCTCACGGAGTGCCGCCTGTGGGCCGAAGCGGTGCCGGTCTTCACCGGGCCGCGGGGGCCGCTCTCCCCGAAGAGCATCTACACGATTCTCAAACGCTACCAGCGGCGGAAGAAGGCTTGCCGGTGCGAGTAGCCCTCTACGCGCGCACCTCGGCCGCCGACCGGGAGACGGTCGAGCAGCTCCTCGCCGGCCTGGCCGCCCATGCGACCCGCAGGGGCTGGGAAGTCGCCCTGGAGCGCAGCGACCAAGGCTCCTGGCCGGAAGGTCTGAGAAAGGGGCTCAGGAGCCTCCTGGAGGCCGTTCGAGCGCAAGCTGTTCAAGGCATCCTCGTCCGCACCTTGAGCCACTTGGCGCACTCCCTGCGCCACCTGACCGACTTGGGCCACCTCCTCGCGGGCCAAGGCGTCGCCCTGATCGCCGTCGAGGAACGCCTCGACACAACCGACCCGGGAGGCGCGATCCGCTGGCGAGACTGGCTCGAAATCTCCCTCGGCCTGGACCGCAAGCTCCGCGCCGAGGCCGCGAAGATCGCGCGCCTGCGCGCGCCCGGCGAGCGCTGGGGCCGTCCCGCGGCAGCCGTCAACCCCCTGGAGCTGCTGACCTGGTGGGAAGGCCGGGGAGGCCGCCGTCCGCTCTCCCTGCGAGAGCTCGCCCGCAAGCTCGGCGTCTCGGAGGCCACCGCGCGCAAGCGCCTCCGCGCCCTGCGCGCCGCCGGCCAGGTCGACGACCGAGCCCGCGCCCGTGCGCTCGCCGCCAGGGGCAGCCTCCGAAGGGGCGGCAGGCCCGCACCCCCGCTCGACGACGACGCCCTCGCCGCCGCCTGGCGCAAGGCGCGGAACATCGCCGCCGTCGCCCGCCACCTGCGCGTAAGCCGGAGCCGCGTGCAATCACGCCTTCAAGAGCTCGGATTGATCCCACAAAGCCCCGGGAGCGCCGGATAGATGCTGCCCCTGGAAAGATGCCGGGAGATCCTCGGAGAGGACGCTCCGGAGGACGAGCGAGAGCTCGAAAAGGCACGCGACGACGCCCATCGCCTCGCCCGCCTGCTGCTCGAAATGTACCGCGCCGAGAAAACTAAAAAGCGTGAAGCCGAGCTGGCGGAAGATCCCGAAATATGATATAAAAGGCGTGTACAGAAGTCAAGCGCCGGAAAACGGCCGAAAAAGATTGTCGAAGGCGGGGGAGAACCATCCATGAAAGCCATGATCTACACCCGCGTCTCCTCCGAGGAGCAGGTCTCAAACCTGTCCCTCGACGTCCAGGAAAAGACCTGCCGGGAGTACTGCGCCCGCAACGGCTGGGCTGTCGAGGCCGTCTACCGCGAGGAAGGAGAGAGCGCGAAGACGGCGGACCGGACGCAGCTTCGCCGCATGCTGACCGACCTGCGGACCCGCCCGGTGGACTACGTCGTCGTGTACGACACCAGCCGCTTCGCCCGGGACGTCTACGTCCACACCTCCCTCAAACAGCTCCTGATGAAGGCAGGAGCCCAGTTGCGCGCCGCCACGCAGCCGCTCGAGGACACGGCGGCCGGGCGGGCGATCGAAGGCGTCTTCGCGGTCTTCAACCAGCTCGACAACGAGCTGAGGGCGGAAAAGATCACGGCGGGCATGAAGGAGACCGTATCGCGGGGGCACTGGCCCTGGCCGGCGCCCCTGGGCTATCGCAACGACCGCTCGGCCGAGGGAAGGAAGATCGTGGTTCCGGATGGCGAGCGGGCAGCGCTCATGCGCCAGGGCTTCGAGGCCGTGGCTGCAGGCGAGGCCCCGGCCGATGTCTTGAAGCGACTGACTTCCCTGGGCTTGATCTCGAAGAAGAGCCGTCCGGTCCGCTACCAGGAATTCAGCAAGCTACTGCGGAACCCTTTCTACAAGGGTGTAGCGCGCTCAGGCAGGTGGGGGATCGAGACCAAGGGCCACCACGAGGCCCTCGTCGATCCGGTCACCTGGGCGCGTGTCCAGCAGCGCCTCAACAGGCGCTCCGGCGTCGTTGTCCAGCCTCCCCGGCTCAAAGCCAACCCCGAGTTTCCGCTCCGGGGCTTCGTGCGCTGCGCCACCTGCGGCCGGACGATGACCGCCTCCAACAGCCGCGGCAAGATGGGGAAGACCTATCCCTACTACCGGTGCTGGATCAAGGGCTGTGGAGCGGCCCAGGTGCGTGCCGAGAAGCTTGAGCAAGCCTTCAGCGATCTCCTCCGGCGGGTCGAGATCAGCCCCGGCATGGTGCGCCTGATCGAGGAGTCCCTCCTCGCAATCTGGAGCGAGCTCCGCGCGGAATCCGGCCAGCAGGCAGCCACGGCCAAGAAGCGCATCGCCGAGCTGGAGCGCCGGAAGCAGAGACTCGTCCAGGCCTACGTCTATGACCAGGCGATCGACCGGCCCACCTATGACCGGGAGCTCACCACGCTGGACGAAGCCCTGACCTTCGCGAACTTGGAACTCCGCGACGCCGAGCTGGAAGACCTCGACCTGGAAGCCGCCCTGGGCTTCGCAAGGTGTTTACTTTCAAACACTTCCAAGATATGGGAAGTCGCCAGCGCCTCGAGGAAGCGCACTCTTCAGGCCCTCATCTTCCCCAAAGGCGTCACATTCGACGGAAACGGGCTTGGAACCCCCGCAACCGCCTTTATTTTCAGTCTTTTAGGTTTGGGAACCAGTGACGTGAAGGAATTGGTGGAGCCGAAGGGAGTCGAACCCTCGACCTCTTGAATGCCATTCAAGCGCTCTCCCAACTGAGCTACGGCCCCACTCGCAAGGCGGCAGATTGTAAGCGGAGAGAGTCCGGGGTGTCAACGGCTATACTTCCGCCAGCCACAAGGAGATCTCCCGCATGCGCTATCTTGCTCTGCTGTCGGCTCTTCTCGCCCTGCCGGTCCACGCCGCGACGACTCCCGCGAGCCCTCCGGAACCGAGCCTCCTGTCCTTCTCCTCCGGCGCCCTCCTGGTGCAGGCGCCCCAGGAGTACGGCTCCGGGTGGAACGCCCTCTGGATGTTCGACGAGAAGCCGAACACCGGCTGGGCCACGCCCGAGGGGGTCGTCTCGCCCCAGGCCACCGTCCTCGCCCTGCCCGAGCGCACGACGCTCAAGCGGCTGGAGCTCGACACCGCCTCAGTCGACGGCGACGGCCGCGGCGCCAAGGACGTGACCGTCGAAGTCTCGGATACCAGCGCCAAGGACGGCTTCAAGACGATCGCCGCCGTCACTCTCAAGGACCGGGCGGACAACCAGCGCTTCCCGGTCTCCGCCGAGGTGCCCGGCCGCTGGGTGCGGATCACGGTCCGCAATAACCACGGCGATCCGGCCTACCTCGAGCTGATGGACGTCCGCGGCTATGGCGTCCAGCTCACGAAGACCTCGTTCCCGGACGTGAGCGGGACGTACGAGTCCGACTATGGCGACTTCCACCTCCGCCAGCAGGGCAACGCCATCAGCGGCTGCTACGAGCACGATGGCGGGCTGATCGTCAACGGCGGCATCGAGGGCCGGGTCATCTCCTTCACCTGGCGCGAAGAAGGCCCGTCGCAGGGACCCGCGGTCATGGTCTTCGCTCCGGACGGCAAGCAGTTCTTCGGCCTGTGGTGGAACGAGGGCGGCACCGAAGGCGCCGGCGGCATCTGGAACGGCACCCGCAAGAGCAACGCCGTGGGCACCTGCCCGCACTGGAAGGGCGGCCAGCAGGAGCAGATCGCCGCCGACCTCCAGGACTTCGGCCGCGCCCGGATCTATGGCATCAACTTCGACACCGACTCGGACGTGATCCGAGAGGAGTCCAAGCCCATCCTGGACCGCATCGCCGCCGTGCTCAAGGCCCACCCCGACTGGAAGCTGACGGTCGAAGGGCACACCGATTCGACCGGCACGGCCGAGCACAACCGGCAGCTCTCGCAGAAGCGGGCTGAATCGGTGAAGGCCTACCTCCAGGCGGCCGGCATCGAAGCAGCCCGCCTTCAGGCGGCCGGCCTGGGCGCCACCAAGCCCGTGGCCTCCAACGAAACCGCCCTCGGCCGCGCCCAGAACCGGCGGGTGGAGCTGGCGAAGCGGTAGCTAGTACGCTGTCAAGCCGGAGACGACTAATGTTTGCAGGGGCGGCGGCGAGACCAACCTCGGTCGCCGCCAGGACCTGCCTGCCGCCGGATAAGCCTGCCGAGACACGGCGCAGGCTTGTGGGAAGGCCGACAAGCTTATCTGCGGCGACACAACCTTGTTTGCCGACCGGCAACCTTGCCTTGCCGCGAATAACGTTGTCCTGGCTCCCGCTAAGGTTATCTTGCCGCCGACAACCCTATCTTGGAGGCGACAAGGTTGTCTTGCCTCCGACAAGCTTGTCGGGCTCCCGATAACGTTAGCGGGCGATGGATAAGCTTGTCGCGCCGTGGATAAGTCGAGCCTCTCTCCCGTCAACCTTGTTTGCGGCAGGCAAGTCTGTCCTGTCGCCCGCCAGATTTGTACGGCAGAAGACAAGGTTGTCACGTCCCCGGTAATCTTACCGGCCCTCGGATAAGTCGACACTGCCTCCGATAAGTTGGACCGGCCGTCCTCCGAACTTGTGCGGCAGAAAGCCAGAACGGCGTCCGGCGTCCAAGTCCGCGCCCCGACAGAAGAACGCCTCACTTCAAGGTTGACGCCCTACTAGTCCTCGTCGCCGCTGCCCGTGAGCCCGTACCTCTTCATCTTGGCCCGCAGGGTGTTGCGGGCGATATTGAGCAGGCGGGCGGCCTCGCGGATGCGGCCCTGGGTCTGGGCGAGGCCGGCGGCGATGAGCTGCCGGTCGTAGCGCTCCAGGGCCTCTTCGTAGCCGCCTTCCGCGAGGCGGACCGTGGGCGAGAGGCCCGGCGCGTCCGCCGGCATCGCCACCGCCGCCTGCGAGCCCTTCACGTTCAGCGCGATCCAGCCGAAGTCCTCCAGGGTCAGGATGTCCGAGCCCGAGAGCACGAAGGCGCGGTGGATCGCCGCCTCCAGCTCGCGCACGTTGCCCGGCCAGTCGTAGCCATAGAAGAGATCCAGCACCGCCGGGTCCAGGTCCTTTGGCGGACGCCCCTGGTCGCGGCTCACCTTGGCCAGGAAGTGCTGCACCAGATAGGGGATGTCCTCCTTGCGCTGACGCAGGGCGGGCAGCACGATCGGCAGGATGTTCAAGCGGTAGAAGAGATCCTCCCGGAACTCGTTGCGGGCGATCGCGTCCTCGATGTCGAGGTTCGTGGCGGTGATGACCCGGACGTCCGACTGCAGGGTCCGGGTGCCACCCACGCGCTCAAACTCCTTCTCTTCCACGACCCGCAGCAGTTTGGACTGGACCGACATCGAGACCTTGCCGATCTCGTCCAGGAAGATGGTGCCGTGGTTCGCCAGCTCGAAGCGACCCGGCTTCTGGGCCGTGGCGCCCGTGAACGAGCCCTTCTCGTGGCCGAAGAGCTCGCTCTCGACCAGGGTCTCCGGCAGGGCCGCGCAGTTGAAGTGGATGAACGGCGCCTGCCGGCGCGGCGAGATCGAGTGAACGATTCGCGCCACCAGGCCCTTGCCCGTACCGCTCTCGCCGCGGATCAGGACCGTGGAGCTGCTCTGCGCCACCTTCTCGATCATCTGTTTGAGCTCCACGATCGACCGGCTGCGGCCGACCATGGAGCCCAGGTTGTGCGAGGAGAGGATCTCGTTCCTCAGCGACTCGTTCTCTTCCTTGAGCCGCTGGCGCGAGGCGTCGAGCTCGCTGTAGAGGCGGGCGTTCTCGATCGCGATCGCCGCCTGGTCCCCGAACGCGATCAGGAACTCGAGGTCCGCCTGGTTGAACAGGTGGCGCGCCTCGCGGTGGTCCACGTAGATCGCCCCGGCCAGGCGGTCGCGGATGGCGAGCGGCACGCACAGGATGGAGAGGATGTGCCGCGCCACGATCGACTCGGAGCCCGCGAACCGGCTGTCGGTCAGGGCGTCGAGCGCCAAAACCGGCTCCCGGGTCTCGATCACCCTGCGCACCACGCTCTCCGAAAGCTTCTGGCTCTCATCCGCGTCCTCCCGGCCCAGATTGCGCGCAACCGCGACCTCCAGGTCCCGGGTCAGGCGGTCCATGAGCACGATCATGCCGCGCTCGGCGCCCAGGCGCTCCAGGACCAGGTCCATGGTCTTGGCCAAGACTTCCTGGAGGTCGAGGCTGGAGTTGATGACCTTGCCCACCTCGGCGAGCACGCTGCTGGCGCCGCGTCCGGACGAGAACCGCTGGTGCTCGCGGATGCGGTCGAGGGCTCCGGCGGCGCGCCGCGATTCGGTCTCCGCGCCCAGGCGCTCGAAGCCGGAGAGCGCCCGGCGCAGGCGGCGCAGGGCCGTGTCCACGTTCCAGGTGCGCAGACCCCATTCATAGAGGCTGCGGGCGTGCTCGTAAGGGGTCTCCAGCAGCTCGAAGAGGCGGACGCCCTCGGCGAACAGGCGCTCGGCGCCCTCCACGTCGTCGCGGGCCCCGGCGAGGCGCGCCTCGGAGATCAGGAGCTTGGCCAGGGTGAAGCGGTCGCCGGTCTCCTCCACCCGCCGCCGCGCCTCGGCCGTATACCGCTGCGCGCTGTCGAGATCGCCCTCGCGCAGAGCCCGGTCGGCGAGCGAGACGTGGACCTGCGCCAGGGCCTGGCCGATGCCGGCCTGCTCGGCCAGCTCCAGGGCCTTCGCCAGATGGGCACCGGACTCCTCCAGGTTGTCGCGGTCCTTTTCGATCAGCCCGAGCTGAAGATGGCAGGCCGCGCGGAGGTCGGGGTCGCCTACCCGCTCGGCGCCGGCCAAGGCTTCGCGCGCCCGTCGCTCGGCATCCGCCACGTGGCCGCGCTTGCGCTCCAGGGAGGAGAGCTGCGCCAGCACGGCGAGGCGGTCGGGGTGGTCGGGCGTATCCTCCAGGAGCTTCAGGGCGCGCTCGTAGTGGCGCTGCGCGCGCGGCCAGTTGCCGAGGATCTCCTCGACCTCGCCCAGGTTGAGCCGCTGGCCGGCCTCGTTGTCGCGAGCACCCAGGCGGCGGGTGAGGTCGATGCTCCGGGTGAACGGATCGCGGGCCGCCATCCAGTTGCCCCGGCTGCCCTCCAGAACGGCCATGTTGTTCAAGGCGAAGAGCTGGCCCCAGATGTCGTTCGTGCGCTCGTAGAAGGCCAGGTTGCGGCTGTAGAGGTCCCGCGCCTGGTCGAAGCGGCCGGTCTTCCAGAGGATGTTGCCGAGGTTGTTGCGCAGCCGCAGGACGAGCACCTCGTCGCCCGCCTTCTCGGCCGCGCGCAGGCCGCGCCGGACCAGGCGCTCGGCCCGCCTCAGCTCGCCGCGGCCGACGTCGAGGTTGCCCAGGGTGTTGAGGAGGTTGGCGCGCTGGCGGTCGAGCCCCTCGGCGCCGGCGCGGCGCAGGGCCGAGCGGGCCGCGGCGAACGCGCCCTCGCCGTCGCCCAGGTCGCGCAGGGCCAGGGCCTTGCCGTGCAGGAGGTCGATCTCCAGGTCGGGCAGGCGCAGGCCTTCGAGGAGCCGCAGGCCCTCCTGGTGGCTCGCGAGCGCGGCCTCGTGCTCGCCGAGGCGGGTGTGGAGACGGCCCTTGCGCAGGTCCAGCCGGGCGGCGAAGGACCGGCCCGCCGCGGTCTCCCCGGTGGCGTCCGGCCGCCGCTGCAGCTCCTGGTAGACCTTGAGCGCCCGGGAGAACGAGCCGGCCGCGGTGAGGGCCTCGGCCTGGGCGGCGAGCGACTGGGAGGCCATCTCCTCGTCGCCGGCCTCGCCCGCGGCTTCGGCAGCGCGGCCGTAGAGAGCCGCGGCCTGAGCATAGGCGTAGACTGCCATGGCCTCTTCCGCGGCCCAGGTCAGGTACGGCAGACTTCGTGCCCGCTCGCCGCCGCGCCAGAAGTGCTCGGCGACTGCGGTCACGAGGCCCGTCTCGCCCTGGCGCAGCCGGGCTTCGAGCAGCTCGCCGAGGCGCCGATGGAGGACCACGCGGCGCTCCGGATCGAGCGTCGAGTAGAGGGTCTGGCGGAAGGGCTGGCGGGCGACCTGGTAGCGGGCGCCGCCGGCCTCCTGGAGCCTCTCCATGTAGCCCTGGGCGACCAGGACGGTGAGCCGCTCGTAGACCGCCTGCGGGTCCTCGTTCAGCAGGGCGGCGAGCAGAGCGAGGGGGAACGGCTCGGCCGCCACCGC
>DATANP010000614.1:0-4740 GCA_036266195.1 Thermoanaerobaculia bacterium | reverse complement strand
CCCGTCCCGCTGATTCCTGTTTTCAAGCCGCGTGCCACGCGGTACTCTTGGGAGGAGGAAAACCACCCGAAATGTTTCGCCACCTGCGTCACTCGTGGGGTGGAGGTATTTCAGAGCTCATGAAGATCGTTCGCACGCTTGCCTGTCTGTCGATCGTCGTGGCCGCCGCCCTGCCGGTCGCCGCGGACTCCTTCCCTCCGGTCACGGAGGAGGAGCGCGCGCTCACGTCCGTGCCCGGCGAGCCCAACGCGCCCGCGGTGATCCTGTTCAAGAAGTCCGAATTCCTGATGATGGGCTACGGCACCCAGGGCCAGGTCTCCTCGCGCCTGGTGGTGCAGGAGCGCCGCAAGATCCTGACCGAGCAGGGCAAGGAGCTGGCCGAGGTCGCGATCGGGCACAGCAACGCCGTGCGCCTGAATGGTTTCCGCGGGCAGACGGTGCTGCCGGACGGCCGGGTGCTGCCGCTCGGCGAGGACGCCAAGTTCCAGCGCAAGGTCTCGAAGCGCCAGAAGCGGCAGGTCACCTCGGTGGCGTTTCCCGGCGTCGAGGTCGGAGCCATTCTGGACTATCAGTACGAGCTGCGCTTCGACTCCTTCTTCTATCTGGAACCGTGGTACCTCTCCGACGAGCTGCCGGTCCTTCACGCCGAAATCGTCTTCAAGATCCCGGGCGAAGTCCAGGCGCAGGCGTGGAGCAGCGATCCCTACAAGGTCGGCATCCATACCGAAAGCCACCGCACCCGGACCGGCACCGAGGTCCGGGTCTGGGCGGACAACCTGCCGTCGGTGCCCGACGAGCCGTTCGGACCGCCGTTCGCGGATCTGGCGTCGATGATGATGATGGTGCCCACGGCCTACAACAACGGCGTCGAGATGAGACCGCTGCTGCAGAGCTGGGCGAGCGTCTGCAAGCTGATCGACGAGTTCTATTACACGAACGCCCGGCGGAAGGACGGCGACGCCGGGAAGAAGGCCCGTGCGCTCGCCACTGCCGCCAGTACCGCCGGCGGCCCGCGGCAGCAGGCCGAGACGGTCTACCGCTTCGTCCGCGACGAGGTGGAGACGGTCCACGAGTCGGGGGTCTATCTCTCCGAGGGCTCCACGGTCGGCAGGACGCTGGCCCAGCACCGCGGCGACTACGCGGAGAAGGCCCTGCTTCTCCAGGCCATGCTGAACGAGCTCAGGATGAACCCGCGCCTGGTCTGGGCAGCGAACCGGTGGAGCGGTCAGATCAATCCCGACGTCGCGAATCCCGAGGTCTTCGACCGGCTGTTCGTGGCCGTGGATCTCGACGGCCAGCGGTTCTATCTCGATCCCTCCGACCGCGCGCTCGCCTTCGGCCGCATCCGCTCGGGCTACGAAGGGATGCCGGCGCTGATCTTCGATCCGAAGAAGCCCGAGATGGTCGTCCTGCCCGAGACCCCGTTCGACCAGAACGACCGGCGCGCCGTGCTCGATCTCGATCTGGATGCCGGCGGCCGGATCGCGGGCAAGGGCGAGATGACGTTCACCGGCCACCATGCCTGGGAGAAGACCGACTGGCAGGAGGACGATGCGGCTACCGTGAAGGCCTGGACCGACTGGCTCGCCGAGGAATTCAAGGGCTTCCAGATTGCGGACGTGGCGTACGAGGAGAAGCCGGACGACTCCACGGTGCGGCTCACCTGGTCGATGAAGCAGCGCGAGGAGGAGGTGCTGGGCGACGAGGCGTCGCTCACGCCGAGCAAGCCCCTGGGCCCGACGCGGCAGCCGTTCGTGCAGGACGCCTCGAAGCGGCGCTCGCCCGTGATGTTCGACTTCCCGGACCGCGACGAGGTCGAGCTGCGCCTGCGCTGGCCCGAGGGCTGGCAGGTCGAGACCAAGCCGAAGCCTGCGAGCAGCCAGGGGCGGGCCGGGGCGCTCGCCGTGAGCGTGGAGGTGGACGAGGCCGGCCGCGCGCTGGTCTACCGCCGGCGCCTGGACTTCCTCCAGCGCCAGCTCGGCACCCTGCAGCTCTACGAGGAGGCGCGCAAACTGTTCGACCTGACGGAGAAGAGCGATGCGGAAACGCTGGTCCTGGTTCGCCGCTAGCCTCCTGTTCGCCCTCCCCGTCCAGGCCGCCACGGTGCTGGAGCGCACGGTGTCGATCGACATCCGGCCGGACGGCTCGGTGATCGAGCACGAGCGCCTGCGGGTGCGGCTCGACACGGACCGGGATCTGGACTCGTGGTCTCCCTACGTGATCTACCTGGACGTGAACCGGGAGCTGGAGTCGCTGACCGCCTCGGTCACCCGGCCCGACGGCAGGACCGAGAACGTGGCGCGCCGCGCCCAGGACACGCACGAGGTCGTGGGCTCCGGCGAGATCCACAGCTCGCGCAAGCTGCGGTCGGTCACCTTCCCGGCGGCGCCCGCGGGCTCGGTCCTGTTCATCGAGCACGAGGTGAAGGAGAAGCCGTGGTTCCCGTCCGGCGAGGTCTACCTGGGATCGTCCAGCGCCACGGATTCGCTGCGGGTGGAGGTCAAGGGCGGTGGCGCGGGCTGGCGCTGGCGGCTGGACGGCCGGCTGCCTGGCCTGGAAGCCCATGAGACTCCGGGCGGCGTCGAGGTCGTGGGCCGCTCGCTGCCTCGCCTGTCGCCCCCGGACCTGGCGCCGTCCGAAGCCGGCGCGGTCCTGCGCTATGCCTGGGGCGAGGACGGCACCTGGGAGTCGGTCGGCGGCTGGTACGAGCGCCTGGTCGCCGGGGTGCCGATGGGCACGGCGCCGGTGCGCGACCGGGCCCGCGAGATCGCCGGCAGTCTCCAGGACCGGCGCCGCAAGCTGGAGGCGCTGCTCGACTTCGTGCGCCGGCAGGTGCGCTACGTGGCGGTCGAGGTCGGGGTCGGCGGCTACCGTCCGCACACGCCGCAGGAGGTGCTGGAGCGGCGTTGGGGGGACTGCAAGGACAAGGCGTTCCTGCTCGTGGACCTGCTGCACGACTCGGGCATCGAGGCTTGGCCGGTGCTCATCCGGCTCGACCCCGACGGCCGCGTGGACCGCGAGTTCCCGAGCCCGCAGTTCAACCACGTGATCGTGGCGGTGCGCGCCGAGGGGCTCGGGCTCAAGGATGGCGATCCGGTCTCGAACGGCTACCTGTTCCTCGATCCCACCCAGGAGCTGGGCGCGCTCTCCTGGCTCTCGCCGGGCACGCAGGACCAGGAGGCCCTGATCGTCCGCGACGGCAAGGGCGAGCTGGTGCGGACGCCCGTGCTCCCCAGCGTCGAGTCGCGCCGGGTGTCCGTGGACGTGAAGCTGAGCGCTGGAGGCGAGGCGGCCGGCGCGGCCCGCCTGGAGGTCACGGGCACGGCGGGCGAGGCCTATCTCGACGTGCTCCGCACCAGCCGGCCCGAGGAGGTCGAGCGCGCGGTGCTGAACACGTTCGGCGGCCTCATGGCGGGCGTCAAGCTCGACCAGCCGAAGCTGGAAGCCGACGGCGGGGGAGTGCCCTCGGCGGTGCTCACGGCCAAGGTCTCGCAGGTCACGTCCGAGCCCTACCAGAAGGGTGCGTTTCCGCAGGTGCCGGTGCCCGCCATCGCCGGCCTGCCGGCGCCGGGCCTGCTCGACGACCGCGAGCTGCCGCTGGTGGCGAAGCCGTTCGTGAACCGCATCACCTGGACGGTCGAGCTGCCCGAGGACGGCTGTCCGCCGGCCTCGGGCCAGGACGTGGCGGTCGAGAACGACCTCGGCAGCTTCCGCCAGTCGCTGCGCATCGAAGGGCGGAAGCTGGTCCTGGAGCGCCACACCGAGCTGCGCCGCCGGTGGATCGAGCCGGCGGCGTTCCCGGCCCTCAAGGAGCTGGCCCTGGCCGAGCTGCGCGCGGGCAAGCGGCGGCTTCGGCTGGAGTGCCGGTAAAGCAAAGGACCCAAAGGACCGCAAGGACCTCAAGGACCAAAGGCTTGGTCCCTGCGGTCCTTGCAGTCCCTGCAGTCCTTCAGAGCGGCGGCGGCGGAGTCTCCTCGGCCGGTGGCGTCGCCTCGGGCATCGACGGGGTCACCTCGACGATCGGGGCCGTCTCCGGCGTCGGCTCGGGCCGTGGCCGGGTCGGGCGGATCTCGATGATGCCTGGCCCGGCGTTCGGGTCGATGGTGGGCTCCGGCTCGGCTTCGGTCTCGGCTTCCACGTCGTCCGTCAGCGGCTCGGCGTTGGGGTCGGGCAGGGCGTCCGCCTCCACAGGCGCGGTCCCGGCCTCCTGGCCGTAGCCGTAGCCGAAGTTCGAGATCTCGATCCGCCCTTCGTCGTTCGTATAGACGTCGGTCTGGATCGGCTCGCCGGTCAGCGGATCGATCTGCGGCGCTTCGCCATAGGCGGCGTACTGGCCGTAGCCGGGTTGATGGAGCCGGCAGGGCTCGGTCGGCGCCTGCCACTCCGGGAAGACCTCGTTCACCCGGTACGGGCAGGCTTCGGTGGCGAGCTGGCCGGTGGTCGGATCCACCGTCACCGTCGTGATTCCCGGCGGCGGGGTGAACGGCAGGTAGCCTCTCGGCGGACGGACCGCGGCCGTGAAGCGGCTCCAGATCGGCAGCGCGGCCTTCGCCCCGGACAGGCTGGTGCGCGAGTTGTCGTCGTAGCCCACCCAGACCACCGTCACCCGGTCCGGCGAGTAGCCGGCGAACCAGTTGTCGCGGCGGTCGTTGGTCGTCCCGGTCTTGCCGGCCAGGGCGTCGCGGACGCCGTAGGAACGCGCCGCGCTCGCGGTGCCGTGGTCCATGGCGCCCTGCAGGA
>DATANP010000613.1:0-14800 GCA_036266195.1 Thermoanaerobaculia bacterium | reverse complement strand
TACCTCCTGAAGGTCCCCGCGGGCGAGGCCCAGGCCCTCGCCCAGGCGATCGTCGAGGTGAAGGAGAAGCTTTTCCATTGCTCCTCCTGCAACGCCATCACCCCGGTCGATCCCTGCCGCTGGTGCTCCGACGAGCGCCGCGACCGCACCCGGATCTGCGTGGTGGAGGAGCCGTTCAACATCGAGCCGATCGAGCGCACCGGCGAGTTCAACGGCCTCTACCACGTGCTTCTCGGAGCCCTCTCCCCGCACCGCGGCATCGGTCCGGACCGCCTGGCGATCCCCGGGCTGATGGCGCGGCTCGAAGGGGTCGAAGAGGTGCTCCTCGCCACCAACCCGAACGTCGAGGGCGAGGCGACCGCCCTCTATCTGGCGCGGCTCATCAAGCCCCGCAAGGTCCGGGTGACGCGCCTCGCCTTCGGCATGCCGGTGGGCGGCGACATCGAGTACACCGACGAGGTGACGCTGGCCCGGTCTCTGGCAGGCCGGAGAGAGATGTGATCGGGCCGCGTTCGCGCGAGCTGTCCCGCCGGATCGCAGAGGTCGAAGCTCCGGGCGTCAACACGCTTCCCTCGATCCCTGGCGCCGCCTCGCTCTTCTGGGAGGAGGCCGAGGGCGCCCGGGTCCGGGACGTCGACGGCAATCTCTATATAGACCTCACCTCCGGCTTCGGCGTGGCGGCCGTGGGCCACCGCCATCCGCGGGTGGTGGAGGCGGTCCGCGAGCAGGCCGGCCGGCTGATGCATGGGCTGGGGGACGTCCACGGCCATCCGCTCCGGGTGGAGCTGGCCGAGAAGCTGGTGCGGCTCGCGCCGGTGGACGACCCGCAGGTCTTCTTCTCGATCTCGGGCTCCGAGGCGGTGGAGATCGCGATCAAGACCGCGCTCGCCCACACCCGGCGCCCGGGAGTGCTCGCCTTCGAACCGTCCTATCACGGTCTGACCCTGGGATCGCTCGCGGTCACCTCCCGGCCCGAGTTCCGGAAGCCCTTCGCGGATCATCTCCACGGTCATACCCATCGCCTCCCCTTCGCCTGCGACCCCGGCCAGGTCGAATCGGCGCTGCAGTCCGGCCGGATCGGAGCGGTGGTGGTCGAGCCGATCGTGGGCCGGGAAGGGATCCTGATTCCACCGGCCGGATGGCTGGCGGAGGTCGCGCAGTCCTGCCGCCGGCACGGGACCCTGCTGATCGCCGACGAGGTGTTCACCGGCTTCGGTCGCACCGGCAGGCTGTTCGCGGTGGAGCACGAGGGGGTGCGCCCCGACATCCTGTGCTGCGGCAAGGCCTTGGGAGGCGGCCTGCCGATCGCTGCCGTTCTGGCACGCCGGGATCTCTTCCGGGTCTGGGAGACCAAGAAGGAGGCGCTTCACACCGCCACCTTCGTGGCGAACCCGGTCGCCTGCGCCGCCGCGCTCGCCGCTTTGTCCGTGATCGAGGAGGAGGATCTGCCCGGCCGCGCCGCCAGGATCGGCGAGTGGATGGGAAGACGGCTGGCCTACTTCAACCAGGTTGTCCGGGGAAGAGGTCTCGTCTGGGGAGTGGAGCTGGAGACCGCCGAGGCCGCCAGGATCTGGACCGGGAGAGCGCTGGAACGGGGAGTCCTTCTCCTCGCCGGAGGCCCCGAGGGAAGGGTCGCGCAGATCGTGCCGCCTCTCACGATCGAGGAAAACGTTCTGGGGAAGGCGCTGGACATCCTTCAAGCCTCGCAGTGAGCTCTCCGGATCATCCGCAGAGCGCTCCGGATCATCCGAAAGCCTCTCTGGGTCATCCGAAGGCCTCTCCGGACCGTCCGTCAAGCTCTCCGGCTCATCCAACGGCCTCACCGGACCGTCCGGAGAGCTTTCCGGATCTTCCCGCAAGCTCTTCGGACCGTCAGGCGAACTGTCCGGACTGTCCAACGAGTCTTATCGGACAGTCCGAAAGGTCTTCGGATCGTCCGACGAGCTCTCGGGATCGTCCGATGACCTCTTCGAATCGTTCAAAGAGCTCGCCGACCAACCATATACTCCTGTCGGATGTCCGCCCCCCGCGCCAAGATCGCCTTCATCGGGACTCACGGAGTGGGGAAGACCACCCTCTGCTACGGGTTGGCCTCGCGGCTCAAGCGCCGGGACATCTCCATCGAGGTGGTCCATGAGGTGGCCCGCCGGTGCCCGCTGCCGATCAACGAGGAGACTTCGGTCGCGGCCCAGTCCTGGATCCTCCATACCCAGATTGCCGAGGAGCTGGTGGCCCAGGCGCGCTACCCGGTGGTGGTCTGCGACCGGAGCGTCCTCGACAACTACGTCTACCTGCTGCTCGCCGCCGGACGCCAGGACGCCCTGGAGATGCTCATGGAGGCCTGGATCCGGACGTACGACATCCTGGTCCATGTCCCGATCGTGGATCAGCCGTCTCCGGACGGCTTCCGCTCTCCGGACCCCTCGTTTCAGCGGGCGGTGGACGAGCGGCTGCTGCGCGAGCTGCACGACCGCGGGCTCGGCGCCATCCATCTCGACCCCGAACGCCGTTCGAACTGGCTCGACGCCGTGGAGCAGGAGGCCTGGCAGCGGCTCCGGCCCGCCCAGCTTCCTCTTCTATAAGGGAAGGCCATGCCCTCGTTCGAAGGCCTGCTCGCCATCGTCATCCTCGCCGCCGTGGTGATCACGGCGTTCGTTCTCGTCTCGGTCCTGCGGAGGACGCAGGATAGCCCGGCCGCCCAGGCCGTGGGACGGGGCGATTTCGAGACCGCCCTGGCCGCGGCGCGCACCGGGCGCGGAGCGAGCCGGGACGAGCTGTTCGCCGCGGCGGTGGCAGCCCGGCATTTGCTCCGCTTCGACGAGGCACGCCGGTTCCTCTCCCGCATCCTGGCGTCCGACGCTTCGGATGGCGAGGCCTGGCTCGAATCCGGACTGGCCGCGGCTTACGCCGGCGACCTGGACAAGGCGAGCCAGGACCTCGGGCGGGCCGCAGCCCTGCGCTCGGACCTGGCCGAGTCGATCACCCTCCACCGTGCCTGGATCGAGCTGCGGAGGGGGGATCTCCGGGAGGCCCGCCGCCTGTTCGACGAGGTCGAGACCTCGCTGGAGAACAAGCTCCGCACCGACCTCGGCGGCGGCGAGCCGCTGTTCGCCGAGTGGTTCCTCCAGGCCGCGCAACTCTGGGCCGCCCTCGGCGACTCCGAACGCGCCGCCTGGGCCTGGCAGGAGGGCAGACGGTCGGCCGGAGGGAGCCGGTTGCCGGATCTGTTAGGTCCGGTCCAGAACCCGTAGAACCTTCGAGACGATCGAGGACAGCGGCAGCCCGGCGCGTTCGCGCTCACCGAACCAGCCCGACTCGACGTCTGGACGGGTCCTGCCCCGGCCCAGCTTCGCCTGGTGGACGTCCAGCTCCAGATCGCGGTAGGTGATCGAGTGGCGCACCCCGCCGAGACGATTCCCCAGGGTCCACCGGCCGCCGTAGCGCTCGGACAGACCCGACTCCGCGCGATCGGCCACCGCCCAGGGCAGCTCCCAGAGGCCGGCCATCAGCGTCCTGTCCTCCGGCCGGCGGAAGAGCAGGATCTTTCCGTCCCTCTCCACCACCGCCACCGCCAGCCGGTGAAGCTCGCGCTCGCGCTTCGGACGGGCGACCGGAAAGCGCTCGGGATCGTCCTCCCGCGCCGCCCGGCAGCCGGAGGCGATCGGGCAGAGCAGGCAGCGCGGCCGTTTCGGCACGCAGACCGTGGCGCCCAGCTCCATGAGCGCCTGATTGCTGTCGCCCGGCCGTTCGGGATCGAGCAGGGTGGCCGCGGCCGCGAGCATCCGGTCCCGGGCCTCGCGGCTCTTCGGGTCCAGCTCCAGGGCGAGCCAGCGCGAGAGCACCCGCTCCACGTTGCCGTCGAGCACCGGCTCCGCCACGCCAAAGGCGATACTCGCCACGGCCGCCGCGGTATAGGAACCGATGCCGGGCAGCTCCTGTAAACCTTCCACGGTCCGCGGGAATCCGCCGATCTCCACCACCCGGCGAGCGGCGGCGTGGAGCTGGCGGGCGCGCCGGTAGTAGCCGAGGCCGGACCACAGGGCAAGAACTTCCTCCACCTCGGCCGCGGCGAGGTCGGCCACCGTGGGAAAACTTTCCAGGAAGCGCTGGTAATAAGGGAGGGCCGTCTCGATCCGGGTCTGCTGGAGCATGACCTCGGAGAGCCAGATCGCGTAGGGGTCGCGGGTCCGGCGCCAGGGGAGGTCGCGCCGGTGGCGGTCGAACCAGGCCAGGAGAGCGTCGACGTGCCGCATCGCGTCATTCTATCCGCGGTGTGCCATCTGTACGGGCCAATTTGGCAGGGAGCAAAACAGGGCGCCGGGTTGGCGCCCCATCAAGACAGGGAGAAACAAGGGGGGGAGGCCCCATCTCTCCGGTTGGATTTTATGTATTTACCCCTGTAGAAAGGGGAATCAGGTAAGAGTCTTGAGAGGGTGAGGTCTTACGACCTCCAAACAGGTAGGATCGTTGTGGTGGGCTGGAGCCTCCCCTACTTGTTTCTGCCATCTGCTCAATGCAACCCCCATGCCCGTTCAAGAATTCCTCAAGACTCCGAGGGTTCGGGATATAGCAAGACCTCCCAGCCGAGGCTGGGAGGTCTTGGGGAAGGGGCCCCATCTCTCCGGTTGGATTTTTGAGGATCTACCCCTTGTGCAGGGGGATCAGGAAGGGTCAAAGAGGTTGAGACCGAAGGTCTCGGGTAGGTAGGGTTTTCGATGGTTGGTTGGGACCCCCTTCGAACTACTGCCTACGTGCCCTCTTCTCTCTGCAACCCGCGTGCCCGATTTCTCCAGGCCTTGATCAAAGAGAGAGCAACTCACGGCCCGATTCACCGCCCGGGAGCAGCCGGGACCTCTCCTCTCCGAAAGCAGGCATTTCCTACACGGTTGCGAACGGTGCTTTGAAAGATGTGCCCAGATGGGACAAGAAAGGGAGATGCGCCCCCCGGCTTTCGCCGAAGGGCGCCAGGGGGGAAGCGCCTTGAGAACCGGTTGGGTTTTTGGATCTACCCCTGTAAAGGGGAGAAAGGAAAGAAAAAGAGAGGTTGAGATCGTGAAGGATCTCCAGGTTGGCAGGATTCTCGTATGGCTGGTCGGGCGCTTCCCCCTGAATACGCTTACTTAGGTACCCCTATTCTATGCAACGCTCGTGCCTGAAGTACCGAAATTGGCCCTCATCCTGTAGAATCAACGAGTTCCGGATTTCGGCCGCGAACGGCGCCGGGGCCAGACGGACGGTTTCTCGGCCTCTTGGATGCAATTGCTACCTCTCGCTCATGCCATTTCTACAATGCCCTGCACGGACGCTCTCCTGACCCCCGTCTCCGTAGAGCCCCTGGTGGTGGGCTGGAAGGAATATCTTGCCTTGCCGGAGCTGGGAATCAGACGTCTCAAGGCCAAGCTCGACACCGGCGCCCGCACCTCCTCCCTGCACGTAGAATCTTTTACCTGCCTGGAGGCGCTGCCGGACGGCACCGAGATGGCGGAGGTGACGATCGGCACCGACCGAAAGCGGCCGGAGCGCAGGATCGTCGTCCGGGTCGCGATCGTCGGCCGGGTCCGGGTCACCGACTCCGGCGGCCACCGCGAGGTCCGGCCGGTGATCGAGACCGAGATGGTCCTCGGCCCGGTGCGCAAGCGGATCCGCGTCACCCTGACCGACCGCTCGGGCATGCTCTTTCGTATGATTCTGGGCCGCAAGGCGTTGGAGGGCGACTTCGTGGTGGACACGTCGCGCAAGTACCTCCTGCGACGGAGCCAGCCGACGATTCCATGAAGATCGCCATCCTTTCCCGCAAGGCCACCCTCTACTCCACCTCGCGCCTGGTCGAGGCCTGCCGCAACCGCGGCGCCCAGGTGTCGGTGCTCAACCCGCTGCACTGCATCGTCAAGCTCTCCAAGAAGAAGCCGGAGGTCTTCCACGAGGGCGAGCGGGTCACGGGCCTCGACGGCGTGGTGCCGCGGATCGGCCCCAGCATCACGTTCTACGGCCTCGCCGTGGTCCGCCAGTTCGAGATGATGGGCGTGTTCTCGGCCAACGAGAGCCAGGCCATCTCCCGCAGCCGTGACAAGCTGCGCACCCTGCAGCTCTTCTCGCGCCACGACATCGGCATCCCCCCGACCGCCTTCGCCCGGCGCCGCGAGGACATCCGCTCCGCCATCCGCAAGGTCGGCGGCGCGCCGGTCATCCTCAAGCTGCTCGAAGGGACCCAGGGCATGGGTGTCATCCTGGCCGAATCGGTCAAATCGGCAGAGTCGGTCCTGGACGCCATGAGCACCCTGCGCCAGAACATCCTCATCCAGGCCTACGTCGAGGAGGCCGAGGGCACCGACTACCGCGCCATCGTGGTGGATGGCAAGGTGGTGGCCGCCATGTCGCGCAAGGCTACCGAAGGGGAGTTCCGCAGCAACATCCATCGCGGCGCGACCGCGACCGGGGTCACTCTCGACCCTCTCTATGAGAAGACCGCGGTCCACGCCGCCCGGGTCCTCGGCTTGAACATCGCCGGCGTGGACATGATCCCGTCCAAGGAGGGTCCCATGGTGCTGGAGGTCAACAGCTCGCCCGGCCTCGAAGGGATCGAACGGGCCACGGGTGTGGATGTGGCCGGCGCCATGATCGACTTCGTCCTCTCTCACGCCCCCCACGCCCCCCATGCCAAAGAAGATAACGACTGACTCCCGTTCCGTCCTGAGCTTCGCGGGCACCAAGGTCGCCCTCGGCCAGACCGCCGAGCTGCGCCTCAAGGTGGCCGAGTCCTACACGGCCGAGCCGGTCTCCATTCCGGTGACCGTGGTCCGCGGCGCGCCGGGTCCCATCCTGTTCGTGACCGCCACGGTCCATGGCGACGAGCTCAACGGGGTCGGCATCCTCCGCTCGCTCCTCAACGAGACGGATTTCACCGGCCTGCGCGGCACCCTGATCGCCGTGCCGGTGGTCAACGTGCCCGGCTTCCTGGTCCAGGACCGGCGGCTGCCCGACCGGCGCGACCTGAACCGCAGCTTCCCGGGCAGTCCCAAGGGGTCGCTTACCGCCCGGCTCGCGGACATGCTGTTCCGCCAGGTGATCCGCCAGAGCGACTTCGGGATCGACCTTCACACGGCCGGCGGCGAGCGCTCGAACTACCCGCAGATCCGCGCCGACCTGGCCGACCCGCGGGTGTCCGAGCTGGCGGAGGCCTTCGGCATCCCTCTCCTCATCGGCGGCGAGGGTCCGGAGGGGTCGCTGCGCCGGGTGGCCTGCGCCGCGGGCGTGCCCACGATCGTCTTCGAGGCGGGGAGCGCCCGGCGCCTGGAGCGGCCGTTCATCGAGACCGGCATCGCCGGCATCCTGAACGTCATGCGCTTCCTCCGCATGCTCCCGGGCGAGCCGGCCCAGCCGCCGCTGCGCCTGAAGATCGAGCGCACCCACTGGGTCCGCGCCCAGGCCGGCGGCATTCTCGACCTGAACGTCGAGCTCGGCCAAGCCCTCGAGCGTGGGGCACCGATCTCGGTCAACACCAACCCGTTCGGCCGCGAGAAGAGCCTCCTCAAGGCGCCGTGGTCCGGGGTGGTGCTCGGCGTCACCCTTCTCCCTCTCGTCCATCCGGGCGACGCCATCTGCCATCTGGCCCGGCTCGACCCGCGGGATCTGCGCGCCTGGGAGGAATTCTGGCGTGCCGAAGTCGAGAAGAGCCGCTGGTTGAGAGTATGATGGCGATGGTGCTCGGGCGCGATTTTCATTCCGCCCCGTGCCGAAAAAAAGGACTAACTTCCCCCTAGCAGGCAGGAGGGGGTTGCGGGGCCGGCGGGGCTGTTCTATCATCCGTTCCCAGCAGTCGCCGTAAGCGCCGTTCGACAGCGGCACCATCCGCTCCCGCCGGTCCAGCCCCGCGGACAAAGAATTTCCACAGCTTGTGGAAAATCTGTGGAATACGAGTATTCTGCCTTTTTGAGGTTTCATGTCGTCATCCCTCTGGTCGGCCCTTCAGAAGCAGCTCCAGCAAGACCTCGACTCCGAGGAGTTCGCCACTTGGTTCCTGCCGCTCCGGGTGCGTGACGAGTCGGACGGACGGCTGGTGCTGGCCGCGCCGAACGCCCGCTTCCTGCGTACGCTGGAGGAGAGCTACCGCACCACCGTGGAGCACGCTCTTGACGGTCTCGGGGAGCCCCGCTTCGAGGTACTCTTCACCCTGGAGGAAGAGCAAGAGGACAGCGGCGAGTACATCTCGGCGTCCCACTTCAACCCGAAGTACGTGTTCAGCACCTTCGTGGTCGGCAAGTCGAACGAGTTCGCCCATGCCGCGGCCAAGGCCGTGGCCGCGAACCCGTCCGAGAGTTACAACCCGCTGTTCCTCTACGGCGGCGTGGGTCTGGGCAAGACGCACCTTCTCCACGCCATCGGCCACGAGATCCTGCGCACCCGTCCTCAACTGCGGGTGCTCTACCTGGCCGCCGAGCAGTTCGTCAATGAGCTGATCAACTCGATCCGCTTCGAGCGCATGCCCGAGTTCCGGGAGCGCTACCGCACGATCGACGTCCTCCTGATCGACGACATCCAGTTCATCGCCAACAAGGAGCGGACCCAGGAGGAGTTCTTCCACACCTTCAACACGCTCTACACGAGCCAGAAGCAGATCATCCTCACCTCGGACTCCTCGCCGCGGAACATCCCTACCCTGGAGGAGCGGCTGCGCAGCCGGTTCGAGTGGGGGCTGATCGCGGACATCCAGCAGCCGGACCTGGAGACCAAGGTGGCGATCCTCCAGCGCAAGGCCTACCTGGAGAACAGCGAGTTGCCGGACGACGTGGCCGAGTTCATCGCGCAGCAGGTGAAGTCGAACATCCGCGAGCTCGAAGGGCTGCTGAACCGGGTCATCGCCTTCGCCTCGCTGACCGGCAAGCCGCTCTCTCCTGCCCTGGCCCGCGAGACGCTCAAGGACATCCTGCCCGAGGAAGGCAAGAAGCCCGCCGCGGCCGACATCATCAAGGCCGTGGCCCGGCATTACGATCTGAAGGTGGCGGACGTGAAGAGCAAGAGCAACGCCCGCCAGATCGTCATCCCGCGGCAGGTGGCGATGTACCTCTGCAAGAAGCTCACGGACCTGTCCTACCCCGAGATCGGCAAGCTCTTCAACGACAAGCACCACTCGACGGTGATGTACTCGGTCGAGAAGGTCGCCGACCTGCGCAAGTCGGACCCCGACTTCGACCGCACCCTACAGAAGTTCGAACAACACTTCACTTGAAGTGGCATGATGACTGCATTGGTTCGGGTAGGGGATTCTGCGGCCGGTGGAAAGGCTGTGGAAAACTCTTCTGAACCGCTGTGGAGAGCTGCGGAGAATTTTCGTCCGTCCGATTTTCTCCACAGCCGTCCGCAGACCGTCCACAGGCGCCTCCACAGGCGGGACTGGAATCCAAATCACGTCGATTCAGAGACTTACCGGCCCTTTCCGGAAATCCGCAGGCGTCTTCTGTTACGACGTCTATGGTATATTCTGATGCCTTCTATACGGAGAAGAGGGAATGGAAATCCGCGTCAATCGCAGTGAGTTTCTGGGTGAGCTCATCCCCATGCAGGGCATCGTGGAGCGCAAGACGACCATTCCGGTCCTCTCCCACCTGCTCCTGACCGCGCGCGAGGATCGGCTCAACCTGGCCGCGACCGACCTCGACGTCTCGCTGACGTCCTGGTGCGAGGCCGACGTCAAGGATGGCGGCGGCATCGCCGTCCAGGCCAAGAAGCTCCTCGAGATCATCCGCTCGCTCACCGCCGACGAGGTCCTCCTCGTCCAGGAAGAGCCGCGCGTCCTCACCATCCGCTCCGGCAAGTCGCGCTTCAAGGTCCATGGCCTCGCGCCGGACGACTTTCCCACCCTGCCGCAGGTCGAGGACACCGCCCAGGTCGAAATCCCCTTCGGCGACTTCCGCCGCATGGTCTCGAAGATCCTCTTCGCCGTCTCGGCCGAGGAGTCCCGCTTCCAACTCAACGGCGCCCTCCTCAAGCTCAAGGACGGTTCGATGGAGATGGTCGCGACCGACGGCCACCGCCTCGCCCTGGTCGAAGGCGGCCTCGAAGGCAGTGTTGGCGCCAGTAATGGCCAGGAGTCGGTCCTGGTGCCGCGCAAGGCTCTCCAGGAGCTGCAGCGGCTGGAAGGCGAAGGCAAGCTCGCCTACCGCCGCGGCGAGCACCACCTCTCCTTCGGCCTCGGCCGGCGCGAGCTGATCTGCCGCATCCTGGAAGGGACCTTCCCGGACTACGAGCGGGTCATCGCCAAGGACAACGACAAGAA
Source organism: Thermoanaerobaculia bacterium (assembly GCA_036266195.1). GTDB lineage: Bacteria > Acidobacteriota > Thermoanaerobaculia > Multivoradales > UBA5704 > DATMER01. Next base: position 4,527 of record DATANP010000613.1, on the reverse strand, counting down.
GGTGCTCTTCGAGCGCAAGGCCCTGGTCGAAGCCGTCCAGCGCGCCGCGCTCATGACCGGCGACCGGGCGCGCGCCGTGCGCCTCCAGTTCACCTCCGACCAAGTGGTCATCTCCGCCGCCAACTCCGACCTCGGCGAGGCGGTCGAGGAGGTCAACTGCGACTACGAGGGTCCGGAGTTCCGCGTCGGCATCAACCCGGACTACCTGCGGGACTTCCTCGGCGCTGTGGAGACCGACCGCATCCGGCTGGAGCTCAAGGACGAGAACACGCAGTGCGTCGGCTACCCGATGGACGGACCGGACACCCGGTATCTCTGCGTGATCATGCCGATGCGGATTTGATCGGACAACTGCTGGTCAACGACTTCCGGAATCTGGAGCCCCTCGACTGGTGGCCGGGAAGGGGCTCGCACCTCCTCCTCGGCGGCAACGGCGCGGGCAAGACCAGCCTGCTGGAGGCAGTCTACGTCGTAGCCACCACCCGCAGCTTCCGCGCTGCCCAGATCGCCGACTGCGTGCGCCACGGCAGTGCCTCCTTCCGCCTCCACGCCGAGGTGGAGACCGACCGGCGATCCAGCCTGGAGGTCGTCTGGACCGAGGGCAGGCGGGAAAGGACACTCAACGGCAAGGTCGGTCCGCTGGCCGAGCACCTGGCGGCCCTGCCAGTCGTGGCCTGGACGTCGGCCGAGGCGGAGGTCCTGGTCGGCGCGCCCAAGGCCCGGCGCCGCTTCCTGGACCGCGGTATCGTCGCCAGCCGGCCGGCCGCCCTGGAGCTTCTCGGCCGCTACCGCGAGGCCCTTCGGCAGAAGAGGGAGCTTCTACTCCAAGGAGCAGCAGGCATCGGCGGTATGGAGATCTGGAACGAGATGCTCGCCTCCCTGGCTGCCGACGTGATCCGCCTTCGCCATGACTACGTCGAGAGCCTACGGGGGACTCTCCTCTCCGTGATCGAGGAGTCCGGCCTGCCGTTCCCGCCGGTCGAGCTGCGCTACCGGCCCTCTCCGGTCTCGGGCCTGGATGGGGCCGCCTCGATCGCGGAGAGCCTCGAAGCCGTCGCCGAGAAGGAGCGCCGGCGGCAACTCCCCCTGCTCGGACCTCACCGCGACGAGCTCGAGATCCTCTGGGGAGGGCACGACATCCGGCGCGTGGCCTCGGCCGGCGAGCGCAAAGCCCTGTCCCTGCTGCTTCTGGCGGCGCACGGCCGGGCCGTGGAGGCGGCCGGCCGAAGCCCGGTCTACCTCCTCGACGACGCGGACGCCGAGCTGGCACCTCCGACCCATTCCGCGGTCTGGAAGGTCTTCCAAAGGGACGAAACGCGCCAGATCCTCGCCAGCTCCAACCGTCCCCAGGTCTGGCTCACCCTGGAGGTCGGCAAAGTCTGGGAGATGGAGAAGGGAAAGCTCTCCCTGCTGTCGTAAAAAGGGCGTTTTCGGGAAGCTTTCGGGCGTCTTTCCGGTTAAAACCTCCAGAGGCCGTAAATCCTTGAATTTTCGGGCCTCCAGGCCTCGCAAAAACCCCCCGCGGCGTGCTATAATTTTTTCATTCTTGTGCCCGCACCCTCGTGGGCGACAAACCGAATTTCAGGGTGGAGACCAGTCTTGGAGAATCCAGCACCGATACCTACATATACAGCCGAGAACATCAAGGTCCTCAAGGGCCTGGAGGCGGTCCGCACCCGCCCGGGCATGTACATCGGGGACACGGATGACGCCTCCGGGCTTCACCACATGGTGTTCGAGGTGGTCGACAACTCGATCGACGAGGCGCAGGCCGGCTATTGCTCGGTCGTCGACGTCGTGGTCCACACCGACAACTCGGTCACGGTCGAGGACGATGGCCGCGGCATCCCGGTCGACATGCACAAGGAAGAGGGGCGCTCGGCGGCCGAGGTCATTATGACCGAGCTGCACTCGGGCGGCAAGTTCGACAAGAACTCCTACAAGGTCTCCGGCGGCCTGCACGGCGTCGGCGTGTCCGTGGTCAACGCGCTCTCCGAAACCCTCGAGCTGGAGATCAAGCGCGACGGCCAGGTCTGGTACCAGGTCTACCACAAGGGTGTTCCCGAAGAGCCGATCAAGGTGATCGGCACCACGGCGAGCACCGGCACCAAGGTCACCTTCTGGCCCGACTCCTCGATCTTCGCCATCCTGGAGTTCCACTACGACACGCTGGCCCAGCGCCTGCGCGAGCAGTCGTTCCTGAACCGGGGCGTGCGCATCCGGCTGCGCGACGAGCGCATCGACAAGGAGGCCGAGTTCGCCTACGCGGGCGGCATCTCCTCGTTCGTCGAGCACCTGAACCGCAACAAGCAGCCGCTCCACCCCGTGCCGATCTACCTGAACGACACGCGCGACGACGGCACCGGCGCGGAGTCGATCGAGGTCGCCCTGCAGTGGAACGAGGGTTACCAGGAGATCATCTACAGCTTCACCAACACGATCAACAACCGCGACGGCGGCACGCACCTGCAAGGGTTCAAGACCGCCCTGACGCGGACGATCAACAACTACGCGCAGGCCTCGGGCCTGGCCAAGGCGCTCAAGGAGAACCTCGCCGGCGAGGACGTGCGCGAGGGGTTGACCGCGGTCGTGTCGGTGCGCATCAAGGACCCGAAGTTCTCCTCCCAGACCAAGGACAAGCTGGTCTCGTCCGATATCAAGGGCTGGGTGGAGCAGGCGGTCAACGAGAAGCTCGACCGCTTCCTGGAGGAGAACCCGCGCGAGGCGCGGCGGATCGTGGAGAAGTGCGTGGAGGCGGCGCACGCCCGCGAGGCCGCGCGCAAGGCGCGCGACCTGACCCGGCGCAAGGGCGCGCTCGACGCCTCGAACCTGCCCGGCAAGCTGGCCGACTGCTCCGAGCGCAACCCCGAGGTGGCCGAGTTGTTCCTGGTCGAGGGAGACTCCGCGGGCGGCTCGGCCAAGCAGGGGCGCGACCGGCGCTTCCAGGCCATCCTGCCGCTCAAGGGCAAGATCCTGAACGTCGAGAAGGCGCGCTTCGACAAGATGCTCTCCTCCGACGAGATCCGGACGATGATCACGGCGCTCGGCACCGGCATCGGCAAGGAGGACTTCGACGTCGCGAAGCTGCGCTATCACAAGCTGATCATCATGTGCGACGCCGACGTCGACGGCAGCCACATCCGGACGCTGATCCTGACCTTCTTCTACCGGCAGATGCGGGAGATCATCGAGCGCGGCTATCTTTATATTGCGCAGCCGCCGCTCTACAAGGTGAGCCACGGCAAGTCCGAGGCCTACCTCAAGGACGATCGCGAGTATCAGGCTTTCCTGGTCGACCGCATCAAGGACCAGTGGGAGGTCGAGATCGGCCGCAATGGTCATGGCAACGGGGAAGGCCGTATGACCGGCGCGCGCCTCGCGAGCTTCCTGGAAAAGGTGGAAACCTTCCGCCAGAACCTGGACCGCCTGGTCTCGCGCGGCCTGCCGCAGGAAGCGATCAAGATCGCGCTCCGCAACGAGGTGCGCGACAAGACCTCGCTCCTCGACGAAGCCCGCCTGGCCCGCATCGCCGAACAGCTCGAAGCCGCCGGCTTCCGGGACGTCCGGCTCGACCGCGACGAAGAGCACGGCACCGGCTTCGTGCGCTTCTGGAGCCGGCGCGACGGCGTGGACCGCGAGTCGAGGATCGACTGGCACCTGGTGACGAGCGCCGAGTACCGCGCCCTGGCCAACAACCAGATCGGTTACGAGGCCTTCACCGCCGACGGCTTCAAGCTGATCAAGGGCGACGACATGCAGATCCAGGACACCCTGGACGAGGCCCTCGAAAAGCTTTACGGCGGCGCCAAGAAGGGCCTGTCGATCCAGCGCTACAAGGGTCTCGGCGAAATGAATCCGTCGCAGCTCTGGGAGACCACCATGGACCCCACGAAGCGCCGGCTCCTCAAAGTTCAAGTCGAGGACGATGTCGAAGCCGACCAGATCTTCACCGTTTTGATGGGCGACGAGGTCGAGCCGCGCCGCGAGTTCATCCAGGACAACGCGCTCGACGTGCGCAACCTGGACGTTTAGTATCGTGGACAGGAGCCTCTGGGGAGCGATAGACTCGGAGAGTGAGAATCCATGAGATCGTCTGGACGGAAGACCGGATCGAGCACATCGCCCGGCACAACGTTGAGCCGGAGGAGTTCGAGGAAGTCTGTTTCGCTCGGCCGCAGGTTCGCCGGGCGAAGGCAACAGGAAAGAACCCTCTCTATCAGATCTTCGGCAGGACGGACGCGGGCCGTCTGCTCTTCTGCATGTTGATCGAGTTTCCAGACGGCAGGGGTTTTCCCGTGACAGCCCGCCCCATGACACGGAAAGAACAGAGAAGCTTCAACGAGTGGGCTCGGAGGCAAGGCAGATGAAAGCCAAAGAGAAAATCCCGGACACTGATTCGATCGAGGAACTGGCGCGGTTCTGGGACACCCACGATGCGACCGACTATAACGAGGAGTTCGAAGAGGTCACGGAGCCGCTGTTCGAGCGACGTCAGCGTCGCGTTGTGATGGCTGTTCCGCTGGAAGC
>DATANP010000612.1:0-11934 GCA_036266195.1 Thermoanaerobaculia bacterium | reverse complement strand
CTCGACCTCATCGTCGACGGCTTCATGGGCCCGAAAACCCAGCTCGTGCTCGCGCGGGCCGTTGACAGTCTCAAGCCAAAGCCCAAGCCCAAGCCCGCCGAGCCCGTCGAAGTAACGGACGATCAGCTCGATTATCAACTCCGCATCGCCGAGGAATGGATGACGGAGAACGGCTTCCCGAAGAGCCGTCCCGCACTGATCTGCTTCCTTCGCAAGCTCGGACTCAAAGGGATCGATGACACCTACTTCGAAGCGGAAGGAATTCATAGGTTCTTCCGCCAGAAACTCGGCTCGAAGTCCAACGCCGGCCTGCAGGACTTCTCCCTGTCCGCGAGGAGGGTTCTCAAGACCTACATGAAAACCCAACGGACGCGCGGCCTTCCGATCAAGCCGGAAGGGATGATCCAGAAGATCCAGGGGCTGGTGGAGGCCGTCATCGCCGGAGTCCGCGCGACCGATATCTCCTACTGCCACGATCCCCGGCGCCCGGGTGTGCAGAGAGAGTTGAAGAGGCTGTCGACGCGCAGCGACAGCCTCTACAGTTGCCCGGGGATCAAGGAACGGATCGGCGATCTGAAAGGTTGCGCCGGATGATCATCGACTGCCATTGCCACGCCGGCAAGGGCGACGGCCTGACCGGACCCTGGGACACGGCGGCCCCTCTCGACGGCTACCTGAGATGGGCAGCCCCGTTTGGGATCGACCGCACGGTTCTGTTCGCCGCGTTCCACTCGGACTACCGGGTCGCCAACCGCGAGGTGGCGCGGATCGTCAAAAGCCGGCCGGACCGGTTCTACGGGTTTGCGTTCATCCACCCGGCGCGCGACCGCGGGCGGGTCGGGCTCCTGGTGCGCGAGGCGGTCGAGCAGCACGGGTTCCGCGGCATCAAGGTCCACCGCCACGACGCCCGGATCACGCGGGAGATCTGCGACGCCGCGCGCGCCTGGAAGATGCCGGTGCTCTACGACGTCATGGGCGAGATCTCCGTCGTGGAGCTGCTCGCCACCGAATATCCGGATGTGAGCTTCATCATCCCCCACCTCGGCAGCTTCGCGGACGACTGGCGCGCCCAGCTCGGCCTGATCGATCACCTGGTGCGGCACCCGAACATCCATACCGATACATCGGGGGTGCGGCGGTTCGACATCCTGGAGCAGGCGGCACGGCGGGCCGGCGCGGGCAAGATCCTGTTCGGCTCGGACGGACCGTGGCTCCACCCCGGCGTCGAGCTCGCCAAGGTGCGGGCGCTCGGTTTTTCACCCCAGGACGAACGAAAGGTTTTGAGCGGCAACATCCTCAAATTGATGCGGACGCCGGAGGAGAAACCCGCCGCCCAGCCGATCCGCACCGCGGCCGGGGCGCCGGAGTCCGAGGCTCGCGATCCCTGGACGGCCGACCCGTTCGCGATCTAACCGCCGACGTTCACTAATCCGGTGCTCACGACCTCCAGCTTCCAGCTCTGGGCCGCCGTGCCTTCCAGATTGAGGTGGCCGGCCAGGAAGTAAAGGCGCTTCGTGTCCTCGCTCTTCGAGGTGCAGAAGCGGTCCTGGAGATAGAAGGGCGGCGTGGCCTGATAGTACAGCTTTGCCTGCACCGTCGCGGGAACGCCGGACAGCCCGGCCGGATCGATCTCGTAGACCAGCGTGTCGCCGCCGCCTTTCTGATAATCCGGGTCGTCCTCGACGCCGAACGGCTCGACGTCCTCGGCGAGGTCCGCCCTCGCTCCCAGCGCCTCGGCGATCGCGGTGCGGTCGGCCAGCGGCAGGAAACCGCTCGGCAGGATGCGGTTGTCCTTCGCCCGGCCGCAGATCGAAAGGAAGCTCGTGGTCAGCGGCGGCCGCGCGGGCACGTGCAGGCCGCACCGGGGGTCCGGTCCCGAGGGCGCCGTCACCAGCTCCTGATAGATCTGGACCTCATTCTGATTGCGGATCACCTGGTGGTGCGGCTGGAACACCAGCTTGTCCGGGTTGAGCCGCGCCGAGCAGTCGTCCTTCCACCAGAGCTCCCCCGCCACCGGCTGGCCGTTCTCGTCCACGATCACACCCGCGCCGTTCGTGCGGCCCGACGCCCACAAAACATTGCCGTTCGCGTCCAGCACCGAAAGCTCGACGAAGGCGCGGCGGAACCCCACCCCGGAGGGCAGCTTGTGGCCGACCTTGCTGTCGATCTTCACCGTGCCGGCAAGCTTGCCGTCCTTCTGCGCGACGGAAAGGCTGATCGCCGCGGTCGCATGAGACGCCTGGTCGAGCATCGCCTGCTCGGAGAACAGGAGCGGATCGAGCCCCTTGCTCACCAGCATGGGGTCCTGCGTGCGGAGGCCCAGCACGTCGGGGAACTGCTGTGCCATCTTGATCAGAAATACGTTCAAGCCGACCAGCGTGTGCAGGGCGAACCCTTCGCGCACCTGGAGGTCGATGTCCTTGCCGCCCAGCGCGTACTCGGCCTGCGGGAAGTTGCTGTGCTCCTGGATGCCCGCGATCTTGCTGCGCAGCGGCTTGCCCGACGCGTCCTTGCTCGGCATGTGGCAGCCCTGGCACGACTGCGCCTGCGCGCCGGCTCCGTACGGCAGCGCGCCGTCCGGAGTGTCCCCCGTGCGATACGCGCTGAACGCCCACTCCGGATAGGTGGTCTGCTCGTAGATGTGAGCGATCACCTTTCCCTTGTTCATCACCGGCAGGTGCACCGTGTGACAGGTCCCGCAGACCTCCGAGCTGCGCACCGCCTGGTTGTGCACCGGTTCGAGACCGAGCGCGCCCTTCATCGGCCGGGTCTGCGGATCTTCGAACGGACCGAGGATCTGATCCGGCGCCCCGACGAGGAAGCTGCCGGTGAACGTCTTCGCGAAACCCTTGTTGTCCGGGTTCAGGAAGTCCTGCCGCTGGCGGATGCAGCCGTTCTGCGGCTGATCGATCGCGGGGTTTTCCGGCCCCTGGCCGGGCAGCATACGGTGGCAGGAGGTGCAGGTGATGCCGTCCCGCGCGAGCGCGCCGTAGTTGGCCAGATGAGCCTGAGGATTGCCATTCGGATAGGGGGTCGCCTTCGTGTACTCCCTGAGGAACGGCGGGCAGTCGCCAGATTTCGCATGGCTGTCGATCCCGTGCTGGCGCTGGCCCGCAAAGCCGTGGCAGCCGAGGCACACGGTCTGAACCACCGGCGAGGCCTCGGGATGGAACGTCTCGGTCTCGCTCGCGAGCTGCGCGTAGAACACGGGATCGCGGCCGGCCAGCCCCATCGGTGACGTCTTCCACGTCGCGTAGGGTGAGAGATTGAGCAGGTTGTCGCCGTGGGGATTGGGCCGCGTCATGTCGAACTGCAGCCCGGTGCCGCCCGCGTCGTGGCAGCCGAGGCATTGGGACGAGGTCACGAACTGGCTCGCTGCGGTGACCGGCCCCGCCTTCACCCAGACGTTGTCATAGGTCTCCGAAGGCATCCGCAGCACGGTTTCCCAGGTGGGTTTCGAAAGATGGCTGGCGCGGAGAGACGCGGTGAACGCCTCGTTGAAGGCGTACAGCGGCTGGCCGAGCCGGGGCGCGTCATCCGTGGGCAGCGACACCAGGCGGTGATGGCTCGCCACCGGCTTGGCGTCGAAAAAATGTTGCGAAAGAAAGACCAGAGGCTCGCCGGGCTCGCCCTGGACGTTGCGCAGGCTGGAAAACGTGTGGTTGTCCTTGGCCGAGGCGTGACAGTTCACGCAGTACTGGCCGAACCCCATGTAGGGATAGCGGTTCGTGGTGTCGGTCGGATAGTCCGGAGTCCAGCCGCTCCAGCCGAACCAGCCCCAGAACCAGCCATCCTGCGAGCTTTTTTGATCGCGCACCATCACCGCGGCGCCCGAGGTCGGCAGGAGCCGGACCGGATCGGCCGAAGCGCAGGCCGCGCCGGGCGCGGGGTACATCTCTTTCACGATCACCGCGCCGTCGGGGATCGGCGTGCCGGTCTTCGGCGCCGCGCTCTCTTCCGATGGACGGTTGGTCCTCATCCAGTCGAGCATCTCGGGCGAGTACCAGACGACGACCGGCGCGTGCGTGCCGTAGTAGTTTCCAACCCAGGCGCCGTTCTGGAGGCTGGCGATGAACGGTCCGGTGTCGCGTACGTGCTTGTCGCGCTTCCAGCCGCTCGCCTCGTCGCGGTAGCAGAAGCTCCGCAGATAGCTCCCCAGCGCCTCCTCGTACTTTTCGAGCGGCAGCGCGCCGGGCCGGCGGACGACCGGCGCCAGCTTCGCGCACAGGGCCGGATCGGTGGGCAGCAGCGGCTTCGCCTGTGCCGCGCTGCACGCCGGCTGCGCCCAGGCCTGCGGCAGGAAGGCAACACAGCACGACACGAAGGCCAGCAGGACCCTACGACTCGTCTTCATCGGACACCTCTTGAGTGGGATGAAAACTAGCCGTCTTTCCGGTCCGGGTCAACCGACCGCCGCGCGGCGCGGCGCATCTGGAGGGCGCGGTCGGTGACGCCGAGCCGCTCGGCGGCGCGCCGGAGGCTGCCGCCTTCCTCTTCGAGCGCGAGGCGGATGGCGGTCTCGGCGGCGAGGTTGCCGATCTCCTTGAGCCCCAGGCGGCGGGCCAGCGCCAGGCGGACCGCGCCCTCGAAGCCGTCCGGCCGCGTTTCGGAGCCCTGCCGCGGCCTCTCCTCTTCGGGAACGTCGCCGAGCGTGACCGGTCCGGCCCCCACGTGGCGGTGCGCGATGCGGCCCACGAGCTGCCGCAGGTCGCGCACGTTGCCCGGATAGTCGCGGGCGAGCAGCAGGTCCAGGACCTCCGGATCGACCTCCGGCGCCTCGTCCCCGAAGCGCTCCCGCAGGAAGTGGCGGACGAGGGCCGGGATGTCCTCGCGGCGCTCGCGCAACGGCGGCAGATGGCAGGTCCAGGCCGCGATCCGGTAGTAGAAGTCGCGGCGGAAGCGCCCCTCCTCCACCTCGCCGAGCAGGTCGCGGTGCGTGGCGCAGACCAGCCGGAAGCGGGCCTTCTGCCAGGCGTTGCTGCCGACTTTCTTGTAGGTCCCCTCCTGCACGACGCGCAGCAGCTCGGCCTGGAGGCGGAGGGGCAGCTCGCCGATCTCGTCGAGGAAGAGGGTGCCGCCGTCGGCGAGCGCGACCGCGCCTTCCCGGGAAGCCACCGCGCTCGTGAACGAGCCTCGCTCGTGGCCGAAGAACTCGCTTCCCGACAGCTCCGGCACGACCGTGGTGCAGTCGAGGGTCACCAGGTCGCGCTTGTCCTCGCGGGGGTCCAGCGTGTGGATGAGCCGGGCGACCAGCTCCTTGCCGGTGCCGCTCTCGCCGCCGAGCAGCACGGTCGAGGAGCTGAAGCGCGCCACCTCGACGATCTGCCGCAGCACCGAGCGCCAGGCGAGGCTGTGGCCGACGAGGTTGCGGTTGACCACCGTCGAATCGACGAGGCGGTCCACCTCCTCCCAGCGTTCGAAGCGGGCCGCGACCGCCTCGGCGATGGCCGGATCGTCGCCGGCCAGCACGTCCGAGGCGCCCGCCTCCAGCAGCTTCCAACCCGAGCCGCGGGAGAGCGCCTCGCGGGAAGCCCCGACTGCGATCACCCGTTCCTGACCGTGGCCGCTGCGCTCCCGCACCCAGTCCGCCAGCTCAGGAGCCTCCGCGTCGAACAGCAGCAGGCCCGGACCTCCCGGAGGATCCGAGGACCGGGCCAGGGCCTGGCACTCCACCCCCTTGCGCGCCAGGGCCTCCAGCAGCCCCGCCTCCCTGCGCTCCCTGACGCCGAAGCGCTCCCACCACACGGACAGCCGATCCTTCCCGCGCATGATAAAGAACAGAAACGATCGGCACAGCGGTTTTCCTCACGGACGCCTCGCCTCTGTCACGGCAGCGGCAAGGGTTCACCTGCTCTGCAAGACCGGATCAGAGGTCACAGCCGGGATTCCGGCAGGAGCGCGTCAAGCCGGCTCTACTTTGCCGGTTCCGGAGGAGTAGTTGGAGCGAAGATCGCCGCATAGCTGGCTTGAAGGGCGACATCTTCGCTGTTCATGCTCGGTGAGTGGGAGCAAGGATTCCCCTGGTAAGGTCCGCAATACGCGGTCCAATCACCATCTGCGTAGACGCAGCAGCAGATAGGAAAATCTTCGCACTCATCGCCGTTTGGACAGAAGGCGTGGCAGAGAGCAAGAGCCGGAGAAGACCCGCCTCGGCCAGCGGCGGGTCTCCGGGCCGGGATGACGGCGGCCTTGGGCTCGGTGGCCGTCACCCCTCCGAATTGTCAATGAACCATGAAGCTTCCCTGCACCTGCACAGCCTTATACGAGCGAGTCTGTCGATCCGTCGCACCTCTCGACCAGCGAGCGCCCGTTCGAAGCCTGTCTCTTCAAAAAAGGGCACAAAATTGCCCAAAATCCACCCCCAGCACGGACTGGAAGCCGCGGCGAGGCGTCGTCCTCTGCCGGAAGGCCGGGAAGGCTGCGATGTCGCGTTGTAAGCTTCTGTGGCGCAATGTCACCTTACATTGCGCCGTAGAACGTTACATTCCGCCGTAGAACCTTGCATTGCGCCATAGAACGTTACGTTGCGCCGTAGAACCTTACATTGCCGTATAGAACCTTACATTGCGCCACAGAATCTTCCAACGCGCCATAGAACTTTGTTTTGGCCCTCCGGAAGGTTCCATTGCTCCATAGAACCTTCCGTTGCGCCACAGAACCTTACATTGCGCCATAGAAGTCGACATTGCGCCATAGAACCTTCCATTGCGCCGCAGAAGCTTACATTGGCGCAATGTCGCCCAAGACGCCTCCTCTACGCCCGACTTTCACCTCCTCTCCAGGTCCGGGGCCGGCGCTTCCCGGCTCTTCTCTATAAGAGTTGCCGCAGAGCCCCCCTTTTTTGACAAGCGGGCCAAACTTTAGACGAGTTGAATCTTCTGGAGCACGATGGGCGGCCACCCAAAAAACCGCCCCGAAGGGTGGTTACAGCGCGGCCGGCCTCTGGCAAAGTCCCGTCATGGAGGAGCAGGAGGCAGGCCATGAAGAATCTCAGAGTGCGGGACCTGATGACGGCGGTGGTCCTGAGCGTCCACCCGGACGATACGGTCGAGACAGTCTATGACCTGATGAACGAGCGCGGCATCCGCCATCTCACGGTGGTGGACCGGGAAGGCGACCTCGTGGGACTCGTGTCGCACAGGGATCTCCTGCGGCACTCCCCGATCGAGCGCGCCGAGGTCCCCCTGTTCCTCATGCGCGAGATCCTGCGGCGCACTTGCGTCGAGGAGGTCATGACTTCCGAGGTCGAGACGGCCGAGCCCGACACCCCCGCGAGCGAGGCCGCGCGGGTCATGTTCGAGAACAAGTTCGGATGCCTGCCGGTGCTCGAAAGCTCGAAGCTGGTCGGCATTCTCACCGAGTCCGACTTCGTGCGCTTCTTCTGCGACGACGCCGTGGCGCAGACGGACGCGGCTCCGGCCAAGGCCAGCGGCAGCGCCCGAGCCCGCGTGCTCGGCTGGTTCTCGTAGTCGGAAGAAAGGGAGGCGGAGCCCCCTCTCCTCAGGCCCGGGTCACTGCCCGCCGGAGCTGCGCCCGCAACACCGACAGGTTCCGGCCTCCCGGTCCGTCGACCAGGAAGCCCGAGTTTGCGCACCCGGCATTTCCGCCGGATATCCGGGTCCAGGTCGAGCAGGTGCTCGCCTCATCGACGTTGCCGCCGCCGACGTTCATCGCGAGATCCTTGACCTTGAAGCTCATGATTTTCCTCCTTGGGGCCTCTCCTGGCCCCGGTCTGGCCATTTCCTACCGATCCCCTCCCCGGGTGAGCAGCCAGATGTCACCCTCGTCGACCGCCCGCACGACGAACAGGCTGCGGTCGCCAGGTCCGGTGCTCACCGACAGATAGGCAGAGCTCGACGGAGGCGCAAGCACCTGCCGAGCCTCGTGTGTCCTGGGATCGAAGGCAAGGATGTTCCCTCCCTCGGTATATAGGAGCCGTTCGCTGTCGTGCAGCCAGACCGGGTTCAGACCGCGGCTCGTCCATCTTTCATAGGTGCGCGAGGCGACCGAATACACGCCTATCCCTTCCGGGACCGAGCGATCGAGACGGGAAATGTTGCCGATGATCCGTTCGCCGTCGCCCGACCAGGAGGTCGGATAGAAGGACTCGCCGAGGATGCTGGCGGAGGCGAACGGTTCGGGCCGCCGGGAGGCCAGCGGCTCCGCCAGGTCGATCATGGCAGGTCCGGACTCCAGGGTGCAAGCCACCTTGCGGCCGTCCGGCGACCAGATCGGGAAGCTCGCCGGCTCGCCGCCTTCGGGCAGGAGCCGCTCGGGCTTGCCGTCCGCCAGGGAGAGCAGCCAGGCCTCGTAGCGGCCGCCGCGGTTGGAGTAGAAGAGCAGCCGGCTGCCGTCCGGCGACCAGAACGGCTGGCGGTCCTTGGCCGCGTCGTCGGTGAGTTGGCGCTGGCGCTCGCCGTCGGTGCCGACCACGAACAGGTCCTCGCGCGGCAGCGCGGCGTGGAAGGCGATGCGCAGCCCGTCCGGCGAGACCGAGCAGGAGCGCACGAGGTTCGAGCCGCGGGTGACCGCCGTGCCCGGGCCCGTGACCCGCAGCCGCACCGGGTCGAACGGGAAGCTCTCGATGTTCGAGCGGCTCTCGTTGGCCGCGTAGACCATGTGCCGGCCATCGGCCGACAGGCTCCAGAAGCCGCTCGCCATGGCCGGAGTGGTCACCGGCTCGGGCTTGCCCCGCGGCGCTCCGGTGCGCTCGTCGATGGGCAGCCGCCAGAGGTTGAGGCTGCCGCTGCGGTCGCTGCCGAAGTAGAGCCAGGCGCCGTCGGGCGACCAGACGGGGTTCCAGTTGGAGAAGCCGTCGTCCAGGAGCTTGGCGGGCTGGCCGCCCTCGGCTGCCACGGTCCAGAGGATGCGCCGCGCGCTGCCCGCGGGCACGCCCCAGTAGGCCAGGCGCCAGCCGTGCGGCGACCAGCTCGGCTGCACGCCGTCGTCGACCGGGATGCGCCGCCGTAGTCTGGAAACGGTGTCCAGAATCCAGACTTCGCTCTCGGATTTGCGCATGCCCGGGTCCACGATTCCCTCGGTCGCCACCGCGATCTCGCGGCCGTTCGGCGACCAGGCCGGGTTGTACCCGATCTCCGAGATGCGCCGCGCCGGCCCTCCGCGCAGCAGCATCACGAACACCCCTCCCCCATCCCGCTCGGAGCGGAAGGCGATTCGGCGGCCATCGGGCGATACGGCCGGCTGGGTGTCGTCATAGGACGAGTCTTCGGTCAAGTTGATCGGTGTGCTGCCATCCTCGATTCTTTGCAAGAAAAGGTCCAACTGCCCGTTCACGGCCCGGGCGTAGACGAAGCTCCGGCCGTCCGGCGCCAGGCTCGGGTAGAGCTCCCGGCCTTCGTCGTCGGTGAGGTGGGAGAAGACGGGCTGGGGCACGACGGTCTCGGGCGGCGCGGACGGCTGGCGCAGGACCAGGTAGGCGGCCAGGCCGAGCGCGCTCGCGCCCAGGACGACGAGGGCAGCCCCGAGGAGCGGGTGGCGCCGCACCGCCGAGGGCGGCGCCTGGAACGCGGCGAGGTCGGCGACCACCTCGGCGGCGGAGGGGTAGCGGTCGGCCGGCGAGCGCGCGAGCATGCGCGCCACGATCCGCTCGAGCTCGGGCGGCACTTCGGGGCGCAGGCGGGCGAGCGGCTCCGGCCGGTCCTCGAGAAGGGAGCGCAGGACCGCGGTCAGGTCGTCGCCGCCCTTGAACGGCCGCACACCGGCCAGCATCTCGTAGAGGACCACGCCCAGCGACCAGACGTCGGCCCGGGGGTCGACCTCCTCGCCGCGCGCCTGCTCGGGCGACATGTAGGCCGGGGTGCCGAGGAAGGAGCCGGCCACGTTGAGGCCGCCCGGCCCGCGCAGCTTGGCCACGCCGAAGTCGAGGATCTTGACCACGCCGTCCACGGTGACGATCAGGTTGGCGGGCTTGATGTCGCGATGGACGATGCCGTTGCGGTGGGCCTTGGCGAGGCCGAGCGCGGCCTGGCGGGCGATCTCCACGGCCTCGGCCACGGGCAGGGGTCCACGCGCGAGCCGGCGGCGGACGGTCTCGCCGTCGTAGGAGGCCATGGCGAGGTAGAGGCGGCCGTCGCCGGTCTCTCCCACCTCGTGGATGGTGCAGATGTTCGGGTGGTCGAGCGCCGACGCGGCCTGGGCCTCCTGGAAGAAGCGCGCCTTGGCCAGGGGATCGCTGGTCAGCTCGGCCGGCAGGAACTTGAGCGCCACCACGCGGCGCAGGCGGGTGTCCTCGGCCGCGTAGACGGTGCCCATGGCGCCGCCGCCGATCAGCCCCAGGATGCGGTACTGCGAGACCGCGCTCCCCTTCATGTGGTCGTCCGGCACCTCGCGGTTCGCGGGGACCGGCGGGAAGGGAGCGGCCGGGCCGGCGCCCGGGAACGGCGCGCGCAGGCCGAGGGGCACCTGGATGACGGTGGAGTCCACGTCGGTCAGGCCGCTGCCGGCGAGGAGCCCGCGCAGGACGACGAGGAGGTCGTCCATGCGCGCCGGCCGGCCGGCCGGATCCTTGGACAGGGAGCGCGCCACGACGTCCTGAAGCTCGGCCGGGAGGCCGGGGTTGATCGCGGTCATGGGCTCGGGGTCGCGGCCCAGGATGGCGGCTTCGACCTCGCCGTGGCCGCCGCCGCGGAACGGGTGGCGGCCGGTGACCATCTGGTAGAGGAGGACGCCGAGGGACCAGACGTCGGCGCGCGTATCGCCGGGATCGCCCACATCTCCCTTGAGCAGCTCGGGCGCGCGCCAGGCAGCGACGTAGGCCGGACAGGCGCCGTCCGGGGGGAGGAGCCAGTAGAGGCCGAAGCCCGAGACCCGGGCCTGTCCGCCGGGGGCGACCAGCACGTTGTCGGGGCGGAGGTCGCGATGGACGACGCCCTGTTCGTGCGCGCGCCCGAGGGCGGCGGCGATCTGGGAGGCCAGGCCGACGGCATGCTCCGGCGCGAGCGGGCCGCGTTCGATGCGGCTGCGCAGGGTCTCGCCGTGGTCGAGGGACCGCGCGACGAAAACGGCGCCACTGGAGGTCCCACCCACCTCCAGCGCCGGACAGATATGAGGATGGTCGAGCCTGGCGGCGGTCTCCGACTCGCGCCGGAACCGTTCCGCTTCGGCCGTGTTCCCGGGATACCGCGTGGCCGGCAGCACTTCGAGTGCCACCAGTGCCCCATCCCGAACGTCTCTCGCCTTGTAGACCGTCGTCTCGCCCCGCTCGAGGACTTCGACGACTTCGTAGTGAGAGACCGTGCCACCGGTCACCGCGGATTCTCCAGGAAAGAGCTCATGGCCCTCCTCGCTGCCAGATGTCTCCTAGTCTACGTGCAGCCGGGGACCTGGTGCATGCCTGGAAGAATCACTGCAAGTACGACTCAAAGAACGACGACAACGAAACCCGGAGGACCATCAAGGCTCATCCGGCCCGAACAGCCGGCTCATGCCCGCGTCATGGCGTTGCGCAGCTGGGTCTTGAGAGACTCCAGGTTGCGCTTCGCCGACGCGTCCCGCCTGAACCAGAGGGTGTCGCCACCGGTCGGCTTGGTCAGGCCGGTGCAGGTGCTGGCGCCGTCCACGGAAAGACTGACCGAGAGATCCTTGACCTTGAAACTCATGATTCTCTCCTCCTGGGGCCTGGGGCCCCGTCCTGGGTTTCCTCGCTCCTGGATGGACGGCCAGAGCCGCACATGGCGGTGGGTTGGACTGGCGTCCCCAGGAGCGCGGTGTGACTCGAGACTCGCGTCTCGTACATCCGCTGTCCCCCTCCCCGCTCACACCCGGGTCATCGCGTCGCGCAACTGCGTCTTCAGCGCCGCGAGGTCCTGCCGGCGGACGGCACCCTCCCGCTGCCCGAAGATCGAGGCAACGGCACAGCCGGTCGGCTTGGTCAGGGTGGTGCAGGTGCTGCCTCCGTCATCGGACATCAGACTG
>DATANP010000611.1:0-15565 GCA_036266195.1 Thermoanaerobaculia bacterium | reverse complement strand
ACCGCCGGTGATCAAGTACACACCCTGCGGCCGCAGGCGGCTCTCCACCTCCCCCGCTTCCAGACGCACCGGCTCGAAGACCTGGACCCAGCGGCTCCCGCCGCGCCAGGCCACCGCCAGATCTGAGGAAGCGCCGTGCAGCTCCGCGGCCAAGCCGTCGGCGTTGATGTCGTCGACGTCGATGCTGCGGCAGGTGATGTGCGGATATTCCTGTGGGATCACCTTGCACGGCGCGAGCACGGTCCACCGGCCGGGCTCCACAGGCTCACCTTCCAGGACCGGCTGGACTCGGCTCGTCACCACCTCCAGACGCAGGGGGCTCGTAATCCGCTGCTCACCCAGGGCCTGGGCCAGATGGATCAGGCTGTAGAAACCGAGCTCCTGCTCGACGTCGAAGCTCAGCCCGCCTTCGGTGACGGTCCACAGGTGCACGATCCGGTTCGGAATCCGGCCCGCCTCGCGCAGGCTCCTCATCAGCTCCCGGTAGCCTTCGGGACGGCACGGGTCCAGGACCCACGAGCCGGGCTCCAGCTCCTGGAACCCTTCCCCAATGCTTACCGTGTCGACCGACAGCGAGCCTGACAGGGACTCCGCCAGACGAGACCCGAGGCCGCCTCCGTCGATGAAGATCAGCCAACGGCTTTCCGTCGGCTCCGCCGCCGGCAGGGAGGACTCCCGCCACACCGGCTGGTAGAACCACTCCGCCGGATCGGGCTTCTTGCCGGTTGCCGCCTTTTTCGGCGCGGTCACGGACTGCCCGCCGTCCGGGCCGATCCAGTAGCGCTTGCCTTCAAAGGGGTAGGTCGGCAGCGGCACCCGCCGGCGGCTCTCGTGCCGGTAGAAGCCCGGCCAGTCCAACTCCACACCCGCCAGCCAGAGCTTGCCCAGAGTCCCGAGCAGAAGCTCCTGGTCGGAGACCTGCTGGTAGGACGGACGCAGCACCGGCAGCGCCACCTGCTCCTCGCTCCACTGCGGATGCTGCTTGAAGAACGAGCCCAGGGTCTGGCCGGGGCCTACCTCGAGCAGCAGCCGGTCGCGGTCCTTTAGAAGCTCGCGGATGCCCTCTTCGAAGCGCACCGGCTCACAGAGGTGGCGCACCCAGTAGCCCGGGTCCGTGGCCTGATCGGCCGTGATCCAGGTCCCCGTCACGTTCGACAGGTACGGGATCCGGGGCGGGTGCTTCTCCACCCGATCTACCAGCTCGGCAAAGGCATCGGCCAGCGGCTCCATCATGCTCGAATGGAAGGCGTGGACCGTCTGCAGCCGTCGGCAGGCGACCCCCTCCCGGGTCAGGCGCGCTTCGAGCGCCTCGACCTCGGCGAGCGGACCGGCGAGCACGCACAGCGACGGCCCGTTGACCGCGGCCAGCGACAGGCTGTCGCCCAGCAGGGTCCGGGCCTGCTCCTCGCCCATGGGCACGGCCAGCATGGCCCCGGCCGGCAGACCGTGGATGCTCCGAGCCCGGCGGGCCACCAGCAGGAGAGCATCCTCCAGGGAGAAGACTCCGGCCAGGCAGGCGGCCACGTACTCGCCCAGGCTGTAGCCGATCATCGCCTGCGGCATCAAGCTCCACTCCTGGAGCAGGCAGGCCAGCGCGTACTCCACCACGAACACCGACGGCTGCGTCAGCCAGGTCTCGTTGAGACGGCGCGTGGCCTCGTCCGTCTCCCGGTCGCCCCGGGTACCCCGACCGAACAACGCCCGCAGGTCGGGCTTGACGTCAGTGCCTTCGCTGAAGAGAGCCTCCCGCACGTCCACGCCCAGCTCCGGCCGCAGCAGATCGGCACAGCGGTCCACCACCTCTCGGAACGTCGGCTCCTGCCGGTACAGCTCCGCGGCCATGCCGGGGTAGTGATCCCCGAGCCCCGGAAACAGGAACACGACCGGACGGCGACGGCTCTCCCCCGACCAGGTCGACACCCGGCGCACGTCCAGCGACCCCAGCGCCTCCACCGCGTCCGCGGCATCGCGGCACACCACCATGCGCCGGTGGCTCAGCACCTGCCGTCCCACCTGGAGCGTGTAGGCGACGTCTGCGAGATCCGGACCGCTTTCCAGATGCTCCGCCAGACGCTGCGTCAGCGACTCCAGGGCTGTCTCCGTGTGCGCCGACAGCAGCAGCAACTGTCTCGGCCGCAAGGTCTCCCCAGAGCTCGGGGCCGGCGGCTCTTCCAGCACGAAGTGCGCGTTCGTCCCGCCGATGCCCAACGCGTTGACCCCCGCCCGGCGAGGACGGCCTGGGCCGGCGGGCCACTCCGTCAACCGGGTCTGGACATAGAACGGGCTGCTCTCCAGGTTCAGCTTCGGGTTCGGCGTCTCGAAGTGCAGGCTCGGCGGGATCACTCCATGGCGCAGCGACAGCGCCGTCTTGATCAGGCTCGTGACCCCCGCCGCCCGGTCCAGGTGACCCATGTTGGTTTTCACCGAGCCGATCGCGCACACGCCCTGGCCGGCGCTGCCGTAGACCTTGGTCAACGCCGCGGCCTCGATCGGGTCGCCCAGCTCCGTGGCCGTGCCATGGGCCTCGACGTAGCCGATCGCGGCCGGCTCGACCCCCGCCGCTTCCAGGGCCTCGGCGATGACCTGCGCCTGCACATCCACGCTCGGCGCCGTGTAGCCCACCTTGGCCGAGCCGTCGTTGTTGACCGCCGAGCCCCGGATCACCGCGTGGATCGTGTCTCCATCCGCCAGCGCTTTTTCCAGGGGCTTGAGCAGCACCAGGGCCACGCCATTGCCCACGATCGCTCCCCGTCCACGAGCGTCGAACGTGCGGGTGTGGCCGTCCGGAGAATCGATCCCGCCGGGCTCCCAGAGATAGCCGGCCCGGTGCGGCACCGCCACGCGGACGCCTCCGGCCAGCGCCATGTCGCACTCCCCGCTCAGCAGGCTCCGGCAGGCCAGGTGCACGGCCACGGCGGATGTCGAGCAGAACGTCTGCACCGCCACAGACGGGCCGCGGAGGTTCAGCTTGTACGAGACGCGGGTCGTCAGCGAGTCGCTGGAGTTGCCGAGGCCCGCCTGGAGCACGTTGATCGAGCGCGCGGCCTCCGGAGACGAGGCCAGGTTGAGCAGGTAGGTGCTCATGCTCGATCCGCCGAAGACCCCGATCGACCCCGCGAAGCGGTCGGGATCGTAGCCCGCGTTCTCCAGAGCCTCCCAGGCGCACTGCAGGAACAGGCGCTGCTGCGGGTCCATCAGCTCCGCCTCGCGCGGCGAGTAGCCGAACAGCTCGGCGTCGAACAGGTCGATCCCCTCCAGCACCGAGCCCGCCTTGACATAGCCCGGATCCTTGAGCAGCTCGGCGTCCACGCCCGCCGCCAGCAGCTCCTCGTCGCTGAAGAAGGTCACGGTCTCCCGGCCGTCCAGCAGGTTCTGCCAAAGCTCGTCGACGTTGGCGGCGCCGGGGAATCGCCCTGCCATGCCGACGATGGCCACGCCGCCGGCCGCCGGCCGAGCCGCGGCGCGCCGCGGCGGCTCCGGACGCTCTTCTCCGCGCAGCGCCTTCGCCAGGCCGGCCGGCGTCGGGGTTTCAAAGAGCGCCAGCGGGGCGAGCTCGACGCCGAATTCCTTGCGCAGCTCGGCAGCGACCTGGAGCCCGATCAGGGAATTGCCGCCGAGATCGAAGAAGTTGTCGTGCGGCGCGACGCGCTGCACGCCCAGGCAGCGCTGCCAGACCGCGGCGATCCCTCTCTCCAACTCGCCGCTGGCGGGGATCGCGGCCGCCTGGGGCCTGGGCCGGGCGCCCGGAAGGTCGCCCCGAAGACCGCGGACGATGTTCCCGGTCGTGAACGATCGGCTCTCGGCCAGGAGGGCCTCGAAGCGGCGCGGCGACACCACGACCTGGGCGAGGCCGCCGGCCAGGATCCGCCGCAGGGCCTCAGCCCCCTCCTCGGCGCGGATGCCGAACTTCCGCCGGTTCTCCCGCAGGTACTCGCGCAGCTCCGGATGGAAGCCCAGGAGACCGTGCTGCCAGGCGTCCCACTGCCACTCGGCCCAGTCGACGGCCACGGTGAAGCGGCCCGAGCGCGAGCGTCGGCGCGCGAAGGCGTCGAGGAAGGCGTTGGCGGCGCAGTAGTCAACCTGGCCGGGACCGCCGCCGACCAGCGCGGTGACCGAGGAGAACAGGACCAGGAAATCCAGATCCCGGCCGGCCAGGGCCTCTTCCAGCGCGAGCGTGCCGCGCACCTTGGGAGCCAACACGGCGGCGGCCTCCTCGGCGGTTTTCCTCTGGCTGAGCCCCGATCCCGGAACTCCGGCGGCGTGGATCACGCCATCCAGACCGCCGAAGCGCTCGACCGTGCGGCTCACCGCCTCGCGCATGGCCGCCGGGTCGGCGACATCGGCCTCGATCACCAGCACCTCGGAGCCCAGGGCCTCGATCGCCTCGACCTCCCGGAGCCGCTCGGCCGTCGCGGTCCGCGAGAGCAGGGCGAGCCGGGCCTTGCAGGCTTCGGACAGATGGCGAGCCATGGCCAGGCCGAGCCCGCCGAGGCCGCCGGTGATCAGGTAGACCCCGCCTTCGCGCAGCCGCGCCGCCTTCTCTCCCGGCTCGTCCAGGGAGACCGGCTCGACCGCGGGGCACAGCCTCTCCCGGCCGCGGTAGACCACCACCTCCTCCGGGCTCCCTCCTGCCAGCTCCTCCAGCAGGCGATCGAGCTGCCAGGCCTCGTCGCCGGACCCCGGCTCGGCTTCGGCCAGGTCGACGTTGCGGCAGACGAGGCCCGGGTGCTCCAGGGGCAGCACCCGGCACGGCCCCAGCAGCAGCGCGTTCCCCGGGCGCAGCGGCTCGTCGCCCGTGACCTCATGCACGCCCTGGGAGACCACCGTCAGCCGGACCTGCGCTCCCGGGGCCGAGCGGGCCAGGGCCTGGGAGAGGGCGAGAAGGCTGTAGAAGCTCCGCGTCTCTTCGTGCGCTCCCTGGGATCTTTCCAGGGTCCAGAGATGGACGATGTCCGCCGGGGGCTCTCCCAGACGGTGGAACAGCGCCTCATAGTCCTCTCGCTCCCGCGGCCGGACCGTGAAACGCCTCTCCCCGGTCTCCGCGAAGGCGTTGCCGGAGAGAGCCAGCACGACCGCGCGACCTGCCTCCTCCAGCCGCGACGCCAGCCGCTCTCCCGCACCCGGGTCGGCAAGGACCAGGATCGGGCCGGCGGCCGGGCCATCCTCCGGGATCCGCGCGGCCGGTTTCCAGACGACCTGGTAGAACCATTCGTCGAAGGGCGCCCGCGACTCGCCGGCGGCGGGCTGGACGGCGGTCCTGGCCCCCGGCTCCAGCCAGTGGCGCCGCGGCTCGAAGGGATAGGTCGGCAGGGCGACGCGCCGGCGCGACTCGTGGGCATGAAAGCCCCGCCAATCCACATCGACGCCGGCCTCCCAGATCCGTCCCAGCGAGCGCAGGAGGAACGGCCCGTCCTCCTCGCGGTAGAACGCGTGCGGCAGGGTTGGGAGCACGAGCGGCGCCGACTCGCCGTAGCCGGGATGCTGCTTGACGAAGGAGCCCAGGTTCTGGCCCGGACCCACCTCCAGCAGGACCGGCGCCTCCGCCATCCGCAGCAGCTCTCCCACACCATCCGCGAAGCGCACGGTGCGGCACATGTGGGTTGCCCAGTAGGCGGGGTCCGTCGCCTCCTCCGGCCGGATCCAGGTGCCGGTGACGTTCGACAGGAACGGGATCCGCGGGGGATGAAGGGCCACGCTCCGCACGAGGTCCGCGTAGCCGTCGAAGAGCGCCTCCATCTGCGACGAGTGGAAGGCGTGCGAGGCCTGGAGCGGCCGGCTCGGGATCTCCCGCTCGGCCAGCCGGGCGGCCAGATCCTCCACCGCCTCCGGAGGTCCCGAAACCACGCACAGCGCCGGGCCGTTGACCGCCGCGATCGACAGCGCATCGCCGAGGAGCGGCGCCAGATCGTCCTCTCCGAGCGGGGCTGCCAGCAGCCTCCCCGGCGGCAGCTCGTCGATCCTGCGCGCCCGCTCCGCCACCAGGGCGAGCGCATCCTCCAGCGAAAAGACCCCGGCGCGGCAGGCCGCCACATATTCACCCAGGCTGTAGCCCAGCATGGCGCGCGGATGCAGGCCCCATTCGGCCAGCAGCTCGGCCAGGGCGTGCTCGACCACGAAGAGCGCCGGATGGGCGAACCGCGTCCGGCTCAGGAGCGTCTGCGGCTCGCCGGCCCCGGGTCGGTCGCGGCCGAGCATGCGCCGCAGGTCGATCTCCCCTCTCCCACTCCGATCCTCGCCGTCTTCGGCATGGAGCAAGTCGCGGAGGTCGAGCCCCAGGCGAGGCCGCAGCAGCTCCGCGCAATGGTCGACCGTCCGGCGGAAGGTCGGCTCCTGCCGGAGGAGGCCCGCGGCCATCCGGCTGTACTGATCGCCGAGCCCCGGGAACAGGAACGCCACCGGCCGCGGCGCGAGGTCCCGGAGGGGGCGGGCGGGGGTCGACTCCGGAGCCCGCAGCGCCCGGATCGCGTCCTCCGTGTCCCGGACCACCAGGGTCCGCCGGTGCTCGAATGCCTTTCGTCCCACCTGGAGGGTGTAGGCCACGTCAGGCAGATCGCCGACGGGCGTCTCCTCCAGGCGCCCGGCCAGGTTTGCCGCTGCCCGGTCCAGGGCCGCAGCGCTCCGCGCCGACAGGGTGAGGAGCTGCCACGGCCGGGAGGAGCCGCCCGGCTCCGCGACGGGGGGCTCTTCAAGGATCACATGGGCGTTGGTGCCGCCGAACCCGAACGCGCTCACGCCGGCCAGGGCTGGCCCGCCGGACTCCGGCCACGGCTCGAGACGGCTCTGCACCTCCAGGCCGAGCCGCTCGAAGGGGATGTGCGGGCTCGGCGTCCGGAAGTGCAGGCTGGGCGGCAGCTCCCGGTGGTGGAGGGCGAGGGCCACCTTGATCAGGCCGGCCATACCGGCCGCCGCCTCCAGATGGCCGATATTGCTCTTGACGGAGCCGATCCGGCACGGCCGATCGCGGCGGGCCTGGCCGACCACTGCTCCGAGCGCGTTCGTCTCGAGCGGATCTCCCAGGGCGGTGCCGGTGCCGTGCGCCTCCACATATTGCACCCGCCCCGGCTCTGCTCCGGACCGGACGTAGGCCTCCCGCAGCACCTCCGCCTGGGCCGGGCCGCTCGGCGCCATCAGCCCGTTCGTGCGGCCGTCCTGGTTCACCGCGCTGCCCCGGATCAAGGCATGGATGCGGTCGCCGTCGGCCAGGGCACGGGACAGCGGCTTGAGCACGACCACGCCCGCCCCCTCGCCGCGCACGTAGCCGTCGGCCGCGGCGTCGAACACCTTGCAGCGGCCGTCCGGGGCCATCAGCCCGGCCTTGGAGAACAGGATCGTGGTCTCCGGCGAGAGGATCACGTTGACCCCGCCCACCAGCGCCATACCCGATTCGCCGCTGGCCAGGCTCTGGCAGGCGAGGTGGAGCGCGACCAGGGAGGACGAGCAGGCGGTGTCCACCGCCACGCTGGGTCCGTGCAGGTCGAGCAGGTACGAGATGCGATTGGCGGCGATGCTGAGAGCGTTGCCGGTGCCTCCGTAGGGATCCACCAGCGCCGGGTCGCTCATCTGGATGCGGCTGTAGTCGTTGGTGGAGATCGCGACGAAGACTCCGGTGCGGGCGCGGCTCAGCGAGTCCGGATCCACGCCGGCATCCTCCAGCGCTTCCCAGGCCACCTCCAGCAGGAGCCGCTGCTGCGGGTCCATGCGCTCGGATTCCAGCGGAGAGATCCCGAAGAAGGCGCCGTCGAAGGCGTCCACCCGATCCAGGAACCCTCCCCAGCGGGTGGTCATCTTGCCGGGCGCCCCCACCTCCGGGTCGTAGAACGCCCGCAGGTCCCAGCGCTCCCGCGGAACCTCGCGGATCGCGTCGACGCCGTCCCGCAGGAGCGTCCAGTACTCCGCCAGACTGGCGGCACCCGGGAACCGGCAGGCCATGCCGACGATGGCGACCGGCTCCGAGCCCGCCGCGGGCGGCGGCTCCACGAGCGTGGGAGACGTCTCCCCGCCGGCCAGATGCCGAGCCAGCTCGGCGATGGTCGGGTGCTCGTAGAGGAGAACCGGCGACAGCGAGGTGCCGAGCCATTCCTCGAGCTCACCGGAGAGGCCGACGGCATCCCAGGACGTCAGCCCGAAGTCGGCGAATGGCTCCAGGGCCCCGATCGTCCCGGGGTCCACCTTCAGAAGGCCGGCCAGTCTGGTGACCAGCCACCCCTGGATCTCGATGGCGCTGCGCGGCGTTGCGGCCATGACCGGAGCCCCCCTAACCTGCTACCGTGGCGACTCCGGGCTGTGCGGAAAGGACGCCTTCGACCGGCGACAGGCCGGCGACAGGAAGCTCGTTACCGAGATACGCCGCGCGGCAGGCGCTGCGCTGGACCTTGCCGCTGGTGGTCTTCGGCACTCCTCCCGGAGAGACGAGGGCCACGTCGGCGGCGCGCAGGTCGTAGTGTTCCGCTACGGCCCGGCGGATGAGCGTCTTCACCTCGTCCAGGCTGCCGATCACCCGGCCCACCTCGGCGACCACCACCAGCTGCTCACCACTCTCGCCTTCGACCGAGAAGGCCGCCGAGCAGCCCTGGCGGACAGCCGGGTGACACTCCTCGACCACCAGCTCGATATCCTGGGGGTAGTAGTTGCGGCCGGCGATGATGATCATGTCCTTGAGCCGGCCGGTGACGAAGAGCTCGCCGTCGGAGAGGAAGCCGAGGTCCCCGGTGCGCAGCCAGGGGCCGCCCCCGGGATGGCCTGCGAGATGGGCGCCGAAGCTGCGCCGGGTCTCCTCGGGCTGGCTCCAGTATCCCTGGGCGACGCTCGGACCGGTGACCCAGATCTCGCCGACACAGCCCTCGGGACAGCTCTCGCAGGTCTCCGGATCGACGATGACCACCTCCATGCCCGCCCAGACCCTGCCGCTGCTGACCACCGTTCGAACCGACTCGCCGGCCGCGCTCCCGTCCGCGGGGACGACCCGGTTGCAGGCGAGAGCCGCGGCGTCCACGGCCTGGACCTTCGGCCCCCGCTGAGGAAAGTTGCCCGTCACCAGCAGGGTCGCTTCGGCCATGCCGTAACAGGGGTAGAGGCTCTCTTTCCGGAATCCGCTGGGCGCAAAGGCTGCGGCGAACTGCTCGAGCGTGGCGTCGCGGATCGGCTCGGAGCCGTTGAACGCAACCCTCCAGGACCGCAGATCCAGCCCGGCGAGCTGCTCGGGACCGATCCGGCTCATGCAGAGCTCGTAGCCGAAGTTGGGGCCGCCGCTGATCGTGCCCCGGTAGCGGCTGATCGCCCGCAGCCAGCGGACCGGCCTCTGCAGGAACGCCAGCGGGGGCATGAATACGCAGGGTACCCCGTGATAGAGAGAGTTCAGGGTGGTGCCGATCAACCCCATGTCATGATGGAGGGGCAGCCAGCTCACACAGACCTCGGAACCGACAAACCCGAAGGCCTCCCGGATCAGGGACGTGTTGTGGACGAGGTTGGCGTGGCTCACCATCACGCCCTTCGGCGTGGAGGTCGAGCCCGAAGTGTACTGGAGCATCGCCAGTGCCCGGCCGTCCACCCCCGGATCCCGCCAACTCTCCTCGAGGTCCGGATCGACCTCGTCGGTGGCGAGCCAGGCCAGGCTGGCCAGGGCCGGCTCCGTCTCCATGGCCGGCTGCATCCTGGGCAGGAGCGACGACACGGTCAGCACCAGGCGCGGACGGGCGTTGCCGATCACGGACACCAGACGGGAGTAGGCGCCCTTCTGACGCGGCTGGGCGGCGGCCACCGGGACCGCCACGGCTCCCGCGTAGAGGCAGCCGAGAAACGCGCAGAGGAAGTCGAGCCCCGAGGGATAGAGCAGTACGGCCCGCTCGCCCTGCATGCCCATCCCCTGGAGCATCGCGGCCAGCGAGCGCGCCCGCCGGTCCAGCTCTGCGTAGGTGAGATGGCCCGACTCCTTCTCTCCATCGGCCAGGAATGTGAACGCCCGCATCCCGGGCTGCGTCGCGGAGCGCCAGCGCAACACCTCGCTCAGGGTCTCGAATGCTTCGGGTGTCTCTTCAGCCAGACCTCCCTGTCCGTTCACCGTACGGTCCTTTCAAGTCAAGATGTCATTTCCCAGGCGACCACGTGAGAAGGCCGTCACAGTTTTAATATGATATGAATCATAAAGTCCTCATGGCATCCCGTCAACCCATTGGCAGTTCGGACAGTTATGAGTGCGAAAGCCCCTACTCCGCTCCGCTGATCGAGCATCTCCGCCGGTCCTTGGGCCTACCGGATCTCGGCTACGCCGAACCTCTCGAGCGGCTCAGCGGCGGCTTCGAGACGGACATCCTCACCTTCCGGCTCGCGTCCGCACCGGCGCCCCTGGACATCCCCCTGGTGCTCCGGGTGTTCCGGCCCGGAACCTCCCAGAACGTGCGTCACGAGGCGGCGGTCCAGGAGGCGGCCGCGGCCCATGGATTCCCGGCGCCGAGGACGCTCTTCGTGGACGCCGCCGGCGAGGCGATGGGCCGGCCGTTCCTGGTCCTCGAGCGGCTGCCCGGCCGCCCTCTGGTCGACGGCCTGCTGCGGCCTCCGTCGCGGATGCTGCTCCGCGCGCCGGAGCTGCTCGCCGGCGCCATGCTGGATCTCCACAGGCTTCCCATCGAGCGGGTGACGGAGCTCTTCGAGGGCGCCGCCCTGGACCGGGGCCTGCTCGACCCGGACCGCTGGGACCGCAAGACACGCCGCCTCCTGCCCCGGATCGGTGGCCGCTCCCTGAACGACCTCGCGGCCTGGATCGACGCCCGGCGGCCGGACCTCTCCGGGCGAACAGTGTTCTGCCACGGCGACTACCATCCGGCAAACCTGCTCCTGCACCGAGGCCGCATCAGCGGCCTCGTGGACTGGACACGGGCCTCCCTGGCACCGCCCGAGTTCGAGCTCGGAAACTTGCGCATCCTGCTCGGCTATGGTCCCGTGGGCCTGCCCCGGATCGCGCTCGCGCTCCTTGCCCCGGTCCGCCGCCGCATCCAGCGCCGCCTCGAAACGCTCTACCGCGAGCGGAGCCCGATCGACGACGATCGGCTGCTCCATTTTGAGATGCGGCGCGCGCTGAGCGCCCTGGCGGGCGTGGCGGCGCGGAGGCTCAGCCTGGAGGCGGAGGCGGGTTGGACCGATCCGTATCCATTCGACAATCCATCCCTGCCCGAGCTCCTGGCCCGCGTCGAGAAGGTCTCGGGTATCCGCGTCGAGCTCCCTCCTCCCCCATCCCCGGGGTGGAGCGCCGCGGTGCGGCCCGCCCGAACCGTTACGAAGAGGCGGCGCGGCTGAACAATCGGAAGAACGTCTCGCCCGTCCGCTGCCAGACCTGCTCGGCGGTCTCGCCGGTCTCCTGCGCGAGCCGGGCGGCGATCTCCACCACGTAGGCCGGCCGGTTCGGCTTGCCGCGGTACGGGATGGGAGCCAGGTAGGGGGTGTCCGTCTCGATCAGGCAGCGATCCGGAGGCAGGATCGGGATCACCTCGCGCACGTTGTCGGCCTTCGGGAAGGTGATCATGCCGGAGAGGCCGAGGTAGTGGCCGCGGTCGATCACCTCGCGGGCCATCTCCAGGCCGCCCGCGAAGGAGTGGAAGTCGGCCTTGAGATCCCGGAAGCCCTCCTCGCGCACGACCGCCAGCATCTCCTCGTTGCTGTCGCGGTTGTGGACCACGACCGGCAGGCCCAGCTCGACGGCCAGCTCCCACTGCTCGCGCATCA
The DNA here is from genome assembly GCA_036266195.1 of Thermoanaerobaculia bacterium. Taxonomy (GTDB): domain Bacteria; phylum Acidobacteriota; class Thermoanaerobaculia; order Multivoradales; family UBA5704; genus DATMER01. Next base: position 3,847 of record DATANP010000611.1, on the reverse strand, counting down.
CCCGGGTCTGGACGTCGCGCGGCGAGTGGTCGTAATAGAAGTCGAGCCCGCACTCTCCCACCGCCACGGCCTTGGGATCGGCCAGCAGGCCGCGCAGCCGCTCGCGGTCGCCCTCCTTCCAGGTGCCGGCGTCGTGCGGGTGGACGCCGAGCGCGCACCAGACATCCGGGTGGCGGTGACAGAGAGCCAGGATGTCCTCGGCCTCGTCCAGGCGGATGGCCGGCACGAGGAAGCCCACCACCCCCCGCTCCCGCGCCTGGTCGAGAGCGCGCTCGCGCTCCTCCGGCGGCAGGCTCTGTAGGTGGCAGTGCGAGTCGATGGGACCGGAGACGTTCACCGGACGCGCGTGCCGTTGGGGACCGGGACGTCCGGCCGGAGAAGGACCGGCTTGCCGTCGATCGACGCGGCGAGCACCATGCCCTGGGACTCGATGCCCATGAGCTTCGCCGGCTGGAGGTTGGCGACGACGATCACCTGCCGGTCGACCAGCTCTTCGGGGGTGTAGGCCAGGCCGATGCCGGCGACCAGGGTGCGGGTGCTCTCCTCGCCCACGTCGACGGTCAGCTTGACCAGCTTCTCGGACTTCGGGACCCGCTCGGCGGCCTTGACGGTCGCCGCCTTCAGGGTGGTCTGGAAGAACTGGTCGATCGAGATCAGTGATTGCAGGGGTGTCGGTTCGGTCGGTTCGCTCATGGGACGGGGATTCTAGCTCAGCTCGTCGGGCGTGAACCGGTAGTGCTCGCCGCAGAACACGCAGTCGGCATCGATCGTGCCGTCCTCCTCGCGGAGGTAGTCGCGGTCGTCGGCTGAAAGGAGGATCAGGTGGCGCAGCAGGCGCTCGCGGCTGCAACGGCAGCGGTAGCGCATCGGCCGGACCTCCTTGACCTCGCGATCGAAGCCGGCGAGAACGGTGTCGACCACGTTCGGGATGCCGCCTTCGTCCAGGAGATGGCTGACGCCGTGGACGCGGGCGATGTTGTTCTGGAGCGCGGCGATGGTCTCGTCCGAAGCGCCGGGCATCACCTCGACGATCATGCCGCCGGCCGCGGCCACGCCCTCGGGCTTCGCCAGCACGCCGAGCATGACCGCGCTGGAGGTCTGCTCGCTCTGCTGGAGGTAGTAGGCGAGGTCGTCGCCGATCTCGCCGGTGACCAGCTCGACCTGGCTGTTGTAGCTCGCGCCGCGGCCGTGCTCGCGGAGCACGCGCAGGAAGCCCTTGCCCACCGCGGTGCCCACGGCCAGCTTGCCGTTCGGGTAGTGCGGCACGTCCACCTGGGCGTCGCCCACCATGCCGCGGAGGTTGCCCTCCTCGTCGACCTCGGCCATCACCTGGCGCAGCGGGCCATCGCCGCGCACGTCCACGACCAGCCGGGTCGGGGTCTTGGTCGAAAGCCGCAGCAGCAGCGCCGCGCCGGCCATGCACCGGCCGAGCGCCGCGGCGGCGACAGGGCTCAGGTCGCGCCGATCGCGCGCCTCTTTCAGTACGTCGGTCAGATCCACCACGGCCCAGCGGAGCGCCCCGTCGCCGGCCAATCCAAGCTCCAGGCGGCCCTGGACCGTCACATCGATATCCTGCATCGTTCTCCTCTAGATGGCTGCGAGCGCGGCGCGGTAGACGTCGCGCCACGGAACCCCGCTGGCGAGCGCGAGACGGCGGCAGTCCTCGAACTCGGGCGCCGCGGCGAGAGGCCGGCCGTCGAGGCTCGCCCGCTTCACGCGGACGGTCCCGAACGCGGTTTCGACCTCCAGCATCTCCCGCTCCGCTTCGAAGCGGGCGGCACTCGTATAACGGCATCCGAGCGAGCCCGATTCCATGAGAAGGGTCCCGGCCAGGGCCTCCAGATCGGACCGGCGGCAGAGCAGCGTGATGAGCGTTCCGGGCCGGTTCTTCTTCATCTGGACGGGCGTGAAGTAGACGTCCAGGGCGCCCGCTTCGAGCAGGCGCTCCATCAGGAAGCCGAAGCCCTCGCCGGGCAGGTTGTCCACCTCGCACTCGACGACCATCACCTCCGGCCGGGCCTCGCGAGCCATGCGAGACTGGCCTCGCAGGATGCGGAGCGCGTTGGGCTGGCCGGGCAGCTCTTTCCTGCCGAGACCGTAGCCGGTGCCGTCCAGGACGACCGAGGGGAAGTCCACGTACTCCTGCACCAGCTCGGCCAGCAGGACCGCTCCCGTAGGCGTGGTCAGCTCGCCGCCGGGTCCGCCGTAGATCGGAATGCCGCGCAGCAGCTCGGCCGTGGCCGGCGCCGGCACCGGCAGCTCGCCGTGAGCGGTCTTCACCCGGCCGCTCCCCACGTTCACCTGGCTGCAGGTGATCCTGCCGGGAGCAAGGTGCTCCACGGCCGCCGCGGCGCCGACCAGGTCGACGATCGAATCGACCGCTCCCACCTCATGGAAATGGACGCGGTCGATCGGCATGCCGTGCGCCTTGGCCTCGGCCTCCCCGAGCCGCTGGAAGAGACGGGTGGCGAGATCCTTGACCGGCCCGGCGAGGTCACTCCCCCGGATCAGCTCGCGGATCTGCGCGAGGTCCCGGCTGTGGCCGTGATGGTGGTGATGGTGGTCGTGGTCGTGGTGATGATGGTGCTCTTCCGGATCGGGGCCTTCGAGAGGCCTGCCATTCTCGAGCACGCGGAAGCGGGTGCCGACGAAGCCGCCGCGGCTGGCCTTGCGGCTCTCGACCGTGACGCCGGGGAGACCGAGACGCGCCACGGTGTCCTGGAGGATTTCGAGAGGCATGCCCAGGTCCAGGCAGGCCCCGAGGAACATGTCGCCGGCGATGCCGCTGGAGCAATCCAGATGGTAGTGATCCGCCATGGGGCGGTAGGCTAGCACGCACCCCGCTGGCGGAGAGAAACCCAGCGTCCGGCATCGCCGAGGATCATGTGGTCGGCGAGCCGCAGGCCCACGACCTCCGCCGCCTCCTTGAGCCGCCGGGTGAACAGGATGTCCGGCTCGCTCGGGCTCGGATCGCCGCTCGGATGGGTGTGGAAGAGGATCACCGCCGCGGCGCCGCGCAGGAGGGCCTCCTTGAGGATCTCGCGCGGATCGGCCACCGCGCGGTCGAGCGTGCCCCGGAACAGCTCCCGGTCTCCGAGCAGGCGGTTGCGGGAGTCCAGGAACAGCGCGCCGACGACCTCCTGGTCGCGCGCCCAGAAGCGGAGATGGAGGTAGCGCGCCACCTCCGCCGGCCGGGTCAGGGGCTCGCGCTCGTTGATCTGCTCGCGCGCGATCCGGCCGGCGATCTCCAACGCCGCGAGCAGCGCCGCGGCCTTGGCCGGACCCAGGCCATTCCGCCGGAGCAGATTGGGCGTGAGCGACACCAGCCCGGACAGGCCGCCGGTCTCCTGGATCAGCTCCGTAGCCATCTGAAGCGCCGAGATCCCCTTCGTTCCCGTGCGCAGGAGCACGGCGACCAGCTCGGCGTCGGACAGCGCCGCGCTCCCCTGCTTGAGCAGGCGCTCGCGAGGCCGCTCGCTCACCGGCAGCTCGCGGATCAGGCCGGCCGACGGCAACGCCGGATCTCCTCGGTCAGCTTCGGGATGGCCTCGCCGGCCGGAGCCGCGAGCCGCAGATCGGCCAGGTCCGAGAACGGCGTGGGCGAGGCGGTGTCCCAGCGCTCGCACAGAGATTCGTCGACCCTCGTTGACACCCCGGAGCCCTCCTGTTAAAACCTGCCGCGGTCCGACCGACAGGAGAAAGCCATGCCCCTACTGCCCACCAACTTCGGCCTGCTGGAGCCTGACTCCTGCGACTACCAGGCCAGCCGCGTCGTCGTCCTGCCGGTGCCGTTCGAGCGGACCACCTCCTACGGCAAGGGGACGTCGGCGGGTCCGGCGGCGATCAT
>DATANP010000610.1:0-10223 GCA_036266195.1 Thermoanaerobaculia bacterium | reverse complement strand
GCTGCAACTCCTGTCCAACGCCCAGGGACTCCGACAACTGGCCGCTCGGATGCAGGACCTGTTGGACCAACGGCGGGACCGTCCTGTCGATCTGGTCTGGGCCACCCAGGAAGTCTGCACCCAGGCCCTGCTGCCCACGGTAATCGCGGGTCTCTCTGCAGCCAACTACAAGAAACTCCTGCGCGAGCAGAATTTCAAGCTCTCCCGACTCATGTCGCTCACACCCGAGAGCACATCCTTGTGGCACACAGCCCGCGCCTTCTGGATTCAAGGCAGCGCCGGCCTGGTCGTTCGACGCGAGCTGCGCGAGCGTGCTCGGGGCCGCAGGCCTCGTCAGGTGGATCTGACAGATCCGATTGTCGACCTACTGCCACGGCTGGGTATGGATCGTGCCGTGGACACCGTCACCGCGGTGCTCACCGCCATTGCCGGCCCCCCAGGGGCAGTGGCTGCATGCCTGGTCTTAGAGCTGACCCGCCAGCCTGACTGGGCGGACCGACTGCAGGAGGAGCTCGCGCCTATTCCCTTGGCCTGCCTCTGTGAAGCGGTCACCCGAGCTGCCCCCCTCACCTACCGGTTCGTCAAGGAGACTCTCCGCATGTGGAGCTCTCCGATGGTACTCACTCGCGTGGTCACGGCGCCCTTCCGGATTACGCATGCAAGCCTTGAGGCCGGAGACTCCTTCCATGTCAGTCCCTTCTTCGGCCACCACGATCCGCAACGCTGGAAAGACCCGGACAAGTTCGATCCGGACCGGTGGCTCTCCGAATCGCAGGGCGACACCTGCCCCCGCGGCTCCTATGTTCCTTTCGGTTGGGCTCCGACTTCTTGCATTGGAGCAGGATTGGGAATTGCCCAGCTGGTGATCCTGTGCCACCTGCTCTGCACCCGGTACCGGATTCAGGTCTACGATCCTGACTCGGTAAGCATCCTGCTCGGATCTGTTCCGCTGCCCAGGAACTTCCAGGGGCAGATCACCTGCCGGTAGACCTCCAACGAGGTCAGGCGTCGCTGATGTCCGGCGATGACGAGGGAGCGCAGGCGGCCCGCGATGAAGCAGATCGGCTGGAGCCGGCGTGCCGTGTCGGCCAGGGCCGGAACGGACTGAAGGCACAGAAGGACACACAGCGTGGAGAGGCGTCGCAGGGAGAGCATGCTCAAGGATACTCCAGGGGTACATCCGAAGCCTGCAGCACCCAGACCTCGCGCCCGTGCTCGCCGTCGTTGGCCGAGAAGTAGAGGCGGTCGCCGACGGCGGTCAGCTCCCTCGGCGTGGACCAGGAGGGGCCCTCGGAAATGTCCTGGACGAGCCGGGTGCCTTTCGCGGTGCCGTCGCTGGTCCACAGCTCCATGCCTTGCGGGATGTTGCGGGCGCGGAACCAGAGCCGGCCGTTCCAGGCCACCAGGCCTTGCGGAGAGGAGCCGAGCGGTCCGGGGGCGATGTCCTTTACCAGGGCGGTGCCTTCCGGCGTACCGTCGGTGGACCAGAGCTCGTCGCCGTGCGCCGGGTCGGACGCTCTGAAATACACGCGGCCGCCGGCCTCGACGAAGCCGAAGCTCTTCCGGGCTCCGGGCAGGCTGTCGGGCAGGTAGTAGTCGTAGTCCTCGACGTTCTCGATCTCGGCGTCGGCGAGCCTCGCCGTGCCGGCGTCGGTGCCGTCCGAGACCCAGGGCAGGAGCGGGTTTTCCGCTTCGGCCGGCTTGCCGGCGCGGCGCGCCTGGAAGTAGAGGCGCCCGCCGGCTCCGGCCAGCATCTCCGGATCCAGCATGCCGGAATCCGCCGTGACGGCCGGGCCCGTGCCGTCCGGAGTGCCGTCCGTGCTCCAGATCTCCGTCGGGCCGCCCTCCGGGGTGAAGGAGAAGAACAGGCGCCCGGCCACCTCGGTGAAAGTCGCCCATGGCGAGGTGCCGTTCAGGGTGACGAGCCTGTGGGTGCCGGCCGTGGTCCCGTCGCTCACCCAGGGGCGCACCCGGAACGTGTTGGCCGCGATCATCTCGGTGTCGAAGAAGTACAGCCGGTTGCCGGCGGAGGTGAAACCGTGCGCCACCGTGTTGTCGGGCAGGTCGAGGAGCTTGCCGGTCCCGGCGGGAGTGCCGTCGCTGACCCAGAGCTGCGACCGGAACGGGCCGCCGGTGCTGTACACGGAGACCGAGACCACGAAACCGCTGCCGAACGAGGCCACGTCGGAGGCCTCGGACGGCCGGATGGCCGGGATGAGCATGGCCGAACCGGCCTGCGTACCGTCCGTGCCCCAGAGGCTGTTGCCCTCCCCGAACCCGGGCAGGATGAACGCGGCCCGGCCGCCAGCCGTAGCGACACGGGAGGACAGGAGGCTGTCGCCGCACGGGGAGTAGTGGAGGCGGAAGAGCAGGTCCGTCGCGTCGGTACCGTGCAGGGCCCGCATCTGCTGCGTCTCCCCGCAGGTCTGGAGGAGCAGCCGGTCTCCGATGGCCACGAGGAATCGCGGATACGAGGTGCTCCCCGTCGTGAACCGGTCGAGCTCCCGGAGCCCGCCGGGCGATCCGTCGCTGGCCATGAGGAGCTCGTAGGGTTCGTCCTCGCCCGGGGGATACCCGCTGAACAGGACCGTGCGGTTCGCCCGGGCGGCGAAGAGCGGTCTCTCCCATCCCGGGTACTGGGGCGAGCCCCGTCCGCCTGTCGCCAGGAAGAAGGTGCCGGCCGGGGTGCCGTCGGTCAGCCACAACTCGCCGGTCTCGTGCTCGTTCGCCACCTGGAACAGGACACGGTCGCCGAGGGTCGCGTACTGGACCAGTCTGTGATGCCGCCCGGTGTGCTTGAGCAGCCGCGTTCCAGCCAGGGTACCGTCCGTGACCCACAGGGCCTCGCCCGACCGGTTGTTGCCCTTGAACACGAAACGGCCCCGGCCCACGGAAGCCAAACCGCTCTGCACCTCGGGGCTGCCGGTGAGCGGAGCCGTGGACCGGATGTCGCCGGTGCTGACCCAGAGCGCTGGCTCGGTGGGTCCCGGCCGATACGCCACGAAGAGGACCCGGTTGCCGGACCTGGCAATGGAGTCGAAGTACATGGTGACGTCGTGGAAATCGGTCAGGCGGCGCAGGCTCGCGGGCTTCTCCCCCACGCTCCAGAGGTCGGTTCCGTTGTCAGCCCTGGCCGCGAAGTAGAAGCGGTCCCCGACGAGTTGCGGGAACGGGAAGCTCTCGAACGGATTCTTCGGGCCGAAGCTCGTCACGGCCCGCGTTCCGGCGGCGGTGCCGTCGCTCGTCCAGATCTCGGATTCCCCGCCGACCTCCGCGACGAAGAACGCGCGGCCCCGGCCGGCGGACAGGTAGCCGATCTCCGACGTGTCGCGGAGGCGCCGGACCCCGGAGCGGTCCGCGGCCCACAGGGATGAGCCGGAGACCACGAAAGCCCTGCCGCCGATACCGCCCCTGCCGCCGGCACTGACGATCTGGCGGATGTCTCCGGTCCCGGGGCCGGGCACGATCTCGCCGGCCGGGCGCGTGCCCGCCACCGTGCCGTCGCTGAGCCAGACCTCGCAGCCCTGCTCCGGCGTGCAGGCGACGAAGAAGAGCAGGCCGCCGTCGATCGAGCTGAGCGCCGGATCGTCGGGTCCCGTCCCCGCCATCAACAGGAACGTGCCGGCCGGCGTGCCGTCGGTGCGCCAGATCTCCATGTCGGCGTTCGGAAGGTTCGGGATTCTCCGGTTGATGGTCCTGTAGAAGGCCACGCTCCCCGTCGAGCCGAGCAGGGACGTGGCGTCGCAGGCCGGGCAAGGGGTGGCCAGCGCGCGCGTGCCGTCCGGCGTGCCGTCCGTGACCCACAGCATGGGCTGGTGCTCAGTGCCGTCGCGCAGGAAGACCACGCGGTTGCCGAGGGTCGCGGCGTTGGAGAGGGACAGGTCGCCCGCGTCACTGCCGCTGGCGAAGTCGTGCGCGAGCCGGGCCGGACCTTCGGCCAGGGCCGGAACAGCCAGGAAGGACAGAGCAAGGACGCACAGCGCGGAGAGGCGTCGCAGGGAGGGCATGCTTGAGGATACGATGGAGGGGCTGGAAACGTCTAAGAAAAGGACCAGGCCATGAGAGGAATCCTGACGATCGCCGCTCTCCTGTTCACCTGCCTCATCGCCGGTACAGCCCTGGCGCAGGAGGCGCCGGCCGGCCCGCCCTACCGGGTCGGAGGGGAGGTCAGCCGGCCGGAGAAGGTCTCCGGCGATCCCCCGGCCTACACCGAGATGGCCCGCAGGGCCCGCATCACGGGCGTCGTGATCGTCGAGGCGGTCATCGACGAGCAGGGCAACGTCCTGACTCCCAGGGTCCTCAAGGGTCTGCCCATGGGGTTGGACGAACAGGTGGTGGACGCGGTCCAGACCTGGAAGTTCAAGCCGGCGACCTTTCACGGCAAGGCGGTCCCGGTCTACTACATCCTGACGATCAACTTCCAGGTCGACACGGACTTGAGCTTCGGGCAGGCCTGGAGCGGGTTCCTCGCGAAGACCCCCGAGCTGGCCGAGCCGTTCCGGGCGAAGCGCTACGAGGAGGCCACCGCGCTGCTCGACCGCTGGATCGCCGAGCGGCCGAAGGACGCCACCCTGCACTTTGCCCGCAGCTACGTCCTGATGGCGCAGGGCCGGATGGACGAGGCCATGGCCGAGGCCAAGGTCTACGACGGCCCGGACGCGGGCGAGCTGTTCTACGACCTGGCCCTCAACACCAGCAACCGGGCCGAGGACGAGCAGGATCCGGGGGACCTGGTGGATCTGGGTCTGGAGGCCGTGGACCGGGCGCTGGAGCTGCGGCCGGACGACCCCGACGCGCTCCTGGTCAAGGTCGGGCTCCTCCGGGGCAAGGCTTCGCTGCTGTCCGACGACGACGAGGAAGCGCAGGCGCTCCGGGACGAAGCGGACCGCCTGGACAAGCGGGTCTACGAGCTGCGGGTAAAGAAACAGCCCAAGAAAGGGACATAAAGGACCGCAGGGACTTCAGGGACCAAAAACAGAGTCCTTGAAGTCCCTGCAGTCCCTTTGGTCCTTTCTTCCGGCCTCGCGCGTACCCCGCTCCGGTGATATCCTGTCGCCGGAGCGCTACACATGACGCCGGAAGCCACATCTTCGGACCTGGGCCGTCTCACGATCTTCGCGTACACGGTCGAGCCTCTGCGGGCCGCGGCGCGCGGCGCGATCAACCGCATCCTCCTGGTGCTCGAACGGCTGCACGAGAAGCGCTTCCGCCGGTTCAGCCGCACCGCCGACCTGCTGCGCCTCGCCGGCTGGTTCGATGGCCTCGCCACCGCGGAGGAGGCGCACCGGCTGTTCCAGCAGGCGTTCGGCCTGTTCGGCGCCCGGCACCTCGGCGGGCTCGACGAGGACCCGGACCTCGTCCTGCCGGCCACAAGCTGGTGGGAGGCGCCGCCGGTGCCCGTCGCGCCCGCCCTGCGCCGGACCGGCCGCGGCACGGCGCTCGGACGGATTCCTCCGCTGGCCGATCACTCGGAGGTGAACGAGGAGCTGCCCGCGGTCGCCACCTATCAGCTCTACCGCGACCCCACTCTCGAAGGCGTCGCCGCCGTGCGCATGGTCTGGCACGGCAGGGCTCCGCAAGATGGATGACGAGGTCCTCCGCTTCCTGTCCCGTCCCGGGCTCCGCCGGCTCTGGCCCGCCGTCCGCGACCGGCTGGAGCGCCTCGGCGAAGCCCGGGGCACCGTTCGCCTGGAGGGCCTGGAAGAGGACGAGCGCCGCGCCCTGGCCGATCTCCTCGGCCTCCCGACGCTGCCGGGGGAAGAGCTGCGCATCCGTCTCGACCGCCTGGACCGCGCGCTCCGGGAGTCCCGCTTCGGCATCGACCTGCGGGCGGCGATGGAGATCCTGGACGGTCCGCTGCGGGACCTGCCCGGCGAGCGCGAGCAGGAGCGGCTGCGCTGGGCGTCGCTCTGGGAGACGGCCGAGGCCCATCCCGTCCTGGCGGTCTGGCCCGCCCTCCGCGCCTGGCTCGCGGATCTCCGCACCACCGGGCTGCCGAGACGGCTCGCGCCGGGCCGGGAGGACCTGCTGCTGGAGCAGGCGCTCGCCGTCCTGCTCTACCTGACCCGGCGGCCGGACGGCATCCGGCTGCCGGTCCTGGCCAACGAGGTGCTCGGCACGAGCCACGGCCTGGACCCGGGCCGGCCGGTGACCACGCTCGTGCTCCGCGGTCTGGCCGCGGTGGCCGACCACCCGCCGCCGCGAAGCTCGGCCGAGCGCCGCGACCTCTGGAACCGGGCCGGCGTGATCGAGAACGACCTGAGCTGCGACGTGCTGGTCCTGGGCCTCGCGCCGGTCGAGGGCGGCCTGATCGGAGAGGGCGTCCGCCGCTTCGCCGAGGCGGGAGAGCCGGTCCGTCTCACCCTGCGGCAGCTCGTGGGCTGGGACTGCGCGGTGCCGTCGACGCCCCGAGTCTACGTCTGCGAGAACCCGGTCGTCGTGGCCGCCGCGGCGGACCGTCTGGGCGCGGCCTGTCCGCCGCTGGTCTGCCTCGAAGGCTATCCGAACCAGGCCGCGCTGACGCTCCTCCGCCGGCTAGCCCGCTATACCGAGCTTCACTATCACGGCGATTTCGACTGGGACGGCCTGAGGATCGCGAACCGCCTGCTGGAGACGGTCCCGTTCCGGCCCTGGCGCTTCACCGCCGCCGACTACCAGGCGGCACCCAAAGAAGGTCCAAGTCTGCGCGACCGGCCGGTCGAGGCCGCCTGGGATCCGGATCTGGCCCCGGCCATGGCCCAGGCTGGCGTGGCCGTGGAGGAGGAAGCGGTCCTGGACGAGCTGCTCGGGGATCTGGCCAAACCTTCTTCCTGACCGGGCGTACCACGATCATGCCGAAAGCCCAGCGATTCCTCGTGTTCTATTCCGGAGCCCTGACCGTCGTCTTCGTCGCCACCGTCCTCTATGCCGCGGCGCCGCGGGCGAAGTCGTTCGACGAGATCAACGTGCAGAGGATCAACATCGTCGAGCCGGACGGCACGCCCCGCCTGGTCATCTCGAACCATGCGAGGCTGCCGGGCGTCCTGGTCCAGGGCCAGGAGAAGCGGCTCGAACGGCCCCAGGCCGGCCTGCTCTTCCTGAACGACGAGGGCTCCGAGATCGGCGGCCTGATCTTCGGCGGGCGCAGGAACGAGAAAGGGGAGATCCGCGACTCCGGAGGCAGCCTCTCGTTCGACCGCTACGGCGCCAACCAGATCGTCCAGCTCCTCGGCGTGGACGACGCCGAGGACAAGATCGTGGGCCTGGCCCTCTCCGACAGCCCGTCCGGCACCGAAGTCAACCGCCGAATCTGGCTCGGACATGGGAAGGATGGAACCGCCACGCTGGCGCTCCACGACGCCGCCGGCCACAAGCGCCTGCTCCTGCAGGTCACGGCCGACGGCAAGGCCCGGATCACGGCCCTGGACGCCGACGGCAAGGCGGTCAAGGAACTGCTGCCGGATTAGGAGGAGCGGGTCTTGAAGCCGCTCCTGAACTGAAGCTCGGCGGGCTTTCCCAACTCGGAGTGCAGTCTTCTGGCCTTTTCCCGGAAGAATGCGATCTTCTCCTGAGGCGACAGCCCCTTCACCTGCTCGTAATGGGCTTCACGGATGCTGCGCACCATCTCGACAGCTCGGATGTCTGGTTCGCGCACAGGCTAATTCTACCCCCGAGTCCGAGGCAGCCGGGCTCTCCAACTCGTGTCCGCGCCGGGCTTGGTGAGCCGGAAGAGGTTTGCCGCCGAGCGGAACTCCAGGACCGGCCGGTCGTCGCGGTTCAGACCCTGGGCTTCGGCCTGGAGCTTCTGGATGGCCGCGGCGTCGAGGTCGGGTTGGGAGAGGAACTGCTCGACCTGCCATGGCGCCACGCCCGCGTTCTGAAGATCGGTCGCGATGATCGCTGGCGGCGGCGGCAATTGGGCCGCGGACGGGTGCGGACCCTGGAGCGGCAGTGGCTCGTTCGAGGCCACGATCACCGCTACCGAGCCGTTCGTCCAGGCGGCGAGGTGCTTGAACTGGGTGCCCATGGTGGCGAGCGCGGTCGCGAAATCCTCCTCGCCCAGCTCGTAGAGCGGCAGCCACTGGCAGAGGAGGCCGCCGGGCTTCAGGCGGGCCCGGGCCGCGCGGTAGAACTCGGTCGTGAAGAGGCCCGAGACGCCCGAGACCCAGATGTTCGGCGGCTCGCTGATGATCACGTCGAACTGGTCCGTCCCTCTTTCGACGAAGCTCCGGCCGTCGTCCACCACCAGGCGGACCCGCGGATCGTCAAGCGCGCGATGGTTGGCATTGCCGAACCAGGTGCGGGTCGCCTCCACGACCAGCGGGTCCAACTCCACCTGCACGATCTCCTTCGGTTCCGGGTGCGCGGCGATCGCGCCGAGCGTGATGCCGCCGCCGAGGCCGATGTTGACCACCCGCTCCGGTTTGGGGTGCAGGAGCAGCGGCACGTGTCCGAGCAGGTACTGCGCGAAGCTGTCCACCACGTTGGTCGAGGCGTCGGTCTTGCCGTTGTGCTTCAGATAGAAGTCGGTCGGCGTCTGCGTGACCGTCACCTGGCCGTAGAAGCCCTGACGCCGGTAGACCACGGTGTGGAATCGGTTGAGGTCCCGGTACTTCGCGTACGTGCCCTGACGCACGCCGCTGTAGTAGACCGCGTTCCAGGGCGGCTCGTAGGCGCGCAGCGGCGGCGTGATCAGGAGCGCCGCCAGCCCCACGATCCCGACCGGGATCGCCGCATAGCGCCGGATGGCCGGGGCCGCCAGGCTCAGGAAGAGCGCGGCGCTCGCCAGGTAGATCAGCGTCACCGTGGCGAGCAGGCCGTCGAACCCGAAGCGTGGCAGGATCAGGAACTCGCCGGCGAGCGCGCCGGCCACCGCGCCGGCCGTGTTGACGAAGTAGACCCGGCCGAGCGTGCCCGCCTCGTCGTCGCGCCGCGGCGTCATCAGGCGTACGACGGCCGGAAAGTTCGCGCCCATCGCCAGCGTGGCGAGCGCGACCAGCGCGAAGACCGTCAGGTAGATCTTGAGCTGGAACGCGGCGTGGCTCGCGGTCGCCTCGTACAGGGCCAGGTAGGTGCGCTCGAACAGCTCGCGGGCGCGGAAGACCAGGATGCCGCCGAGCGCGACCATGGCCTGGAGGAAGGCTACGAGCGCCGGCACGTCGCCGCCGCGCTCCAGCCTCCGCCGCACGAGCGCGCTCCCGAGACCGATGCCCGTCAGGAAGCCGGCCAGGACTGTGCTGAGGGAGAAGATGCTCGTGCCGTTGAGGAGATAGAAGAACCGGTTCCAGCCCGTCTCCAGGAGCAGCGCGGCGGCGCCGGTCAGGAAGAAGGAGGCCAGGACCGCCCTCCGGACGCCGGAGCTCAGCTCCCGCGGCTGGGGGATCGAGGGTTCCGCGGGCGCCGTCTTGCCGGCCTTCTTCTGGGGGACCGGCGGAGCCGAAGCCTCGGCCCGCACCGGCGGTGGCGCGCTCTTCCAAAAGGCCACGGCGAGCGCCACGGCTCCGGCCCCCAGGAGCCAGGTGGAGACACTCAGGCCGAGCCGCGGCACCAGGAAGAACCCGCCGATCAGGGCGCCGCAGGCGGCACCGAGCGTATCCGCCGCATAGAGAGAGGCCACCGCGTCCCCCGCGTCCCGACTGTACAGCCGGGTCGCGAGAGGCAGGATGGCGCCGATCGCGAAGGTCGGCGGCAGGAGCACGAGCGCCACGACCGGGATTCGCACCGCGGCGCGGGCCGCGGGCGCGAGCCCCTCTGGGGCCAGCAGCAGGAAGAGCGAGCGCGCGATGTCGAGGAGCGGCAGGCTCGCGGCGCAGAGCACGCCGAGCACCACCAGCAGGATGGCGAGCAGACGCTCCGGCCGGGCCTCGGAGGCCGACCTCCGGCCGCCCCAGGCCGCGCCGCAGGCGAGACCGGCGAGCACCACCGCCAGCACGCTCGCGAACACGCCGGCCGTGGCCCCGAAGAGGAGGGTGATCTTGCGCACCCAGATCACCTGGGCCGCCAGGGAGACCAGGTTGGCATAGGCGACGGCGGCGATCAGCGACTCGCGGTCGGGGGCTTCGGTTCGCGGCATGGCGGGGGAGTATAACGAAACGGGTTTCAGGTAAGCTCCGGCGGATGATGACTTTGGAAGCTCCGTCGCTCGACGAGATCCGCGCCGCCCGGGAGCGCCTGGCCGGGGTCACGGTGCGCACCCCGCTCGTCCGCCTCAACGCGGACGCCCCGTGCGAGGTCTGGCTCAAGCT
>DATANP010000609.1:0-21819 GCA_036266195.1 Thermoanaerobaculia bacterium | reverse complement strand
AGCCCGCCGCCTCCCCTGCCGGCGGGAACCAGACACGGGATGACGGCGTCCTTGGGCTCGGCGGCCGCCATCCCTCCGAATTGTCAATGAACCATGGAACTGCAACTGCTCCGACAGATCCTTATACGAGCGAGCCTGCCGGTCCGTCGCACGTTGGCAACGGGCGAGCTCGCATTATAAGGAGCCAGGCGCCGTTTGAGGCCTGTCACTGCGAAATTCGTAGGTAGTTACAGAAATCAGCCCACTCAAAACGGGCTTGGCGGCGCGACGAGGCGTTGACCTGCGGGAAGGCCGGGAAGGCTGCAAGATCGCGATGTAAACTCCCCTGGCGGAATGTCAGATGACATTGCGCCAGGGCACCTGACATTGCGCTGGGGCACCTTGCATTGGCTCAGGGTAGTTTGCAACGGCTTGGGGGAGCTCGCATTGGGCCAGGGCAGTTGACAACGGCCCAGGGCACCTTGCAACGGCTCGGGGCAGTTTGCAACGGCCCAGGGCACCTTGCATTGGGCTGGGGCACTTGGCAATGGCCTGGATAACCTGGCAACGGCCCAGGGGAGTTGACATTGCGCCAGGGAACGTTACATCGCCGTGGATGAGTTTGCATCGTCTCCGTGACGCCCAAACGGCCCCGTCTTACGCTTTGTCCCTCCATTCGGGCCCGCCGGAGAAGCAGGCCCTTCCTTATTCTATAGGAGGCGCCGCAGATTCGTGCGAAGCGTTTTCAATCCCCTGATTTTTGTAACTACCTACGGATTTCGCAGTGACCGGCTCAATTCGGCCGGATCGAGTTTATCCTGGGCTGCCTGGAAGACGACGGTCTGGCGGGTTCGTCCGTATACCGTTGTCGGTGGCCGGTTCGCCGGCTACCCTGTTCTTTGACAATCGATTCACCGCAGGACAGCCGGGGGGCTGTGCGGCCCAGGCCCCCGGCTGGACCGCGGCTTTCCGGAGGATGTGGCTCAGGCCTGAGGGCCGGCGCGCCACATCCTCCGGCCGGCGGCGGTCAGGTTGGGCTCCGCGATCTCGGTCAGGCAGACGAGCTCGTCGCCTTCGCGCCAGCCGGGGTTCTTCTCCAGGAAGCAGGCGACGTGCGGGTCCCGGAGGCGGCCCGGCGGCACTTCGGCCAGGTCTTCCCGCAGCTTCTGAGGCTCGGGGAAACGGACGACTCCGTCCTTGTAGAGGTCTCCGAAGCGCTCCCGGGCCAGGGTGTCGATCCGAGCCCGGACGTCCGGCGGGGTCGGCGCGTTGCAGCGCGGCCAGAAGTCTTTCCAAAAGACGGGCAGCAGGCGGTAGGTGCGGAAGCCGGAGGTCAGGAGGAGCCACCAGAGGCGGCCGTGCGGATGCTCTTCGCGCAGCCGGCGCACCGCGGCGATCCAGCAGCGCGGCAGGGCGGCGCTTCCCCAGGCGGCGGGGTGGACGATGGTGTCTCCCGAATAGACCACGGTACAGAGGCCCTCGCCCGACAGATCGGTTTCATAGAGGAGGAGCGTCGAGAAGCCGCGCAGCTCTCCCCCATCCTCCAGGAGGAGGACCCAGGTCTTTTCTTCGAGATCGGCTTCGAATCGCTCTTGGGTGACGCCTTCGAAGTGGCCGGTGAGGAGGCGGTACATCGCCTCCCGGGTGCCATCCTCCAGGTGCTCTGTTCGAACCAGGCGGCTGTTCACAGAAGGGCCGCCTCGACGTGGACGGGCCGGTCGTCCAGCGGCTCGGCGCCGCCGTCCCAATGCACGAGGTAGAGCCTGCTCTCGTAGCGCCTCGGCCGGAACCGCTTTTCCAGCCAGGCGAGCCAGGGATGGCCCGCGGCGAAGCCGGTCACGATGTAGGCGTAGCGGCGCGCGCAGGCCTCGGCGTACGCGGACTCGAGGAGCGCCTGGAAGATTTCGGGATCGTCCTGATCGACGGCCACGTGGGAGATTGTGGCATGCGGCAGCGGCTCTCCCGGATCGGGCAGCCTCGGGATTCCCAGCGACCGAGGCAGGCGGTTGATCCAGGGCCGCCAGCGGGCGAGGCCCGGCGCGTAGCCGCGCACGACCACCTGCTTGAAGCCGCCCTGGTCCCAGAGCGCGAGGCAGCCCACGATCTGATCCTTCCGCAGCGCCAGCCGGAAGTCGTGGGGCGCGAGGCCCCGGCTGCGCTCGGCCGATTGCAGCTCTTCGGCCGAGAAGAAGGGCGCCATCTGATAGCGGCGGCGGTTTCTTTCGAGGCAGCCGGCGATCTCGGGCATCCTTTCGGGCTGGCCGGGCTCGATTCGCACCGGTGTTTTCTTCCGGCCCGGCCGGACAACAGGCAGGACCAGGGTGACGAAGCCGGACAGCTCGCGATAGGTCGGGAGGCCGGGGAGGCCCCGCCCCAGGAGCCGGCGGGCGGTGTCGTTGTCGGCGATGATCGAGGTGAGGTCGAACGGGGTTTCGTCCGGCTTCCGGAGAGCCCCGAGCACTTTGTAGCCGGCGGCCAGGAGATGCCGTCGGCCTCGGACGCTGCGATCGATCCGGAGCTGGCTCAGGTAGCCCAGCCGGCGCGGCTCTCCGTTTACGAAGGCGTTCCAGACGGCGCGGGTGCCCATGCCGACGATCCTGTCGGTCGCTGGATCGCGGGCCACGACGGTGGCGTGGCGGTCGCCTTCGACGGCGGCGGCCAGGGCGGCGTTCGGCTCGCGTTCCAGGGAGACCCGGATCTCGCCGTCCATGGGGTTTTCCCGGAGCAGGCGGCGGATCTCCGGATCGTCTTCGGGCGTGGCGAGGTCGACGATCAATCGGCTTCCAGCAGCTCGCCGCGCCAGTCTTCGGCTCCCAGCGGGAAGTGGTTGCGGCCGTCCACGTCGGCGCGGTGGAGCCAATTGATCAGGAAATAGTTGCGGAACATGAAGGCGTCCGCGCGGTTCACGGGATCGATCGATCGCCCGAGGATGCTTGGCCAGGAGTAGAAGGCCCGGCGCGCTTCGACGCAGCAGCGCTCGACGTCTTCGGCGGTCATGCGCGCGGGCCGGAACGGGACCTTGTTGTAGCTGTAGTCCTCGTCCAGCCACCAGTTCTCGTAGAGCAGCTTTCCTTCCTGTTCCAGCCTCTGGTAGAGCGGCGTGCCCGGGAACGGGGTCAGGTGGTTGAAGGCCGCGATGTAGAAGCCGTGCTCGCGCGCGAAGGTCACGGCCGCGGGGAGCTGGTCGGGCGTGTCCTGGTCGTAGCCGAAGATGAAGGTGCCGTAGAGCCGGATGCCGTGGCGGCGCAGGTTTTCGAGCGCTTTTTCGTAGCCGCCGCGCATGGTGTTGAAGGTCTTGTTCATGGCGCGGAGGTTGTCCGGGTTGAGAGTTTCGAAGCCGATGAGCACGCCCATGCAGCCGCTGCGTTCCAGGAGGTCGAGCAGCTCTTCGTCGTGGGCCACGTTGATGCTCGCCTGGCTCACCCAGCGGATTTTCAGGGGGATCAGGGCGCGGAAGAATTCCTTGGCCTGGGCGAGGTTCGAGGTGATGTTGTCGTCCACGAAGAAGATCAGTTTCTTTTCATGGCGGATGGCCTGGATCTCGGCAAGGATCTCGTCCACGGGGCGGCGCGTCTGGGTGGCTTCGAAGACGGTCTGCACAGCGCAGAAGTCGCACTTGAAATGACAGCCGCGGCCGGCTTCGATGAGCCCCACCTGCAGGTAGCGCTTGCCCCGGAAAATGTTTCGATCGGGGTTGGCCCCCTGAAGCGGAACGCGGCCCTGCTGGCGGTAGATTTTCTTGCCGCGGTCGTGCCGCCAGTCGTCGATCACTTCGGGCCAGAGGGCTTCGGCCTCCCCCACCACGACGCTTTCAGCGTGGCGCGCCACTTCGTCCGGGCAGAGGCTGGCGTGGAAGCCTCCCATGATCACGGGCACGTTTCGTTTCCGGTATTCGGAGGCGATCTGGTAGGCGCGCCGGGCGGTGTAGGTCTCGACGGAGAGGGCCACGAGGTCGGTGGGCTCGTCGAAGGGGACCTCTTCCATCCGGTCGTCGTAGAAGCGCACGTCCACGTCGCGCGGGGTGATTCCGGCGATCAAGGCAGGCGGCAGGGGCTCCATCTGCCAGGTGCGGATGTAGGAGCGGTCGCCGGCGCGCCGGCCGATGCAGGGGTGGACGAGGGTGAGCCTCAAGAGCCCCTCACCCCCCTGGCCCCCCTCTCCCATCCCCTCCCACCGACCGGGAGAGGGGGGAAGTCAGAGGGCGGGGGCGCCCCTCTCCCGGGGGCAGGGAGGGGATGGGAGAGGGGTCGGGGGTGAGGGGTCCTCCCCATCCCCAGGATCCAGTCGCAGTTGTAGAAGCGGTGCAGGTTGTGGGCGTAGAAGCGGTAGCCGAGGTTGGTGCCGATCCGCACGGGCCACGGGCTGGGCGAGGCGGCGAGGCGCGCGATCATGGAGGGCACGCTGTAGGCGTGTTTCCAGGCGGTCTCGATGCCGCGCTGAAGCTGGTCCACGGTCATCTTCGCGGGCTGGAAGACGACGTGCTGGCCGTCGTAGAGCTCCCAGTTGCGGGTGAGGATGCGGCCTTCGCTCTCCAGGCGGCGGAAGAGGGCGGTGCCCGGGAACGGGGTGACGACCGCGAAGCGCGGCAGGTCGATGCGGGCGTCCACGGCGAAGCGGGCGGTCTCCAGGAAGATTTCCGGCGTGTCCTCGTCGAGGCCGAAGACGAAGCAGCCCTGGAGCGCGATGCCATGGCGGTGGAGGGTCTGCACCAGCTCCTTGTAGCGCTCCGGGGAGTTGAAACCTTTTTTCGAGGCGCGCAGGTTCTCCCGCGAGATGGATTCGAGGCCCATGAGGATGCCCCTGCAACCGCTCTTCTGGGCGAGCGCGAGAAGCTCCGGGTCGTCGCCGAGGAGGACGGTCGCGAGGCCGTACCACTGGACGCGCAGTGGGATGAGCGCTTCGAAGAGCCGGGCGGCGTAGTCGCGGTCGGCGATCAGGTTCAGATCGACGAAGATGAGCTTGCGCGCGCCCTTCTGGCGGATGTCGGCGACGATCTCCTCGACCGGCTTTTGAAAGGGTTTCGTGCCCCAGGCCGAGGGCACGACGCAGAAGTCGCAGCGGTGGACGCAGCCGCGGGTGGCTTCGAACACGTCGTCGGTCAGATAGTGGCTGCGCGGCAGGAGGTCGCGGCGCGGGAACGGCCGGCCGGCGAGGGAGAGGCCCGGCTGTTGATCGTAGCGGCGCCGCATCCGTCCGGCCGCGAGGTCGCGCAGCAGCTCGGGCCAGGTGTCCTCGGCATAGCCCACGACGATGGCGTCGGCGTCCGGCTGGGCGTCTTCCGGAATCAAGGTGACGTGCGGGCCGCCGAGAACCACCGGGATGCCGCGGTCTCGAAAAGCCGCGGCCAGCTCGTAGGCGCGCGGAGCCGTGCCGGTGATCACGGTGAGGCCGACCAGGTCGGCCTGGATGGCGGCGGGGTCGACGTCTTCGATGCCCTCGTCGATCAGGCGGATGTCGGCGTCCAGCTCGGGCGGGACGAGGGCGGCGAGGGTCGTGAGAGTGAGGGGCTTGTAGCGGAGCGAGCGCTTGAAGATGCCGCCTCGGTGGCGGTAGAGCGGGCCTTTGGGGGAGATGAGGACGATCTTCATGCCGGGGTCTATTGTGGCATGAGTGGGCCCTCACCCCCCGGCCCCCTCTCCCGCTCCTCCCAAGCACACCCTCCCCGGGAGAGGGGGAGACTTGCGGCAGCGTCTGTATCAGGCCAGCCGCAGCTCTCTCTTGATCTCCGAGATCCGGGCCTGGATGTCGCCTCGGTCCATGGTGCGGTAGCGCTCGGGGAGGAGCTCGCGGCTGGTGGATTCCAGGACGGCGCAGAGGATCTGCATCTCGCGCTCTCGCGAGTTGGCGGGCGGGATGAAGTCGTCGAAGGCTTTCTTGAGGTGCTCGGCCTGGACTTCATGGGAGTCGGCGGCTTCGGCTTCCAGGACGGAGCGGACGAGGACGGCTTCGAGGTCCGAGCCGGAGAGGCTCAGGAGCTCTTCTTCGGAGGCGACCTCGGAGAGCTTGGCTACCGGGGTCTTGATGCCTAGCTTCTTGAGCATGACGGCGTAGAGCTCGTCGTACTCGGCCACGGTCTCGGGGTAGAAGAGGGGGATGTGCTCTTCGGCCCGGCCCTGGCGCTTGAGGTCGATGGGCAGGAGGTCGGGCCGGCAGGTGATCAGGAACCAGAGGATCTGCCCGCGGTAGCGGGTGTCCCCCATGAAGGCGGCGATCTGCGCGAAGACGCGGTTCTGGGTGCCGGAGTCGCCGGAGGACTCGCGGTTGCCGAGGGCGGCGTCGGCTTCGTCTACCACGACTCCGACCGGGGTCAGGGAGGCGAGGATCTTGAGGATGCGCTCCAGGTTGGCCTCGGTCTCCCCCACCCACATGGAGCGGAAGTTCTTGAGCTTCACGCAGGGGAAGCCGATCTCGTTGGCGAAGCACTCCACCAGGAAGGACTTGGCGCTGCCGACCGGGCCGCAGACGAGGTAGCCCATGGGCACGGCCGCGGGGTTGCCCCTGGCGATGGCTCGCGCCGCGCGGCGCAGGCGGTCCTTGACGGCCGGCATGCCGGCGACCATGGCGAGGTCGTACTTGGGCTCGACGTACTCCAGGAGGCCGAGGCCCTCGGTCTCGATGACCTCCTTCTTGACGTCGCGCACGCGGTCCCGGGTCAGGATGTCGCCGTTGGCGTCGGCTCCGTCGAGCATCTGGGCGAGCTGGACGCGGGTCATACCGGCGGTCAGCTCGGCGAGGCGCTCGGGGGTCAGCTCGGCCATCTTGCGGTACCACTCGGCGGAGCGCACGGCCTGGAGGTATTCCAGGCGCTCGGCTTCGGTGGGGCGGATGATCTCGACTTCTCGGGTCGCGTGGGAGCGCAGGAGCTTGGGATCGAGGTCGGCAAGGGTCTCGGTGACCAGGACAATGACGATGTTCTTGGCCAGGAGGACCGGGTCCTGCGACCACTTCCTCAGATAGACGAGGACGGCGCGGTCCTCGGGGCCGCGGCTCGACACGTCGGAGGCCGGGACCAGGGTCTCCGCGAAGGGCAGGAGGAGGACCACGGGCCTTGCGGGCGAGAGGGCCGTGCAGTGCCGGAAGTAGGAGTCGAGCAGGGCGAAGCAGTTGGCGGCGTCGCGCGGCAGGCGGTCGGCCCAGCCGGTGCCGTGGACCGCGTCGTAGCTCCGCAGCCGCTCTTCGAAGTGCGAGCGGGCGGGCGGGGTGGCGAAGCCGAGGCCCTCGGCGCGGTTGTAGGTCAGGATCGACGGCCAGCCGGAGAAGAGCTGGCCGGTCAGGAAGTCGTCGAGGGAGAGGAAGCGGAGGCCGCCCGAGCCGCGCAGCGGCACCAGCTCGGACGGCACGCCGTGGAGGACGAAGGTGTTCGACTGCTTGGCGCGGACGGCACGGGCCACGTCCGCCGCCCAGACCGGGAGCGATTCGAGGAAGGCGGCGGGAGGCGCGGCTGTGGTCATCGTCTAAATTCAGGCTCCGCCGACCTTCTGGGGCGTGGCCTCCGGGTTGGACGGAGTGGACTCGGTCGGGAACGGAGCGGCTTCGCGGACGGCGTCCGGCTTCTTGAGGCCCATCTCGACCTCGAACTCGGAGAGGATGCTCTGGGCCTGGAGCTGGCGCGCCTTGCGCTCGGTCTTGATGCGCTCGACGTCGAGGCCGCCGGTGGCCACCTCGACCGCGGCCTTCGATTCGGCCACGTGCTGCTTGATCTCGTCGAGGTACTTGTCGGCGGTGGAGGCGGTGCCGTAGGTGTCGAGCTCGGCGAGAGCGCTGGCGGCGCCCTTGAGGATCGTGGCCTTCTTCGATTCCTGGATGGCCTTTTTGCTCTGCTCGATCTTCGTGCGCAGCTTGCTCTTGATGTCCTCGACGGTGATCTGCGCGTTCTGGAACGCGTTCTGCGCCGCCGTGATCTGCTCGCGGGTGGCGGTCAGCTCGCCGCGGAGCTGCTGCAGCGTGGAGGCGTCGTCCTCGGCGATGCGGCGGGCCTCGGGGCTGCCTTCCTTGAGGGCGGCCTGGATGGAGGAGATGAGTTGCTTCTCCTTGCGCTCCAGCTCTTCGCGCTCCTGCTCCAGCCGGATGACGGTGGCGCGGGTGGTGATGAGGATCTGGTTGAGCCTGGGCAGGGTGCTGCGCATCTCCTCGATGGATTGCTGGAGCATGACCTCCGGATCCTCGCCGAAGGAGATGAAGAAGCCGACCCAGGACTTGAGCATGCGGACGAGACGATCGAACATGGTGATCTCCTCGGTGAGGAACGGCTAGGCCTGTTCCGGAGCCGGAGCAGGAGCCGGGGAAACCGCGGGCGCCTCGCCCGTGGTGATCGGGTTGGCCTCGACGAACGGCGAGACGGCGTCGAACAGGCGGCGCTCCTCGGCCTTCTTGCTGAGCTGCCACTGGGAGAGGCGGGCCTCTTCCTTTTCGAGGTCGCGGCGGTTGGCGTCCATCTTCTCGCGGTTGCGCCGGACAAGGTCGTCGATCTCGGCCTGGAGACGGGCGTTCTCCTTCTCCATCTGCTCGGTGCGGGCCTTGAGCTTGGTGCGCAGGAAGTCCTCGAACTTGTCGAGCGCCTGGTCGCGGCGGACGGCGTCCTGCACCACGTCGGTGATCGGCACCGGGCCGGTGGGGTTCATCTGGAGGAAGCCGGCGAGGGCCGCGGCCTTGGCCTTGGAGTCCAGGTTCGCCAGGTGGGGCGAGGAGAGGATCTCCAGCACCTTCTGGGCGGTGTAGCCGTGGGCCGGGTCCTCGATCTTGGCGGCCTTGTAGATGGCCGCGAAGTCCGGGATGCCCGGGCCGCCCTCCTCGGCGTCGTCCGGCGGAGCGATCTCGGCCAGCTTCTTCTCGTCGATCTCCGGCGGGGGCTGGAGGCTGCCGAGCAGATCGCGGATGTCGGTCGGCTGGCCGGGCGGCATGCCGGGCGGCATCCCGGCCTTCAGGGTCGGCATCGGCGGAGTGGCCGGGGCCGAAGGCGGCATCTGGAGGCCGGGCACGTCTTCCGGCTCGATCTCCACGATTTTCATCTTGCTGAGGACTTCTTTGAGGCCCATGGTCGCTCCTACGGGCTGGCGGAGAGAAGGTTTTTGGCTCGGAAAGCGTATGGCCCGGCCGGGGGGGTGTCAAGAACGGCGCGGGAACCGGAGCAGGTTGGAGGACGCCACGAGCGAGCCGGCGAGCGGGTTGAGCTCGGCCATCTCCCGGGGGGTGAGCGGCCGGATGCTGTGGACGGGCCGCGGGGCGCGGCGGGTGGACGGATCGCAGCCGCGCTCCAGGAAGACGGAGAGGACCCAGCAGCCGAGGGTGCGACGCGCCGCGTTCATGCACGGATTGTAACGGATCGCACCGCCTATCCCTTCCGCATCAGCTTGCGGAGCAGGCTGCGGCGCTCGGGCGTGAGCTTGCCGAGGCGTTCGGCGACCTGCTGCTGCCGCTTGTCGAGCCGGGCTTCCAGGGTTTCGGGCTCGTTCGCCTCCACGGGCGCCTCCGGCAGGACGATCTGGCGGCGCTCGGCCTCGGAGAGCAACGGCGCTTCGGAGACGGGCCTCTCCGGATGCTCCACCATGTGCTCCAGCAGCCGGCGGGTGTTGTCGAGCAGCCTCTGGATGGTGGGCTGGTCGAAGAGGTCGGTGCTGTAGGGGGCCGCGAGGATGAGACGGCCGTCCCACTCGTAGGCGGTGAAGGCCAGCTCGAACTGCACCCGCTCGACGGGGTACTCGACGAAGCCGGTCGCGAGGCCGGGCAGGTCGAGTGGCGCCACGCGCATGTTCTGGAGAAGGAAGAGGACCTGGAACAGGTTCCTGCCCGGGGACACGGCCGCGACCAGCTTCTCGAACGGCAGGTCCTGGTGGTCGAAGGCGTCGAGCGTCACCTCGCGGACCCGCTCCAGGAGGTCGCGGCAGGTGAGATCGCCGGACAGGTCGGTCTGGAGGACCAGAGTGTTGAGGAAGAGGCCGATCAGCCCTTCGGTCTCGTGGCGCGGGCGGTTGCCCACGGCGGTGCCCACGGCGATGCGATCCTCGTGGGAGTAGCGCTGGAGCAGGGTCTGGATGCCCGCGAGCAGGGTCATGAAGAGGGTCGCGCCATGCCGCCGGCCGAGCGTCGCGAGCCCCTCCGCGAGCCCGGCCGGCAGGGTGAGGCTCTCGACGGTCCCGCGGGAGATGTCTTCCGGCCTCGGGTGGTCGTAGGGCAGGTCGAGCACGGGCGGCGCGCCGCCGAGCCGCTCCTTCCACCAGGCGAGCTGCTCGTCCAGAGCGTCTCCGAGCTGTTCACGCTGCCAGACGGCGAAGTCCGGCACCTGGATTGGCAGCTCGGGCAGCGGCTTGCCACGGTAGAGAGCGTTCAGCTCGACGGGCAGCACCTCGGTGAGAGACCAGCCGTCGCAGACGATGTGGTGGAAGTTGAGCAGCAGGGCGTGCCCGGTCTCGTCCACCCGGATCAGGGAGGCTCGGAAGAGCGGCCCGCGCGCGAGGTCGAAGGGCCGGTAGGCCTCCTCGGCCACGAGCCGCTGGCGCTCGCCGAGTGGATCTTCGAGGCCGGAGAGGTCGATCACCGGGAGCCGCCGGGGGGCCGGCGGATCGACCACCTGCTCGGGTCCGGCGACGAAGCGGGTGCGCAGGGACTCGTGACGGCGGACGATCTCCGCGAGCGCCGATTCCAGGGCCGGGTAGTCCACCGGGCCGCCGGAGAGGGTCAGCGCCAGGAAGGAGTTGTAGGCCGCGTTGCCCGGCTGGAGCTGGTCCACGAGCCAGAGGCGCTCCTGGGCGTAGGAGAGCGGCAGGCGCCGGTCTCTCGAAACGCGTGGGATTGGAGGCATCGGCGGGATACTGATCTGGGTGCGGCGCGCCTCCTCGACCTGCCGGGCGACGCCTTCGACCGTGGGATCGAGGAAGAAGGCGCGCAGCGGCAGGTCCACTCCGAAGGTGGAACGCAGCCGGGCCAGGGTGCGGCTCGCCAGGAGGGAGTGGCCGCCGAGGTCGAAGAAGCTCTCTCCGAGCCCGACCCTGTCGCGCTCGAGGACCTCGCTCCAGATGCCGGCGACGATCTCCTCGATCGGCGTCCGCGGCGCCTGGAAGGCTTCCGGCTCCTCGTCCGGCGGCGGCGGCGCCCAGGCGAGCAGCGCGCGGCGGTCGATCTTGCCGCTGGTGGTCCGGGGCAGGGTCTCCAGGAAGACGATGCGCGACGGGACCATGTAGTCGGGCAGGCGCTCGCGGAGCCAGGACCGGACGTCGGGCACCGGGCCGGCCTGGGTGGCGAAGGCGAGGAGGGCCTTGGTGTTCTCTTCCTGGCGGGCAGCAATCGCCACGATGGCGCACTCGCCGATGCCGGGGCAGCGCGAGAGCACGGACTCGATCTCGCCCGGCTCGATGCGGAAGCCGCGGATCTTGACCTGGGCGTCGGTGCGGCCCAGGTACTCCAGGGTACCGTCGGGCAGCCAGCGCACGAGGTCGCCGGTCCGGTAGAGGCGCTCCCCGGCTCCGCCGATCGGGTCGGGCACGAAGCGCTCGGCGGTCAGGTCGGGCCGGCCCCAGTAGGCCCGCGCCAGGCCGTCTCCGCCGAGGAGCAGCTCGCCGGCGACTCCGGGCGGGACCGGGCGCATCCACCGGTCGAGGACGTAGGCGCGGGTGTTGGCGATCGGCCGGCCGATCGGAACGCTGAGGCCCTCGGGCGCCGAGCGGATGTCGTGGACCACGGCGAAGGTGGTGACCTCCGTGGGGCCGTAGCCGTTGAGCAGACGGTTTCTGGGGACGGCGGGCTCGAGCTGGGAGAGGGCCTCACGGACCCAGCGCGGCGACAGGGCCTCGCCGCCCGCGAGCTGGTTGCGCACGCCGCCGAGGCTGCCGGGCACTTCGCGCAGCACCTCGTTGAAGAGCGCCGCGGTGAGGAAGCTCGCGCTGATCTTCCAGCGGCGGAAGGCCTCGCCCAGGGCGGCCGGCGACAGGACGACCTCTCTCGGGAAGATCACCAGGGCGCCGCCGGTGAGCAGGGCCCCCCAGACCTCGAAGGTGGAGGCGTCGAAGGCGGTGTTCGACAGGTGGGCGGTGCGGTCTCCCGGGCCCAGGTGGACGTAGTCGGTGTTCAGAATGAGGCGATTGATCGCCTTGTGTGGCACGGCCACTCCCTTGGGCCGACCGGTGGAGCCCGAGGTGTAGAGGATGTAGGCCAGGGCGTTGCCGCCGGAGGAAGAGGACGGAAAGGACTGCAAGGGCTGCAAGGACGAAAGGTCCCCGGGGGTGAGCACCACGCGGGCCTGGCTGTTTTCCAGGAGCCAGGCGCGGCGCTCGGAGGAGTCGGCGGGGTCCAGGGGGACGTAGATGCCCCCGGCCTTGAGGACCGCGAGCATTGCCACGATCAGCTCGGGCGAGCGCTCCATGTCCAGGGCTACAGGGGTTTCGAGGCCGACTCCCCGGCCGCGGAGCCGGTGGGCCAGGGCGTTGGACTGGCTGGACAGCTCGGCGTAGGTGAGGGCGCCTCCGTCCCAGAGGACGGCGGGCTCTTCGGGCAAGCGTGCGGCGACCTCTTCAAAGACCTGGTGAATGGGTGTTTCGCTCGGGTAGGCGGGCTCGGAGCCGCTCCACTCTACGAGCACCTGGTCGCGCTCGGAGGAGGACAGGAGCGGCAGGTCTCCGAGCGAGGTTTCGGGGGCAACCGCGATGCCTTCGATCAGGATTCCGAAGCGCTCCAGGAACCGCCGGACGGTCCCGCGGTCGAACAGGTCGGTGGAGAGCTCCGCGTCCACCCGGAAGCCGTCCTCGGCATCGCGCACGAAGAGGCTCAGGTCGAACTTGGAGGTGCCGGTGTCCACCTCCCCTTCGCGGGCGACGAGGCCCGGCGCCAGGACGGTGTCCTTCGCATCGCTCCGGTAGGAGAACAGAACCTGGACCAGCGGTGAGCGCGAGAGGTCGCGCTCCGGCGCGAGGGCCTCGACCAGGCGCTCGAACGGCAGGTCCTGGTGCGCCCAGGCGCCGAGCGCGGAGTCGCGCACCCGTCCGAGAAGGTCGGCGAAGACCGGCTCTCCGGACAGGTCGACGCGCAGCACCAGGGTGTTGACGAAGAAGCCGACCAGCGGCTCGATCTCGGGCCTGGTGCGGCCGGCCATCGGAAAGCCCACGGCCAGGTCGTCGCGGCCGGTGTGCCTCTGGACGAACGCCAGGAAGGCCGCGGCCAGGGTCATGAACGGCGTGGCCCCGTGCCTCCGGCCCAGGCGCAGCAGGTCTCTCACGACCGGCGGCAGATCGGCCGTTTCCACCGCTCCCCGGTAGGACTGGACCGCGGGCCGCGGATGGTCCGCGGGCAGGTCGAGTCCTTCGGGCAGTCCGGCCAGCCGGTCGGTCCACCAGGCGAGTTGGGAATCCAGCGCCTCGCCGCTCATCCAGCCGCGCTGCCAGACGGCGAAGTCGGCGTAGCGCACCGGCAGCTCCGGCAGGATCTCCCCTCGGTAGAGCGCCGCCAGCTCGCGGAGGATCACCTCCACGGACCAGCCGTCGGAGACGCTGTGGTGGGCGTGGAGGATCAGCCGGTGGTCTTCTGGTCCCAGGCGCAGGAGATAGGAGCGGAAGAGCGGTCCCTGTTCCAGGGAGAACGGTCTCTGCAACTCGGCTTGCATCCAGCTCTCCAGCTCGGCATCGACGAGGGCCAGCCCCGGGATCTTCGGCAGGATCTTCTGGACCGGCTCGTCGCCGTCGAGGGCGAACACGGTCCGCAGCGGCTCGTGGCGGCGGACGATCTCGTCCAGGGCCGCGGCAAGCCTCTCGACCTCCAGGGGGCCGTGGATCTCGAGCACCACCGGCATGTTGTAGAGCGCCGAGCCGGGCGCTAGGCGGTCGAAGAACCAGAGCCTCTGCTGGGCAAAGGAGAGGGGGATGCGCGCATCCAGCGGGATGGGGATGATGGGCGGCAGAGCCGGCGCGCCCTCCTGCCTGGCCTCCTCGACGCGGCGGGCCAGGCCACGGACGGTCGGATCGGCGAAGAAGGACCGCAGCGGCAGGTCGACTCCGAAGGCGGCGCGCAGGCGCGCCAGGACCCGGCCGGCCAGGAGCGAGTGGCCTCCAAGATCGAAGAAGCTCTCGGTCAGGCCGACGCTGTCCACCGCCAGCACCTCGGCCCAGACTCCGGCCACGATCTCCTCGACCGGCGTCCTCGGGCCTTCCGGCGCCGCGGCTTCGGAGGGCAGGTCCTGCGCCAGCAGCGCCCGGCGGTCGATCTTGCCGCTGGAGGTCTTCGGCAGCGCGTCCTGGAACACGATGGCGGTAGGCACCATGTACTCCGGCAGGTGGGCGCGCAGCCAGGTCCGCACGTCCGGCTCGGCTCCCGGGGCGGCCGTCACAAACGCGGCCAGGCTCCTGCCTTCGGGTCCGCTCCGCACCACGATCGCGCACTCGGCCACGCCCGGGCAGCGGGCCAGCACGTTCTCGATCTCGCCGGGCTCGATGCGGTAGCCCCGAATTTTGACTTGATGGTCGGTCCGGCCCAGGTACTCGATCGTGCCGTCCGGCAGCCAGCGCGCCAGGTCGCCGGTGCGGTAGAGCCTATCGCCCGGCGTTCCGAAGGGGTCGGGCACGAACTTGTCCGCGGTCAGGTCCGGGCGCTTCCAGTAGCCCTGGGCCACGCCGGGCCCGCCGAGGCACAGCTCTCCCGGCACGCCGACCGGCACCGGCCGCAGCGCGCGGTCCAGGACCCAGGCCGTGGTGTTGGGGATCGGCCGGCCGATCGGGACGCTCCTCCCCTCCTCCAGATGGGTGATGTCGTGCGTCAGCGCCCAGCACGTGCACTCGGTGGGGCCGTAGCCGTTGACCAGGCGATGCCCCGGCGCGATGTAGAGCAGCGCCTCGCGGACCCAGCGCGGGGTCAGGGCCTCGCCGCCCGAGAACAGCTCGCGAATGGCACCGAAGGCCGTAGGCCTCTCCCGCGCGACCTCGTTGAAGACGCTCACCGGCAGGAAGACCACGTCCACCCGCATCTTCACCAGCCAGTCTGCGAGCACCAGCGGCTCCAGGACCAGCTCCTTGGGCACCACCACCACGGCCGCTCCTAGCAGGAGACCTCCCCAGACCTCCCAGGTGGAGACGTCGAAGGTCATGTTGACCAGGTTCGCGATGCGGTCGCCGGGGCCAGCCTGGTAGTAGTCGGTCTCCAGCACCAGCCGGTTGATCGCCCGGTGCGGCACGGCCACGCCCTTGGGCCGGCCGGTGGAACCGGAGGTGTAGATCATGTAGGCCAGATGGGGGCCGCCTCCCGCCCAGGAGCTGAAGGACTGCAAGGGCTGCAAGGACAAAAGGTCCCGGGGGCCCAGGACGACAGTGGCGCCGCTGTCCTCCAGGAGGAAGGCCCGGCGCTCGGAGGTGTCCTCCGGGTCCAGGGGCACGTAGAAGGCCCCGGCCTGGAGCACGGCGAGCATGGCGGTGATCATCTCGGGCGAGCGCGGCAGACTGAGCGCCACGGGCATGCCGGGCTCCACGCCCAACTCGCGCAGGCGGAGCGACAGGCGGGCGGCGTCGCGGGCCAGCTCTCCGTAGCTGAGGCTGCGCTCGCCTTCGGGGGTGTCCCAGACCACGGCCGGCGCGTCCGGCTGGCGCGCCGCCACCTCCTCGAACACGCGGTGGACCGGCGTCTCGGCGGGGTACTCCCGCTCCACGCCCCGCCATTCCAGGATCTGGCGGCTCTCAGCGGCAGTCAGGAGCGGCAGATCGCCGAGCGGCGCCTCGGGAACCGCCACGATGCCGGCCGCGAGGACCTCGAGGCGCTCCAGGATCCGACGGATGGTGGCAGGCTCGAACAGGTCCGTGGCGTACTCCACCTCGGCGAGCAGCCCGCCGCCGGACGACTCGCTCAGGAACAGGCTCAGGTCGAACTTCGAGGTACCGGTATCCACGTCTTCGGGCGTGACGGCAAGGCCCGGGCCGAGGTCCACGGCCATCCGCACCGTCTCCTGGAAGGCGAAGAGGACCTGCACCAGCGGGTTCCGCGACAGGTCGCGCTCCGGGGCCAGCGCCTCCACGAGCTTCTCGAAGGGCAGGTCCTGGTGCGCCCAGGCCCCGAGCGCGGCGTCGCGCACCCGGCCGAGCACCTGGAGGAAGCCGGGCTCTCCCGAAAGATCGGCGCGCAGCACCAGGGTGTTGACGAAGAAGCCGATCAGCGGCTCGATCTCCAGCCGCGTGCGGTTGGCCGTCGGGAAACCGACCGCCAAGTCGTCCCCGCTGGTGTGCCGGTGGAGAAGGACGAAGAAGACGGTGGCGAGCGTCATGAACGGCGTCGCTCCATGGCGGCGGCCCAGGGCCAGGAGACCGCGGGAGACCTCCGCGGGCAGGGCGGACCTCTCCACGGCGCCGCGCCAGCTCTGCACGGGCGGCCGCGGGTGGTCCGCCGGCAGGTCGAACGCCTCCGGCAGCCCGGCCAGGCGCTCCTTCCACCAGGCGAGCTGCTCGGCTATCGGCGCCAGTGCTCCTCTTTCGAGCCACTCGCGCTGCCGGACCGCGAAGTCCGGATATCCCACGGGCAGCTCCGGCAGCGGCGACGGACGGCCGGCAGCGAAAGCCCGGTACAGCTCCCCAAGCTCGTGGGAGAGCACGCCCAGCGACCAGCCGTCCGAGACGATGTGGTGGGCGTTGAGGATCAGCCGGTGCTCGTCCGGGGCGATCCGCAGCAGCGTGGAGCGGAAAAGGGGGCCCGTCTCCAGCGGGAAGCCGCGCACGATCTCCTCGCGCTCCTCTTCCGGGAGGTCCAGGACAGCAAGGCCCGGGATCTCCGGCAGGATGCGCTGGACCGGCTCGTCGTCCACCACCGGGAAGATCGTGCGCAGCGCCTCGTGGCGGCGGACGATCTCCCGGAGGGCGGCGGCCAGGGCGTCGACGTCCAGGGGTCCTTCGATGCGCAGCACGGAGGGCACGTTGTAGAGGGCCGGCGCCGGCGCCAGGCGGTCGAAGAACCAGAGGCGTTGCTGGGCGAAGGACAGGGGCAGGCGGCCGTCCCGCGGGACCGGCAGGATCGGCGGCAGGCCGGCCTGCGCGGCGGCAGGCTGCGGCAGAGCCTCGTCGATGCGGCGCGCCAGGGCCTCCACGGTGGGATCGAGGAAGAAGAGGAGCAGCGACAGCTCGACCCCGAACGCCGAGCGCAGCCGGGCCAGGACCCGGCCGGCCAGGAGCGAATGGCCGCCGAGGTCGAAGAAGCCCTCGCCGAGCCCCACCCTTTCCAGCCCGAGCACGTCCGCCCAGATGCCGGCCACGATCTCCTCGGTCGGCGTCCGCGGCGGCTGGTACGGGCGCCCGGCCTTCTCCTCGGGACCGCCGAGCGAGAGCAGCGCCCGGCGGTCCACCTTGCCGCTGGAGGTGCGCGGCAGGGTATCCAGGAATGTGACCTGCGACGGCACCATGTAGTCCGGCAGCCGCTCGCGGAGCCAGGCGCGCACCTCCGGAAGCGGTCCGCCGGAGCGCGTGGCGAAGGCGAGCAGGACCTTGCCCTCGGCCTCCTGCTTGGCCACGACCGCGCATTCGCCCACGCCCGGGCAGCGCGACAGCACGGACTCGATCTCGCCGGGCTCGATGCGGAAGCCGCGGATCTTCACCTGCTCGTCGGTCCGGCCCAGGTACTCCAGCGTGCCGTCGCCGAGCCAGCGCACCAGGTCGCCGGTCCGGTAGAGGCGAGATCCTCCCTCTCCGAACGGGTCTGGCACGAAGCGCTCGGCGGTGAGGTCCGGCCGGCCCCAGTAGCCCCAGGCCAGGCCGTCGCCGCCCAGGAGCAGCTCGCCGGCCACGCCCGCCGGCACCAGGCGCAGCCCTCCGTCCACCACCCAGGCCCGGGTGTTGGCGATGGGCCGGCCGATGGGGATGCTCCGGCCTTCGGGCGCCGAGCGGATGTCGTGCACCACCGCGAAGGTCGTGCACTCGGTGGGGCCGTAGCCGTTGAGCAGCCGGCAGCCAGGCTCCAGTTGCGCCAGCCCCTCGCGCACCCAGCGCGGCGACAGCGCCTCGCCGCCCGCGAGCTGGTTGCGCACGCCGCCCAGGCTCCCCGGCGCCTCGCGCAGCACCTCGTTGAACAGGGCCGCGGTCAGGAAGCTCACGCTGATCCTCCACTCCCGGAACGCCGCGCCGAGCGCGGCCGGCGACAGCACGGTCTCGCGCGGGATGATCACCAGCGAGCCGCCCGTCAGCAGCGGTCCCCAGACCTCCAGCGTGGAGGCGTCGAAGGCCGTGTTCGACAGGTGGGCCGACCGGTCCTCCGGCCCCAGATGGATGTAGTCGGTCTCCAGGATGAGCCGGTTGATCGCCCGGTGCGGCACGGCCACGCCCTTCGGCCGGCCGGTGGAGCCCGAGGTGTAGAGGATGTAGGCCAGGGCGTCGCCGCCGAGGGGAAAGGACCTAAAGGACTGCAGGGACTGCAGGGACAAAAGACTTTGGTCCTTGGTGTCCTTGCAGTCCCTGATGTCCTTGGCCTTCAACACCACCTGCGCCCGGCTGTCGGCGTGCAGCCAGGCGCGGCGCTCGGAGGAGTCCGAGGGGTCGAGCGGCACGTAGAAGCCGCCGGCCTTGAGCACGCCGAGCATGGCCGCGATCAGCTCGGGCGAGCGCTCCATCTCCAGGGCCACGGGTGTGCCCGGCGCAATCCCCAGCCCTGCCGCCACGACCGACGACCAGCGGTCCAATTCGGTGTAGGAGAGGCTGCCCCCGTCCCAGAGCACCGCCGGGGCCTCGGGCGACCGCGCGGCGATCTCCTCGAAGACCCGGTGTACCGGCGTCTCCCGGGGATACGGCGGCTCCGAGCCGCTCCACTCCAGCAACACGGTCCTCTCGGCCGCGGTGAGGACCGGCAGCTCCCCGATCGGGGCCTGCGGTGCGGCCACGATGCCGCCGGCGAGGACCTCGAAGCGGTCCAGGAAGCGCCTCACGGTCGATTCGTCGAAGAGGTCGGCGCTGTACTCCAGCTCGGCCTGGAGGCCGCCGCCGTCCGCCTCGCGCAGGAACAGGCTGAGATCGAACTTCGACGTGCCGGTGCCGGGCTCCCCGGTGCGGACGGAAAGGCCCGGCCCCAGGTCGAGAGGCGCGATGAGGCCGCCCTGGTACGCGAAGAGGAGCTGGAACAGCGGCGAGCGGGAGAGGGCGCGCTCCGGCACCAGCTCCTCGACCAGGCGCTCGAACGGCACGTCCTGGTGCGCCCACGCGCCCATCGCCGCCTCGCGCACGCGGTCCAGGACGTCGAGGAAGCTCGCCTCTCCCGAGACCCGGGCGCGCAGCACCAGGGTGTTGACGAAGAAGCCGACCAGCGGCTCGATCTCCGGTCGCGTCCGGTTGGCCATGGGGAAGCCGAGGGCGAGGTCCTCGCGGTGCGTGTGGCGATGGACCAGCACCAGCCAGGCGGCGGCCAGGACCATGAACGGCGTGGCTCCATGCCGCTGACCGAGGCGCAGGAGGTCTCCGGAGAGGCCGTCCGGCAGCTCGCCCTCGACCACGCCGCCGAGGTAGGACGGCTCGGCCGGACGCGGCCGGTCGGCCGGCATGTCGAGCCCCCCCTCCGATACCAGGCCGGACAGGCGCTCGCGCCACCACGCGAGCTGCTCCTCCAGGACCCCGCCCCGCAGCCACTCGCGCTGCCAGCGGGCGAAATCGACGTACCGCAGCGGCAGCTCCGGCAGAGGCGACGGCTCGCCGGCGGCAAACGCGCGGTAGAGCGCCGCCAGCTCGCCGTAGAGCACGCCGAGCGACCAGCCGTCGGACACGATGTGATGGGCGTGGAGGATCGCGCGATGCTCCTCCGCTCCCAGGCGCAGCAGCAGGGTGCGGAAGAGCGGCCCCCGCTCCAGCGAAAACGGCCGCCGCAGCTCCTCGTTCTCGCGGCGGTCGGCCTCGGCCTGCCGCGCTCCCCCGAGCAGCCCGGAGAGGTCCACCACGGGCAGGACGGGCCCCGGCAGCTCCGGCAGCACGCGCTGGACCGGCTCGTCCCCGGCCCCCGGACCAAAGACGGTGCGGAGCCCGTCGTGACGGCGGACCACCTCCGCGACCGCGGCGGTGAGCGGTGCGATCCGGAGCGGCCCCCCGATCCGCATGACCGCGGGCATGTTGTAGAGCGGAGAGCCCGGCGCCAGCCGGTCGAAGAACCACAGGCGCTGCTGCGCGAAGGAGAGCGGCTCGCCGCTCTCCAACCCCGGGCCGGAATGCGCGATTCCGCCGCGAGCCGACGCTGCCGTTTCGACCGCGTGCCGGGCCAGACCTTCGACCGTGGGCTCCTGGAAGAAATCGGCGAACGGCACGTCCACGCCCAGCGCGTCACGCAGGCGGGCCAGGACCCGGCCCGCCAGCAGGGAGTGCCCGCCAAGGTCGAGGAAGCTGTCCCGCCGGCCCACCCGCTCGCGGCCCAGCACCTCGCACCAGATCGCGGCCACGGCCGTCTCGGCCGGCGTGCGCGGCCTTTCGAGCTCGCCCGGCTCTTCGGCCAACGGCAACGCGGCGAGCGCCCGGCGGTCGACCTTGCCGCTGTCCGTGAGCGGAAGCGCCTCCAGGAACATCACATGGGACGGCACCATGGGCTCCGGCAGCCTCTCCCGCAGCCAGGAGCGGACGTCCGGCCCGGCTCCCGTACGGGTGGCGAAGGCCGCCAGGGTCTTGCCCTCGCGCCCGGCCGTGTTGATGGCAATCACCGCGCACTGGCCGATCCCGGGGCAGCGCGACAGCACGGCCTCGATCTCGCCGGGCTCGATCCGGAAGCCGCGGACCTTCACCTGCTGGTCGGTCCGGCCGAGGAACTCCAGGGTCCCGTCCGGCAGCCAGCGCACGAGGTCGCCCGTCCGGTACAGGCGCGAGCCACCCCCGCCGGACACGCCGAAGGCGTTCGGCACGAAGCGCTCCGCGGTCAGGTCCGGCCGGCCCCAGTAGCCGCGCGCCAGACCGTCGCCGCCCACCAGAAGCTCTCCAGCCACCCCCGCCGGCACGGGCTGCATCCGCCGGTCCACGACGTAGACCCAGGTGTTGGCGATCGGGCGGCCGATCGGGACGCTCTGCCCCTCGGCCAGCGAGCGGATGTCGTGCACCGTGGCGAGGGTGGTGTCCTCCGTGGGGCCGTAGGCGTTGAGCAGCCGGTGCCCGGGCGCGAGCTGGGCCAGCGCCTCCCGCACCCAGCGCGGCGAGAGCGCCTCGCCGCCCGCCATCTGGTTGCGCACTCCGGACAGGCTGCCGGGCGCCTCCCGCACCATCTCGTTGAACAGCGCCACGGTCAGGAAGCTCGCGGTGATCTCCCAGCGCCGGAACGCATCGCCCAGGGCGGCTGGCGAGAGCGCCACCTCGCGCGGGATCACCACGATGGCGGCGCCCGTCAGGAGCGGTCCCCAGACCTCCAGGGTCACGGCGTCGAAGGCGATGTTCGACAGGTGGGACATCCGGTCGCCCGGACCCAGGCGCAGGTAGTCGGTCTCCAGGAACAGCCGGTTGATGCCTCGGTGCGGGATGCCCACGCCCTTGGGCCGGCCCGTCGAGCCGGACGTGTACAGCAGGCAGGCCAGGGCATCGCCGCCCAGCGGAGAGGACTCAAAGGACCCAAAGGACTGCAAGGGCTGCAAGGACGAAAGGTCCCCGTCCTTGCCGTCCTTGCCGTCCTTGTCGTCCTTGCAGTCCTTGATGTCCTTGGCAGTCAGCACTACCTTCGCCCCGCTGTCGGAGAGCTGCCAGGCGCGCCGCTCGGAGGAGTCCGCGGGATCGAGCGGCACGTAGAGGCCGCCGGCTTCCAGCACGCCCAGCATGGCGGTGATCAGCTCGGGTGAGCGCTCCATGTCGAGCGCCACCGGCGTCTCGGGCCCCACTCCCATCCGGCGCAGGTGGAGGGCGAGCGACCGGGCGCGGCTTGCCAGCTCGCCGTAGGTGAGGAATTGATCCCCTG
>DATANP010000608.1:0-8465 GCA_036266195.1 Thermoanaerobaculia bacterium | reverse complement strand
GGGCCTACCCGTGGCACGTAGCTCATGGGAAAGAGAAGGTCTGCGTCGACGCGGGCGACCGGCTCGTCACCGGTCGTTTCCTGGCTCTTTCGTACAGGTATACGGATTGCGAAAGCATTCCGCCTATCGTACGCGCAGAAGATCGATGACTTTCTTCACCCCGGAGGTCTTTTCGGCGGCGCGGAGCGCGATCGTCTTGCGTTCCTGATCGGGGAGGGTGCCGCGCAGGCTCACCACGCCACTCGAGGCTTCGATCTCCAGTTCGAAGGCATAGCGGCCGATCTCGGCCAGGAGGTTCTTTTTCACCCGCGCCTCCAGGGTCGCGTCCTGGACCTCCAGGTCCACATGGTCGGCGGCCTGCCCGGGCGCGGTCTGCGCGGCCGAGCCGCTCGGCGCGGTGACGCGGTTGTCCACGCCGCGGACGCCTGGAACGGACAGGACCACCTCCTCGGCCAGCTCCTGGGTGGAGCGCTGGTCGACGTTTCCGGTCAGCATCACCCGGCCGTTGGTGACGCTGACGTCGATCGGCAGCCCGTCACGGCCCAGTTTCTCCAGGAGCGCGACGTAGACGTCCGCCTGGAGCGAGGCGTCGGAGATGGAGCGTTCGGTCGCCGAGCGCTGGGGAGAGACGGTCCCGGCGCAGCCGGCGGTCAGGAAGGCGAGGAGGACGAGAGTGGGAGGGAGGTATGAGCGGATCATGGCTCGATTGTAGCCCCGCTCTCACTCTCCCGGCAGCCAGAAGACGACGGTGGTCCCCCTCCCCTCCCGCCTCTCCAGCCGGAGATGGCCGCCATGGGCTTCGACGATCTCGCGGCAGAGCGGCAGGCCGAGGCCGGAGCCGGTGGGCTTCGAGGTATAGAAAGGAAGGAGGGCCTTTCTCATGACGTCGTCGGTCATCCCGGTCCCGCGGTCTTTCACCTTGACGCGGACGCCGCCGTCGGCCAGCGGTTCGACCGCCACGCGGATCTCTTCGGGCGGGCTGCCGGCTTCCTGCGCATTCTTGAGGAGATTGATCAGCACCTGCTGGATCTGGCCGCGATCGAAGAAGCCGGACCGCGCCGGCGGCTCGCCTTCCGGAACGAAAGGAAAAAGACCGCGAAGGTCTTCCAGAAAGGCTTTCCAATCCACTTCCTGTTTGGCGGGCGACGGCAGGCGGGCGAAGCGGGCGTAGCTCTCCATCAATTCGCGCAGGTGGGTCGAGCGCTCGTCGATGACGTCGAGCGCCTGCTTCAGCCGGTCCAGGTGCCCGGGATCTTCCAGGATGTGCCGGGCGGAACGCGCGAGCGAGCCGATCGGGGCCAGGGAGTTGTTGATCTCGTGGCTCATGCTGCGGATCGCCTTCTTCCAGACGTCTACCTCCTGGCGCCGCAGCTCGGGAGTCAGGTGCTTGAGCATGGTCAGCTCGTGGCGTTGGCCGTTCAGCTCGAAGGCCCGGCGCGCCACGTGGTAGACCTCTTCGGAGCCCCCCTGCTCCACCGAGAACAGGGCGTCCCGGCCGCTCTCCAGGGCCTCGCGCATCTGCGGCGGGCAGTCGTCGAGAATGCGCCCGAACGGCTGTCCTTCGAGGCGCCGGCCGGTCACGAACAGCTCGCGCGCCGCCCGGTTCACGAAGAAGATCCGGTCGCGCTGGGTCAGGACGATCGCCATCGGCGTCGATTCGAGCACGGTCTCCAGGAGCAGCTCCTTCTGGAGGAGGTTGCCGCGCTCGTCTCTCAGCACGTCGCCGACCGCGTTGTACAGCTCGACCAGCTCGCCGATCTCATCCTTGCGATCGACCGCGAGGCTCAGACTGAAATCGTGATCTTTATAACCGCGGACGCCGTCGCGCAGGGCGTCGAGGGTATGGGTGGCTGGCGCGAGGATTCGGTTGAGCAGCCAGAGGCCGAGCGTGATGCCCGCGGCCAGGCCAACGGCCGCGGCGAGCCAGGGAGAAGGCGACCAGGAGACCGCCAGGAAGACCGCTGCGGCGACCGCGAGCAGCGCGGCCAGGAAGATCAGTCGGACCCGCGTGGCGAACCGGGGTTTCACCCCTTCACCCGCCGCTCCACCGCCAGGCCGTGCCTCTCCATCTTGCGGTAGAGGGCCTGCCGGCTGAGGCCCAGCGCCTCGGCGGCCTTGGCGACCACGCCTCCGGCCTCGGCGAGCGCCCGCTCCAGCCTCACCCTCTCGGCCAGGGCGGCGTCGTCCAGGAGGAGCGGATCGGAGGCGGGCCGGTCGGCCACGGCCACTGGAAAGCCCTGCGTGCCGAGCCCGAGGTCCTCCTCCCGGATGGTGTCTCCCGAGGCCACCAGCACAGCCCGGCGCAGCGCGTTTTCCAGCTCGCGGACGTTGCCCGGCCAGGCGTAGCGGAGCAGCCTCTCGCGCGCCTCCGGAGACAACCGCCAGAGCGACCCGGAGGGCGACGGGGACAGGTCGCGGAGGAACTTCTCGGCCAGGGGTAGCACGTCCTCCGGCCTGTCCGAGAGCGGCGGCACGGCCAGCTCGACCACGTTCAGCCGGTAGAAGAGATCCTCGCGGAACCGGCCCGCCAGGATCTCCTTCCTCAGATCGGCGTTTGTGGCGCAGACAAGCCGCACGTCCACCCGCCGGGTCTCGCTGCTCCCGAGGCGCTCGAACTGGCCGCTCTGGAGGACCCGCAGGAGCTTCCTCTGGCCGGAGAGCGAGAGGTTCCCGATCTCGTCGAGGAACAGGGTGCCGCCGTCCGCGGCCTCGAAGCGGCCGACCCTTCGCCGGGTGGCGCCGGTGTAGGCGCCGGTCTCGGCGCCGAAAAGCTCGCTCTCCAGCAGCTCGTCCGGGATGGCCCCGGCGTTGACCCGGACGAACGGCTTGTCCTTGCGGCGCGAGTTGGCCTGGACGATCTCCGCCAGCTTCTCCTTGCCCGCGCCGCTCGGCCCCGTGATCAGGACCGGCACGTCGGCCCGGGCGACCTGGAGCGCGAGGATCGCCAGGGCGTGCATCCGCTCGCTGGCCCAGACCGCGCCGCAGAGGTCGTGGTGCCCGGCCAGCTCCTCCCAGGTCCGCCGGGCGCGGCCCCGGAGACGGGCGTTTTCGAGCTGCAGCTCGCGGATTCTCAGGAGATTGCGGACGGTGACGAGCAGCTTCTCGTCGTCCCAGGGCTTGGCGAGATAGTCGCTCGCCCCCTCCTTGACGAGCTGGACGGCGGCTTCGAGCGACGTCCACGCGGTCATCAGGAGGACCGGCAGGCCGGGGTCCCGCTTCTTGATCTCGCGGAAGAGCGCCACCCCTTCGTCGCCCGAGGTGGCGTCCGGCGAGAAGTTCATGTCCTGGACGACGACTCCGATCTCCGAGGGGTCCGCCTCGATGGCCCGCAGCGCCTCGGCCGGGTTGCGGGCCACCAGACAGTCCAACCCCCGGATCTCGAACAGCATCTTGAGAGCTGTGGAGACCGAGGGCTGGTCTTCGACGATCAGGATCGTAGGCACGCTCCCTAATGCTACACGTTCCTCGTCGCGATCGCGGGCGCGATCCGGGCCGCCCGGAGCGCCGGGCCCAGCGTGGCGCCGAGGCCCACGGCCCAGAGGAGGCCCACGCCGGCCACCAGGATCCAGGCGTCCAGCTTCGCACCCTCGACCATGGTGACCAGGCCGATGTTGATGGCGTAGGCCAGGGCGGCTCCCAGGACGGCGCCGATCGTGGTCACCATCCAATTCTCCAGCAGGAAGTGGCGGAGGATGTCACCCTGCGTCGCGCCCAGGGCGCGGCGGGTGCCGATCTGCCGCTGCCGCTCCGCCACCGAGAACGAGGTGATGCCGACGATGCCCAGGGCCGTCACGAACACCAGGAGGACCATGACCGCATTGAGCGCCACCACCACCGACTGATCGCGGGAGTTGTAGAAGCTCCGGATCTCCAGGATGGACTTGACCTCGACGTTGCGGCCGTTGTTGGCCGCGAGGAGCGTCTTCTCGATCTCGGGGATCAGCGCCTGAGCCTGCCCGGGCCTGGTACGGACCAGGTATTGAATGGACCGGAAGCTGCCGCTCCGGGCCGGAAAGAAGATCGCGTAATCGCCGATGGGCCAGCCGTACGGGTTGTAGAACGGGCCGAAGACGCCGACCACCCGGTAGGCGTCGACGCCCTGGGAGTCCCGGATGACCTTGCCCACGGCGCCTCCCTGGGGATACATCAGGTCCGCCAGCTTCTCGCTGATCAGGGCCGGGCTGATGGCGCTCGACGGAGCGCTGCGGCCGCTGCCCGGGGAGAATTCCTCCCGAGTGAAGCTCCGGCCCTGGACCAGCTTTACGCCCAGGGTATCCAGGAGGTGCAGGTCGGCCGGATAGAACTGCGTGCGGAAGCGCTTCTCCCCGTCCATGACCTCGGTCGAGCTGCCGCCGCCGATCCATGGCACGAAGTAGGTGTTGCTCGCCGCGCGCACGCCGGGCATGGCGTTCAGGATGCGGGCGTCGGCGTCGATGGCGGCGTCAAGATAGTTGTCCTCCCGGAACGCCTCGGCGAACGCCCGGCTCGTCACGGAGAGAAGGTTGTCGTCGTCGAAGCCGGACTCGCGGGCGAGCTCGGCGCGGGACTCGCGGATGAGGCTGACGCAGTTGGCGACGATGGCCAGGGTGAGGGCCACCTCCGCCACGATCAGGAGGAAACGCGCACGATTGCGGGTCATGGCGCGGAAGATCGGTCCGAATGGCATGAGAGTCTCTCCTCGTCCCTACTGGTTGCGGAGGTACCGGGCGGGCGGCACGGAACAGATCCGCCACGCGGGATAGATGCCGGCGATCGCGCCGGCCACGAGCGACAGGACGACCGCGGCGAGCACCATGGTCAGGTCGAGCTGGAAGAAGTCCTGCGTCCGGGCCAGCGATCCGAAAACCTTGTTGAAGAAGGCGAGGACTCCGAGCGACAGCAGCAACCCGATCGCGCCGCCGATCAGGCCCACGACCTCGCACTCGATCAGGTGTTGGAGGAAGATCGATCCGCGGCTGGCGCCCAGCGCCCGCCTCACGCCCACCTGCGGCGCCCGCGCCAGGAACTTGCCCAGGAACAGCCCCACGAGGTTGAGCGCCGCCACGATCAGGAACAGGATCGAGATCGAAGCGATGGCCTTCGTCTGCGGCGGCACGACCTTCCACTCGCGGATCAGGTCGCGCATCGAGGTCGCCCGGTTGTCGAGCGGGCGCAGGAAGCGCCCGGCCTTGCGCTGGGCCGTGGTGTAGGCGTCGAGGAAGCTCTTGTACGCCTGGCGGCTCGCCTCGTCCGGCAGCTCCACCCACATCTGGAGGAAGTCCGATTCGCTGTTGTAAAGGATGTCTTTCAAGGTGGGATTGCCTTCGAATCTCGTCCAGTTGTCGAAGTTGCCCGTGCTCCGGATCTCGAGCCGCTCGCCCCAGTTGAACGGCAGGAAGACCGTCTCGGGATCGCTGAACGGATTGCCGTTGATGTCGTACATGTGGATGCTGGGGCGCCACGGCGCGAGCACGCCCACGATGCGGAACTCGCTGCGGTCGAGCCGCAACGTCTTGCCGACGCTGTTCGCGCCGCCGAAAAGCTTGTCATTCAGGACCGAGCTGATGACCACGACCGGCTCGGGCCCGGCGTCCGCGGCGCGGCTCCAGGCGGAGCCGTACTGGAACGGCACCTCGAACATCGGGAAGAAGTCCGAGAAGACCATCCGCACCGGCTCCTGCGACGGCCGGGCGCGGGCGTCCTCGGGGAACACATAGAGCGCGGCCTGGTAGCTCGCGGTCTGCCGCACGGGGATCTTGCTTGTCATCAGCACCCGCATGTCGCGATAGGTGATCTGGGGCGGGATGCCGCTGACGTGCGGATGGGCCGGCGCGGCCGGGTCCCAGTTGTCCATCTGGACGTAGTACAGGACGCCGCTCTTGTTCGGCAGCGGGTCCCGGGAAAAAACGTGATAGACGGTGATGAACGCCGTGGAGATCGCCACGCCGAGCGCGATGCCGCCGATGATCAGCATCGACAGGACCGGGTTGCGCCGCAGGCTCTTCCAGGCGAGTCGGAGGTTGTAGGCGAACATGGCGTCTCCTCAGTTGGCGGTATTGGCGGGGAGGACGGTCTCGGAAGAACGGTTGAGGGGCATGGGCGAAAGGCGCTCGAGATCGACCATGCGGCCATCCGCGATGTGAAGCTGCCTGTGGGCGCGGGCGGCGTGCTCGGGGTTGTGCGTGACCACAATGAGCGTGGTCCCGTGGTTGTTGATGTCCTCCAGGATGTCCATGATCTCGCGCGCCATGGTCGAGTCGAGGTTGCCGGTGGGCTCGTCGGCGAGGATCAGCTTGGGATCGCCGGCCAGCACGCGGGCGATGGCCACGCGCTGCTGCTGGCCGCCGGAGAGTTGGGACGGCAGGTGGCGGAGGCGCGCCGAGAGACCCACCTGGGCCGCGGCGCGCTCGATCCTCTCCTTGCGCTCGCGGGCGGACATCCTGCGATACCGCAGCGGCACGTCGATGTTGTCGAACACGTCGAGGTCCGGGATCAGGTTGAAGCTCTGGAAGATGAAGCCGATCTTTTCATTGCGGATGCGGGACATCTGCGAGTCCGAGAGGCGGCTCACGTCCAGGCCGTCGAGCATGTACCGCCCCTGCTCGAACGCGTCGAGCAGGCCGGCGACGTTCAGGAACGTGGTCTTGCCGGAGCCCGACGGGCCGGTGATGGTGACGAACTCGCCCTCCTCCACAACGAGGCTGAAGTCGCGCAACGCCCGGGTCTCGACGAGGCCGGTGCGATAGATCTTGGAAAGGTTTTCCATCTGGAGCATGTTCGCTCTCCTCTCTTTTATTTCCGGACCAGGACGGTCTGGGCGCCCCGGAACTGTTGAACGTCGGTCAAAAGGATCTGTTCGCCTTCGGCGAGGCCGTCGAGGATCTCGACCTCGCCCACGCTGACGGCGCCGGTGCGGATCGGCCGCAGAGTGGCGAGCCCGTCGGTCAGCACATACACCTTGGAACCGCCGCCGCTCTCGTAGAACGGGCCGCGCGGCACCTTGAGGACGTTGGCTCGGCGGTCCAGAATGAGCCGCACGGACACGCGCTGGTTCTGGCGCAGGCCTTCGGGAGCCTGTCCGGAGAACGCGACAGTGCTCTCGACCTGCCCGTCCTTCACCTCGGGAGAGACGGCAGTCAGGGAGCCGGGATACTTGCGGCCACCGTAGTCGATCTCCACACGGGTGCCGGAGCCGGCCTCGTCGGCATAGGCCTCGGGGATGCGGGCCTCGATCTCATAGGTGGAGAGATCGACGACCGTGAGCAGCGGAACGTTGGCGGTGACCGCCTGCCGGTCGTCGACGTCGAGGGTGGCCACAAGGCCGTCGAACGGGGCGATCACGGACAGCTCGCGCACGCGGCGCTCCAGGTCGGCGACCACGAGGCGCTGGCGGTCGGCCTGCTGCGCGCGGTCGGCGACCTCGAAGTCGAGCGCCTCGCTCTGCAGGCCGGAGCCTTCGCGGGCCTGCTCCAGCTCGACCTCCGCAAGGCGGACGGCATCCTTGCTGCGCTCGTGCTCGACCTCGTTGAGGAGCCCATCGGAGCGCAGCTTCTCGGCGCGCTGCAGGTCGCGGCGGGCGGCTTCGAGGCGGACCCGGCGCAGCTCGATGGTCTGCCGGTTGGTGGCGTTCTGCTGCCGGGCGGACAGGCGGGCGCGGCCGAGCTCGGACTCGATCGACTGCAGCCGCGACCGTTCCTGGGCGAGCTGCGACTGAAGCTCGGGGCTCCCGATCGTGGCGAGCACCTGTCCCCTGCGCACCGCCTGTCCGGGCCGGACCGCCAGCGAGACGGTGCCCTGGGCCGGGCTGTAGAGGCGCGGATGGTTGGCGGCGACGACGCGCCCTTCGGCGGCCACGTCGCGCTCCAGATCGCCGCGCACGACGGTGGCGGTCCGGAGGCTGGCGAGGTCGACCGACTGGTCCGCCTGCGACCAGCGCTGGAGCGCGGGCCAGAGCGGAACGAGGGAAAGGATCAGCAGCAGGCCGGCCGCGAGCAGGATCTTGCTCCGCCGGGAGAGGCCCGCGGGTTTCTGAAGGACGATGTCCATGGAGTCGGTGTCTTGGATCATGGCGGACACCCTCAAGAGCAACGGGTGTGCCATTGCGGCGGACACGCGGAAAGCTCTGAAAACAGGCGAGTTGGAGGATCAGGCACGTGTCCGGGCGGGCGGACGGCGGACAGGTGTCCGGGCGGACAGGCGGACGGGTGTCCGGGGGAGTGTCCGGGATATCGGCGTCGGTGGCCTGCGGCCCTCACCCCCGGCCCCTCTCCCGGCACGGGAGAGGGGAGTTTGCCGACGGGCGGCCTCGACTCCATCCTCTCCGTCCCTGCGCGGGTTGGGCGGGGGCGCCCTCTCCTGCGCAGCAGGGGAGGGCCGGGGAGGGGTCTTTTATGAATCAGCCAGGACGTAGGGGATCTGCTGGGCTGCTACCGGGGTGAATTGCAGGAGCGTACGGGTCGGCGGCGTTCATGACGGGAAACCAGCTT
>DATANP010000607.1:0-24118 GCA_036266195.1 Thermoanaerobaculia bacterium | reverse complement strand
ACCCAGGCATGGGCCTGGAACGGCACGCGGTGAACGCCGATCGCGAGCTTTGCCGGCACGCCGTGGAAGCGCATCAGGGCCATGGCCACGGCCGAGCGTTGCAGGCACCAGGCGCGCTTGAAATAGAAAGCCGAGGCGTGATCGACCACGCGCGAAAGCTCGGTGGCGAGGGCGGCGGAATCGCGTTCCGGCCCGCGCACCCGGATGCGGCCCAGGAGTGTGTGAAAGCGGTGGAAGCCCGAGAATCCGAGCAACAGGTCCGCAAGGACGAGGCCGATCCACGAAGCGAGAAAACA
Source organism: Thermoanaerobaculia bacterium (assembly GCA_036266195.1). Classification (GTDB taxonomy): domain Bacteria; phylum Acidobacteriota; class Thermoanaerobaculia; order Multivoradales; family UBA5704; genus DATMER01. The sequence goes on along the minus strand of DATANP010000607.1, from coordinate 23,822 downwards.
GAGCGGCCGGAAACGGACGGCCGCTTCGCCATCCTCCTCTTCGGCCGGACGGACGGGCTCCGGCGCGGTTTCAGGGATGAACGGAGCGTCGCCGATTCGCTCGCGGATCAGTCCCTTGGCGAGGAGCTGCGCGAGGAAGGCGTCGACGTCCTGGCGCAGGCGGCCGGGCGGAGCCTCGATCTCACCTTCCAGGCGGGAGACGATGGCGGCGCGGGTCTCGCCGCGTTCGACGCCCTCCCAGATCCGCCCGGCGACCGGATTCAGAGCAATGTATTTACCAGACCGGAGATCGAGGAGGACAGCCCCTTCCAGCCCTCCCGCCGAGCGCACGTGCCCGGCGATCTCGAAGCGGCCATCCTCCTCGATCCCAGTCATGATCACGGCTCGGTCGTGAGCGGCGGCGGACCGAAGATGTCGATGAGCTCCTCTTCGCCGTCCATGGTCTCGTGGTCCGTCCAACAGCCGGAGCCGCCGAAGGTCAGATCTTCGACGTCCCCCAGCTCGAACATCTCAGGTGCTTCGTAGGTCATCCTGCCTCCTTTCAGGTAAGGCGCTACCAAGGAGGGTGCGGCAAGGGTGCCCAAGCGAGCCGGCCTGCCAGTGCTCGCCGGCGCGCTACGAAACCCTGCGGATCTCCGCCAGGAGACGATCGATCGTGATCGGCTTGGTGAGGTGCCCGGAGAAGCCGGCGGCGGCGCTCTGTCTCCGGTCCTCCTCCGTGCCGTAGCCGCTGACGGCGATGCCGGTCAGGCCGTAGCGGTCCTTGAGCTCGCGCATGAGGGTGAAGCCGCTGCCGTCCGGAAGACCGAGGTCGCTGATCACCAGGTCGATGCCACCGCCGGCAGCCGCCTCCAGCGCTGAACCGAGGCTGCTGGCCAAGGCGACCCGGTGTCCGTGCCCGCGAAGGATCTCGGCCATGGCCTCGGCCGTATCCAGGTGGTCCTCGACGAGGAGGATGGAGCGCTTCCGCTCCTCGATGCCCGGACCGGCTTCGCCCTGCGCTTTCGTCTCCTGGTCCTCGGGCCCGTCATCAAGAGGTACCTTCGCGATGAACGTGGCGCCCTGTCCGGGGCCATCGCTGCGGGCCGTGAGGCTGCCGCCGTGCAGGTCGAGGATGGTCTTGGCGATGGCGAGGCCGAGCCCCAGGCCGCCGAACCGCCTGGCGGTGCCGAGCCCCTGCTCGAAGGCGTCGAAGATCGACGGCAGCAGGACGGGGTCGATGCCGATGCCGGTGTCGGAGATCTCGACTACCACTATGCCGCCCTCCAGCTCCGTGGTCACCCGGATCGTGCCGCCGGACGGCGTGAACTTGACGGCGTTGCTCAGCACGTTCCAGAAGACCTGGAGGAGCCTCGGCCCGTCCACGCAGACCCGAGGCTCCGGCGCCCGCAGGTCGACCTCGAGGCGGATCCGGCCGGCGGCCATGGCGTCGGCGCAGCAGATCTGGACCGCCTGCTCCAGCAGGGGGTTGAGGAGGGTGGCCTCGCGTTGCAGCTCGATCCGGCCGCGGCCAATGCGGGTCAGGTCGAGCAGGTCGTCGATGAGCCGCGCCTCCAGCTCGACGTTCTTGCGGATGACGGCCAGGGTCCGCCGCAGCTCGTCCTCGTTCACAGCCGGCGAACGCTCGAGCTTGGAGACCAGCGCCAGGACGGGCGTGAGCGGCGTGCGCAGCTCGTGGCTGAGCATCGCCAGGAACTGGTCCTTGGCCTGGTTGGCGGCTTCGGCGGCACGGTAAAGACGGGCATTCTCCTCCGCGAGAAGCTTGAGCGCGTCCTCGGCGCGCTTGCGGTCGGTGATGTCGCGCAGGATCGACAGGTGCCGGCCCGGGAGCACGTTGCTGATCGCGTTGAAGTCGGCGTGCCGCACGGAGCCGTCCCGAAGAGTGAGGACGATCTCCCCGCGCTGGCTCCCCTGCTCCAGGAAGCTGCGCCAGGCGGCGTCGAAGTCGAAGCCGGACGCCACGAAGTCCGAGATGCGGCGCCCGAGGAGCTCCGATTCCTGAAGCCCGAGCAACGCGCAGGCCGCGGGGTTGGCACTCAGGTACCGGCCGTCGTCGTCGGCGATCAGGAACGCGTCGAGAGCCGATTCATACACGGCTCGGAGCTGGCGTTCGGATTCGTAAAGATCAGACTGGAGGGACGCGTTCATGGTGCTATCGGGCCGGGTTTGCAAGGAGCCTGCCGTCCCTGCAAACCCGTTCCTGACCGCGCCGATTCCCTGGCTACCGGGTCGAGAGGATGAACGCGTCCGGCTGCCGCGCCGGCGGATCGATCTTCGACGCCTCGAGGGTACCGACCCAGAGGGCATGGACGAGCTTCTTGCCCACCACGAGCCCCTGGTAGTCGCCCAGGAAGAACCCGCGGTCGGTCACCGAGGCGAAACGCACGTCGAAGGAGGACTTCGTCGTCCGGCGGGCGGCCCCGAAACCGGCGCCGTCCGAGGACAGGGCGAGATAGTGGTCCACCAGGAACTGCCGCTCCGGATCGTTGCGAAGCGAGTAGTAGGAAAGCGCCACCCGACCCGTCGGCCCTACCGCCAACGCCGGAGTGAAGCTCGAGGCGGGGTCGCTGCCCGAGACCAGCTCGGGAGCGCTCCAGGTGCCGCCGCCGTCCTCGGAACGCGCCAGGAAAATGCCGTCGATGCCCCCGGTTCCGAGGTCGTCCTGCCAGGCCGCGTACAGGCGGCCGTTGCGGGGGTCGACCGCCGCGGTAGGAAGCCCGCCGGTGCGCAGGCCGCTCACGCTCGCCCCCCTCACATCCGCCATCTTGACCGGGGCCGACCACGTGGAGCCGCCATCCTCCGAGCGGGAGGACAGGATCGAGCAGGGACAGTTGTTTCCATTCACGTGGAACCAGACGGCATGCAGGACACCGCCGGGGCCGACCACCGGGATGATGCCGAGGTTCGCGCCCTGGCTGGCCAGATTGGACGGCGCCGAGAAGGTCTGGCCGCCGTCGTCGGACCAGGAGACGCGGAGGATCTCGTTGCCGTCGTTCCGAACGCTGTCCCAGCCAACGTAGACCCGGCCGCGGAACGGGCTGTCGGCCCGGTTGTCCACGACCACCGCCTCCTTGTCGTCGAACTCGGCCGAGCCGCCGAGATGGACGGCCACGGGCGGGCCCCAGGTCTTGCCGCCATTGGCCGAGGAGGACAGGAAGACGCCGTTGTCCGGATTGGTCTCGTTGAACAGGATCGACACGTAGTAGGCGCGGCCGCCCGGACCAAAGGCCACCCAGGGATCGGAGGCGCGCTGGAACGATCCGCCGGTGGACGGGGTCAGCCCGGGCATAAGGCCCTCGGTCCAGGTCTTTCCATTGTTGGTGGATACGGCATAGGACAGGGCCCGGGCGCCGCCGTCGGCGAAGCGCCCCTCCTGGTAGCCGGCCAGAAGGGTGCTCTCCTTTTCCGGGTTGATGGCCAGGAACGGTTCGGTCTGGGTTTCGGGCTGGGCTTGGCTGGCGCTGTCCGGCGCCAGGATGTCCCGGCTGATCCGCACCCACTTGACGCGGCCCTTGGCTGGCTCCGAAACGACGCTGGGCGCGGTCAGGGCGCCGGGAGGCAGCGGCTGCTCGGGCCCGACCTCGGCCTCCAGCATGGTGATCTTGCTCATCTCCTCCTCCCAGCGGCTGCGGGAGAAGGACGGCTTGTCGGCAGGCCCGGCGCCGGCGGTGGACAGCGCGGCGCACAGCAGGCAGAGAAACGTCAGACGGCGGACCCATCCGGGCATGGCAAACCTCCCCGAGTTGTACGCCCTCTCTGACATGGCCCAGCCGCCCGGCGGGCCCACGAAGGGAAAGAAAACCTGCGGATGCAAGTCTAGCATCGGACGGACGGATCAGGCACCAAGGCCCAGGTCCAAGGCCCACCCGATACTCGTCCTGGGCCTTATAACTCATTGAAAGCATTGACCCATTGGAAGTCCTAAGGCCCAGTCTAAGGCCCGGTTCAAGGGTTCTGGGCCTTAGACGCGGCAATCACCCAGCGTGCCCAGCGCTTCTGGCCGCGAAGCATGACGCGGCCCTCGCTGCGCAGCTCATCCAGCAGCCTCTGGACGCCGCTCTCCGATTCTGACGGCAGCACCTGGCGAAGCTCGGAAAGCGGCGACCCGGCGGCTCCTTGCCCACGAAGGTGGCGTTCCAGCAGAGCTTTGTTCGTCTCCCGGTCCAGTCCTCGCTTGCGCGTATAGACACCCTTGGCTCCGAGAGCGGCATAGAGGCGCTGCGAGAGCAGATAGCGGGTCCCCTTGCCACGCCCGATGGACTCAACCGCCCCCGCCGCGATCAGACCAGGAAGGCGAACCTTCAGAGGATCTGGAAGCTCCTGCTCGCGATGCAGACAGTCCAGTGTGAGGAAGTCGTAGGTCGAGAACGATTGCAGCGTCTCTTCACCCAGCCGCTCCATGAACCGCACGAAGGCGGGGCTCCGGACCATTCCCTCCAGGGTGAGGCGGACCTCGTGTGTGGACGTTCCCGCGAAGCTCGGTAAAGGCTTTCCCTGGCGGATCGCGTTCTCGACCATCAGGTTCATGCCCTGTCCGGAACGCTCGATCAAACCGCACCTGGCCAGGGCCTCGGCCAGGCGGCGGTTGCGCGGGTTTTGTTGGTCAAGAATGTTGCTGGGAGTGATCCCGGTTGGCAGGCCTCCCGGGCTCACCACCTCCAGCCGATGAGCATATTGGCGTACGAAGACCGAGCCGCCCAGCCGATAGTCGCGATGGGCGACCGCGTTCAGCAGAGCTTCGCGCACCGGCACCTCGTCGAACGTCGGCAGGTCCATGCGAAAGAGACCGTCCTGATAACTCTGGCGCTCGTTGCGCAGGTTGATCTTCTCCCAGATCGCGTCCTGCCACAGGAAGAACCCTTCGCGGAGCTCCTCACGATCGGCTGCCGGACCGGAGACCTCCGAGGAGCGATACTCGAACACCAACTCGGCCTGGGCCAACCAGCGGCCCAGCGCGGCACGCGTGCCGAACAGGATCAGCGCCGCATAAGTGATGTCCCCGTCCACCGCCAGCTCGGCATTGCCGAGCGTTTCGGAGTCCGTCCAGGCCCGCTTTCGATCATCCCAGGTCTTCCTTGCCCAGCGGTCACGGAAAGCTGCAAGAGCCTGAGATGACAGATCGTTCAGCGATGCGCCCGGGCACAGCTCGGCCGAGAAATCCGGACCGGTCTCGGCAAAGAACGCTCGCAATTCCACATCGGTCAGCGCCGCGAGATCGTCGCCTGCCCGCTTCAGGTAACGCCCGTCGATCTGCCATGCCGTTCCCGGCAGACGGCCCGGCACGTGCGCCACCAGCACACGCCCCTCGTCCGTATGGATCTCCTCGACCGGGATGCGATGCGACAGGCGGTCGTGCAGCCCCGCCTCGGTCCGCCCTGGTTCGGCGAACGCCATCGTGCCCACAATCCGGCGCGGCCGACGGTCGGTCACACCGAAGATGATCTTGCCGCCGCCTTCATTCGCCAGCGCGACGCAATACTCCACCAGCTTCTGGAAATGGAAGTTCTTCCTGGCCTCCTTGAACTCGAGATTCGTGCCCTCGGGCTCATCGAGCCAGCGCTGGAGCTGCTCGCGGTTGGTGGGCATGAAGATCCTCTACAGGCCTTCGAACCGGTACCTGCAAGGGATGCCCGGTGGCATGGTCAGCATGCCGGACCATAATAATACAAGGGCGCGGAAGACAGAAGTACCGGCCAGCCGGGTGTCAGTTGTCTCGATCGGCTCGACCGGTCGCCAGGACGCTCATGATGACCTCGCTCCAATACCTCGCGGGCTGTTTGGATACCAGAAACGAGTCGCGGCGCATGCCATCGCGCTGGAAGCCGACCCGCTCGTAGCAGGCGATCGCGCCAGGGTTCACGTCGAAGACGCCGAGCTCGACGCGGTGCGCTCCAAGCTCCTGGAAGGCGATTTCGAGAGCGGCGCGCGTCATCGCGGCCCCCAGGCCCCGGCCGCGGCGGTTCGGATCGACCAGGACCCGGCCGATGCGGACGGAGCGGTTGCGCGGATCGATCGCTCCCAACTCGATATGGCCCACGGCTTCCCCGCTCTCCTCCACCGCCTTGAAGATCCGCCGGTCGCCGCGCTCGGCGCTGTCGCGGAGGTGGCCCTCGATGTGCTCGCGGGTGAGCGGAAAACCGAAGCTGGATGCGGTCCAGAGCATCAATTCCTCGGGCGAGCGGATCCAGCCGAGGAGGCGGTCGATGTCGGAGGAGTCAAACGGAATCAATCGGATTCGAGCCATGATCAGGAATCTTCGCTCTCGTCCACGTGAAGCCGGTGAAGCAGCCGGTGAGCGACCGGGGCGACCAGGAGCCCGGTGATCGCCAGGAAGGCCACGCCCGAGTACAGCGCATAGAAGGTCGCGAACAGTTTGCCGGACACGTGCCGGAGCGGCGTGACCGGGCCCATGCCGGTCAGGATCATCGCGGCGTTGAGCATCGCGTCCAGCCAGGCGAGCCCTTCGGTCACGTGATACCCGGTCGCGCCCATCAGCAGAGATCCGGCGATCAGCGCCAGCGAGACGCCCCCATGCCACGCCAGGCGCAGGGCGAACTCACGGCGGCTCAGAAGAGGCTCGGTGCGCTTCTCGTACATGGCTCTATCCAGCATACAGGAGCGCGCGGTCCCTTGGCTGTGTTACTCTATTGCCACATTGAAGTTTCTCGATTGAGGAGAACGCAATGAAACGATGGATGGCCCTGGTGGCCCTTTCAATGGCAGTCGTGTCTCCGCTCGCCTCGCAGGTTCAGCGCGGCGACGGTCTCCCCCAGCCTCTGCCCCTGTTCTCGCCGGACAACTGGTGGAACGTGGATCTCAGCTCCGCGCCGGTGGACACCAACAGCACGAGCTTCATCAATTTCATCGGAGCCACGACCGGTCTTCACCCGGATTTCGGAGGTGACGCCGACTATCCCGAAGTCTACGGGATGATCTACATCACGGTACCCGGCAATCAGCCTCTGGTGCCGGTCACCTGGGTCGAGTTTGGCGACCAGAGCGATGACGAGGCCGCGGGACGTCCTGGCGGCTATCCGATCCCGGTCGAGGCCCGTACCCAGGACCGCTGGATCGAAGGAGGCTATGGGGCGAATGTCGATGTCGGCGGCGACCGCCACCTGCTGCTGGTGGATCGCGACAATCGAATCCTTTATGAGCTGTACCACACCTTCTGGAACGCCAGCCTTGGACGTTGGGAGGCCGGCTCGGGCGCCATCTATCCGCTCGACTCGAACGCCCGGCGGCCGGACACCTGGACGAGCGCCGACGCCGCGGGCCTTGCAATTCTCCCCGGCCTGGTCCGCTACGACGAGGCATTCGGCACAGCCCCGATCAAGCACGCGTTCCGCATGACCGTGGATTTTACAAAGAGTTACGTCTACCCCGCCTCGCACGACGCGACCACGTCGAGCAATTCCAACGCCCTGCCCCTGGGCGCGCGGCTGCGCCTCAAGGCGAGCAAGAACATCTCGGGTTACGCACCGGAGGTCCAGAGGATCTTCCAGGCCATGAAAACCTATGGCCTGATCGTGGCGGATAACGGTTCGGACATGTACATCACCGGCGCCTATGACGCGCGCTGGAACAACGACATTCTGAATCCGGCTTTCTCAAGTCTCAAGGCGAGCGACTTCGAGGTAATCCAACTCGGCTGGAAGCCGGCCGTCGCGACCGCCGCCGGCGCCTCCGACTTCTACACGGTAACGCCCTGCCGGCTGCTCGACACCCGCAACGCCTATGGTCCATACGGAGGCCCCGCCATGCTGCCCGGCCAGCGCATCCTCAAGGCCACGGGCCAGTGCGGCATCCCGGCGACAGCCAAGGCGCTCGCCGTGAACATCACGGCGTTCAACCCGCCGGTCTCCGGCAACCTGCGGTTCTTCCCCGGCGATGCATCCCCGAACAGCAGCAGCGTGATCAACTTCCAGCCCGGCGTGACCCGGGCCAACAATGCGATGGTGATGCTGGCCTCGTCCGGCAGCGGGACGCTCGGTATTTACAATTCCGCGAGCACGGGGGTTCATGTTCTGGTGGATGTGTTCGGGTATTACCAGTAGCTCAGTGATCCGGCCCTGCTCCCTGCTGCTCCTGGTAGACCGTCCACAGATCATAGATGAACTCCAGGGAGGTAGCGGGAAACGGCCCAGAGCAGACCTCTTCACCGACATCGTTCGCGCCGTCCTGGAGCGGCCGTTCCCTGTCCTGAATCTTCATCCGTTGGGCCACCCATTCCTCCCAAAGGGTGCTCTTGCCATACTCAATCCTCTGGCATTTGTTATAAGCGGAAGGATCGACCCAGAGGAGCTCACAATCCCGTAGTGGTCTTTCGAGCTTCATCAAGGCGGATTTGACCAGCTCGTCGCGCATGGACTGACCGACCACGACCAGCGCACCCCGCTCGCCCTTCGTGGAGTTGCCCAAAACAACTCGCAAAGCTTTTTCCAACTCCTCCTGGAAGGCATCGACATCCTTCCCACCGAGGGCCAGCTCTCCCGACGGGGAGTACAGACTTCCGTAGGGCTTGAAAAGACGGTTCTTGCCCAGCCCCCGCGCGCGACCAGACCCTTTGGGCATATCCTCGGGCCTGCCGACGCTGCCAAGCGAAAGCACCCAAAGACGATCCTCCTCGCGCATCGACAGGATGCGCGCCACGGAAGCGGAAGCCCTCTCGTGAAAGCCATCGAAGTTGGTCGTAATGATTGCTTTCCACGGGAAGCGCGCCATGAGCCAGTGGTGATAGGCGCAGCCGAAATCCCGCTTGTAGAGCTCCCGGCGGAAAGCCCGGTGGAAGCGCTCGAAGATACTTCGGTTTACCTTGTGCAAGTGGGGTGAAAAGACCTCTTCCAGCTTGAACTCGTGCTCCTCTCCGGCCAGGAGCTTTCCAATGGGTGTCGATTTCCCCGGCATCGGATCGCCTGTCCATTGTGGAGCGCTCACCGCCGACGCCGGTTCACGGCAGGAGCAAGGGTCGGGCTCCGGCCTGGCCATGGGCTCCTCCCGGCCCTGAATGATCGCGCGGCAGACCCGGGAGACGATCTCCGTCGTCTTGAGCATTCCCGGGCCTGCCGGACCCGCCGAAAGCGAAGCTCCTGCACCGGTGAAGAGGACCGCCCGCTTTGCGCGGACGATGCTGGCAAGACGCGAGAGGCTCTCATTCCAGGTCCGGGCACGCCATCGGGCCGCTCCGACCCACTCCGCCTTCCACTCTGCGGGAGGTTCCTCTTCCGACACTCGCGCCCAGGTTTCCGGTCCATAGCGCAGGATGCAGTTCCAGGAGAGACTGTTGCGGAACGCCCGCCGCTCCTCCTGCAGGAGCTCCACGCTTCTCATCTGCCAGACGATATCGGGTGCGTCGCCGCTTCGGGATGAGATCACTGGAAAACTGGTCACGAACCCGACCAGACACAGGGCCTTATCGGTCCAACCCGGATCGATTCTCTTGGCGGTTTTGCCCATGAGCCGGGCAACCTGCTGCTTGAGGTTGATGACCTCGACAGCCTTGTCTGCGTCTCCGGCGTCCCAGGCGACGGCGCTGCCACCGCCACATTTCAGCGGGAGGTAGCGGTCCATCACGACGAAGACACGCAGTGGGCCGAAAGCGTGTTCTGCGAGCAGATCCGAGGCCCTGGCAAGAGCGGTGGCGGCGCACTGGGCAGAGCGCACGGGGCTCCACCACTTTGGCAGAGCCTCGGCTCCATAAAGTGCCCGAGCCACCCGGGTCACACACTCGGAAGAGTCGTCGATGAGCAGGCCGATCTTGCCATACTCCCAGGCCGCTCTCTCCATGGTTCGGCCGACCTTCATGGCCTCCCTTGTCTCCTCATCGACCTGCCCCATCACTTTTCTCTCCTCCAGGTGACCTCGAGACAAAGAGGCGGCTCGGAATCCAGATGTTCGATTCCCAGGAGCCTGAGCCGGATCTGCATGTCAGCCCAACGCTCGAGTTCCGCAAGCTGCTTGATCATGAAAAGCCCCATTCCCGCCCCTGGACGCCGATAGTTCCCTCGTTTGCCGGGCTTGAAGAAATCGTCGAGACTACGCTCGCTGCGCTCGCGGTTCTCCTGGTATTCCTGGAGCGCCGCGCCTTCGAGCGACTCCCTGTAGGAAACGTTGGAGAAAAGAAGAAGGATGCCCTTCCTGGCAGCCTGTGAAATCTGCACCTCGAGTTTCAGGACCAGTCGCTTTTCTGCCGGCGCCTCACCCTGGAAAGCATGCTTTACCAGATTCGTAGCCCACTCCTGAACGATCAGATCCCATACAACCCGGGTACCGGGCACCGCCTCGCGCTCTTCCCCCTCCAGCACGTTGTATTCAACTTCGGAGAGCCCCGTCCTGCGGGCCACCTCCTTCGCGATGTTCTCGATGTCACTGACCCTGACCGTCTCGTGCGTCGACAGAACGGAAGGATCTTCCAACTTCCAGGTGTAATGGCGAGCGATCGTGAGCAGGGCTCCTGCAAGATGGGTATTCTGGACGAGGTACTCGCCTGACTCAAAAACACTTTGAATGAGGGGATAACTTTCAAGCCGTTTTAAAATGCGGGTGCGCAGGGACAGGCCAACCTCCTCGCCAAAGTAGGTTCCGCCCCATCTGTCGAGATAGGAGATGGGAGCGGTCTGCATCGCCAGGTTGACGACGTTGTCCATCAGGGCGTCAGCGGACCGGCGGTAGACGTGGCGGTTGAAGCGGTCCATGATGTCCAGGACCATGACAGCTTCTCCTCCCAGTTTGACGAGCTTTTCGCGCCACTGATCGAGAATCCATTGAAAATGGTCTCGCTGGGGCCGGAAAAGGTGCTCCGACTGGAGCTCCTCCATGCAGGTCCTACAAGTGTCGAGCGCATTCTGGATCTCCCGGTTGCCTTCTTCCGGCGAAGCCTGCTGGCGCACGCGCTCGCGGACTGCCTCCAGCTTCAGGAGATAATCGTAAGAATGCCGGTAGAAGCGCGGACGATATCGCGGAACACGCGCCCGGGCGATCCATGCGACGGTGTCCTCCATGTTCGCGGCTTTGATCTCGTCCGAGACCTCCCCAAACAGGCTTGGACGGGAAAAATCCGCCATCCATACGATCGCGAGCAGGAAATGCTTCTGCTCTCCAAGCCAGTGGGCGTCTGAAAGCTCGCCCTCGCCCGGGCCCGGATCTGGTTTGAGCCGGGCCTGGTTGAGGAGATAGCACCAGGGATTGTCCTGCGGAGTGGCTCGACTCAAGACATCTTCATCCGCCCCGCGTATGGCTTCATCGACTTTGGAGCTGATATACGCTGTGAACCGTCCCAACCCGGCGCGCACGTTTTCGGTGGGCAGCCCGAATTCCTCACAAAGACGCTCGGCTTGCCGTGCGATCAGTTCCGCAAGACCGTTACCGCGCTCCATGAGGCGGCCCTCGCTCACCACCTGCCCCAGGATCAACGCGCAATCGGGGAGCAGCAGCAGGGTAAGCGAGAAAAAGTGCGTGACCTCGGTGGTGAGAGGGTCGGAATAGGACAGCGAATCCGACAGCCGCTCCCACACGTCGCCCACCATGGCCATGATGTCGTCGAAGCCGATCCGGGATTCGGAGCTCGACTCATCCTGGAGAGGACGGATGCGGAAGGTGCGGCTTGGGCCGACGATCCCCGCCGTGACATTCACGATGGCACGGCTGATCGCCATGTTGATCACACGCAGGGTTTCGAGGATCACCCGGGTGTCGGAAAAGCTCAGCCGGTATTGGATCAGCCCGTAAACGAGGAAATCCCTCACTTCCCACGCCTTCTTCCCGCCGGGTGGATCGGACGCAATCAGCGTCAGGGCCGTCCAGTCGAAGAGAGTCGCGAAGCTGTCGATCAACACGATCGACTCCGCAGACTGGTCCACGCCGATCCAGCGATTGCAGAGATCGGCGCAGAGCGAGTTGAGCTCATGGTAGTGCTTGAGATATTCATCCACCCAGACAGCCTGCGGCGTCTTGAGGATCCGCCTCGCGATGAAGGAGGCCACCTTCGCGCACTCCTCCCAGATCGCCAGCGCCAGGTCCTCGATGAAAGGCCGGCGGCGCAGGGTCTCCTCCACCAGCCGTCCGAGCACCCCCTTGTAAGCCTCCATGTCGCCATCGAGATTGGCGTCGGAGTCCGATTGGAGAATATCCTCCCCCGCGCGCCGCAACTCGTCCCAGAGGGAGAAGCGCATCAGGCTCATGTCTCCGAGGAGCAATACGCGCATCCACCGGAGCGCCTCCTCGGCCACCTCTGCCGGAGCCCGATCGGAAAGAGGCGGCATTACGGACAGGACGGACCTGCCGCCCTCCTCCGTGTCCGTAAGCGAGTGGAAGGTCTTCCGCACATCACGACGGCGCTGGCTGTAGTATGGGTAGCGGAGCTCGATGCGGTGCACGCTGGCCTCAGACGTACCGACCAGGATCTGCGGCAATTCACCCGAACCCTGGAGCCCCACGAGGGCACGCACCGGGTGGCCCAGTTTGAACTGATCCACGCGCAACCCCGGGAAGATGAAACGGTACCCTCGCTCCTCGCCCTCCTCTTTGGCAAGAATGGGCCTGACCGCGTTGAGATCGAACAGATTGACCGTACCACGCTGGTCCACGGAGAGAAGGTATCGATTTCCCTCGTCCTTGTACTCCGCCAATCCACAGACCGGAGAATCTCCCTGCGCGTGCAGAAGAAACCGGATTGTAGCTCCTGGCTCGTTCGCCTCCAGGTCCCGAATGGCGACCGCGCCGACCACGCCGTCGCCCGTTCCATAAGCGAGCATTGGCGTTCCGTCCGGGCCGTTGAAAGTCAACAGCCTCCACACCGGACCCGTCGCCTTGAGACCGCGCTGGCGAGGTCCTTCCTTGCCAAGACCGCCCTCGCACCACGTCTCATCCGTCTCGAACCGGTAGCCGCGGATGCTGCCGTCCTGAAATCCGCCCCATACCCACGTCCGCCCCTCCTCGTCTGTGGAGCGAGCCAGAGCCCAGCAACGGTTGTTCGCGGCCTCGGGCGCAACGGAAACCCGTCCCACCACGTAACGGTCTACCTTTTCGAACCGCCTGACAGATCTGCTGAAGGCTTTGATCTCGATCTTCGTATCATCCACCTCCACGCCCAGCTCGATAAAAGGCATCAATTGCCGGTTTTTGTCGGAGCCCCAACTTCCGCCGGTTCCCGCAAGGAGCCTATACCGGAGCGTTTCTCCATCCAACTCTTCATTCAGAAAGCGCAGACCGAACAGCTCACTGTAGGAATCGAACGAAGAGATTCTTTCGATCTGCACGGACGTAACCGCTGAAGGATTGCCTTGATCAACCGCACGGAGGCGCAGTGCATACACGACCGGCGGCCTTCCCTTGCTGTCGTCCTCCCGTCGCAGATCGGCATGTCGCCATCCTTTGAGACAGAAGACCAGGACGTAGGACCGGGCGGACTCTTCGCCGCCGGGCAGCTGGCGGAGCCAGAGAAATCGGGCATAGGGGCCGTGGCGATATTGTTTGGCAAACTTCGGAGCATCCGCGGATTCGAGCCGGAGACGGTTTTCGGAGAGGACAAGAGAGCCGTTTCCGGCATCCTTTCCCAACTCCCAGGGAAGCCTGTTTCCGTCCTTGTCCAGCGCGCACAGGCTGCCGTCTCCCAACGAGGTGACAAAAAGGTTGCCCGCGTCGTCCGACTCCAAGCCCCAGACCGGAGGGACCCAGCTCTCGCCGGGCAGCGTTGTCTCCCAAAGCACGTCCGTGCGCTTGCGCATGAGACGCGTAAGATAGGCCAGGGCATCGAGCTTCCGACCGCACTGGCGGTTGTGCTCGAAAACCTTGTACAACTGTGTCCGCTTCTCGCTGTAGGTATGCCCATGGATTACCCATTTGCGCAGGAAGTTCGCAAGCGAACGGAGTCTGAGCCCATCGGACTCCGAGCCCGCCGAGCTCCAGGCGCCCTGGAGCCGCTCATAGAGAACTTCTGCCACCTCCCGGGCCGTGTCGGCTCCCAACTCGGTCGCCCTTTGGAGCAGGTCGCGGACCCATTTCGCAAGCTCATAGTCGAGATCAGGACAGTGCCCATGCCACTTCACAATCTTGGTTGAGAGTTGGAGAAGGTCGTCGTGGCCGAGGAGGGGAAAGAGATGGGCGGCCTCCAGGTCGAGGTCCTCGGTGTCGAGGGGTATCTCCATCCGGAAATCACGCTTGATCTTCGTGACCAGGCAACTCCACGCAAGCCCTGCGTTCTCTCGAAAGAGGCGCTGAGCCTGTTCCTTCGTCGCCTTGCTTTCCCTGACCTCACCGAGAAGCCAGCCGATCTGTTTCGAGAGCTCCGCTTCACACGTCTCGAGAGCCAGCACGGAAGCGATCAGGAGCTTGTGATCGCGCGTCCCGCAGGCAAGATAGATCGGTGCGTCGAAACCCTGCCCATCGACATGCTGGCTTCCGAACGCCAGGTAGAGGATGCTCTCTCCGCCCGGAGTGGCAAAGTTGCCGGTCGCCGAATGAGGCCAGGGCTTTTTTCGATTCCTTCTCGCGGCCCCATCACGCCAGATGTAGTTCCATCCTACCCAGCGCAAACCCGGCTTGGCAGTGGATACCACGGTCCACACGCGGCCGCCGTCCTCACTCGGATATGGACAGCAGACGGCGCAATCCAAAGAGCCTGGCACCGGAAACCAGCTCTCCGTTCCTTTTTCCTCGATCTCGTCGAACCAAAGGAGTGTCACCGATTCTCCAGCCAGGACGGACAGACCGACCTCGCAGGCGGCGAGTCGCTGGAACAGGGCTCCCGGCCGCGGAGGCGTCAGATCTCGGATCTCGCGGCTCTCTCGCAGGTCGATCATGCCCGTTCGTTCGTCAGAGAGGCATCGGAAGAGAAACCCGTGAGTCGTGAGAATCCAGAGAGCATCGCCAGCCCAGACCGCATCCACGGGATCTCCCTTGGCCCTGTCCCAACTCGGGCCGAGGTGGTTGAGCCAGGCTACGGAGTGACGGCCGTCTTCCTCCTTCTTTAGAACGCACATCGCTGGCCGGCTCAGGAGCGCGAGCGCCACCGGGCCTGGTACAGGTTGATCCTTTCTTCTAGGATCGAAGAGTGGTACGAGCCGCGAGATGCGCTGAGTGCCCAGGTACCAGTCCGTGGACGAGCCGGGCTCGTCCGGAGGAATCACCACCTCGATCTTCGGCTGCTCGCTCGCCGGCTGTTCGATGATGCTGAAGCAGCCGTTGCTCCAGCCGGCGACGAGCACGTCGGAGCCCAGATACAGCAGCCCGCGTATCGCTCCCGGCGAGGCATCCACCTTCTCCTCCTCTCCCTGCCCGGTGTGGACGGCCATGGCCTCGATACAATGAGGCCGCCAGACCCTGCCTTCCCAGCGGGCGACACAGACATCCCCTGCCTTCGTGCCTACCGCTACCTGATTGCCATCCGGGCTTACGACAAGGCTGCGGGGCTCGTAGGAAAGAGGGATCTCGGCGAAGCTCCAGAAACCTGCCGCCGGCCACAGCTCCTTGTTCTCCAGCCACCTCTCCTGAATCTCGAAGTGCTTGGGTGTCGCGATGGAGCGGTGCTTCTGGGTCTCCGCCAGCCAGCGGACGAAATCCCGTCGTTCGACCTCGGCCTGCTTGTCTTGCGACAATGCCCCTCCTCTCCCGGGAACCTCCGGGCAGCGCCGACCTTCCTGGAAACGTCTTGTTCTTATTTTAGGTGGACTTCGGCCACTACAGCAAGACCTCCTCGACGCGACCCGGCACTTCCAGTAGCCTACGCGGCATGGAATCGCCGACCCACAACCTGCAGGAGATCGCCCGCCGCGCCATGATCGAGCGCGATCTCGACCCCGACTTCCCTCCTCCGGTGCTCGCCGAGACCGCGGAGCTTCGCGAGCCCGGACGCCATGCCATCCGTCCGGGCGCCCCGGTCCGCGACTTACGCGAGATGCCGTGGTTCTCGATCGACAACGACGACACCCGCGACCTCGATCAGCTCACGGTCGCCGAGCCTCTGGGTGGCAAAGAAGTCCGCGTCATGGTGGCCATCGCCGACGTGGACGAGCTGGTGCCGAAGGAGTCCGCCACCGACCGACGCGCGGCGCACAACACCACGTCGGTCTACACGCCGGTCCAGGTCTTTCCCATGCTCCCGGAACGTCTGTCCACCGACCTCACCTCCATGATGGAAGGCGAGGACCGGCTGGCGGTGGTGGTCGAGATGCGGGTTGGGGAGGACGGCTCGGTCCATGGTTCCGAGATCTACCGGGCCGCGGTACGCAACCACGCCAAGCTCGCCTACAACAGCGTCGCCGCCTGGCTGGACGGCCACGGGCCGCTGCCGGAGCCGGCGAAGAAGGCGAAGCTCAGCGAGCAGATCCGCCTCCAACACGAGGCCGCGAGCCGCCTCCGCGAGCGCCGGCAGGAACGCGGCGCGCTCCGCTTCGAGCTGGCCCGGACGAAACCGGTCCTGGAGCACGGCACGATCCATTTCGTGGATGACCGGAAGAACTCGGCCACGGAGCTGATCGAGGACTTCATGATCGCCGCCAACGTGGAGACGGCGAGCTTCCTGGAAGCCCGGGGCCTGCCGTCGCTGCGCCGCCTGGTGCGCGCTCCCCATCGCTGGCCCCGGATCGTCGAGATCGCGGCCAGGTTCGGCGTGCGCCTGCCGGAGGAGCCGGACTCCGCGGCGCTCGCCCGCTTCCTCGACCAGCGCCGCGTGGCCGATCCCGAGGACTATCCCGAGCTGTCGCTCTCCATCCTCAAGCTCCTGGGGTCGGGCGAGTACACGGTCGATCTGCCGGGCCGGCCCGCGCCCGGTCACTTCGCGCTCGCGACCGAGGACTACACCCACTCCACGGCCCCGAACCGGCGCTTCCCCGACCTCGTCATCCAAAGGCTGATCAAGGCCGCGCTCGCCGGAAGTCCGGCGCCCTATCAAGGCGAGGAGCTCGAGGACCTCGCCCAGTGGTGCACCCGCAAGAGCGACGACGCGCGCCGGGTCGAGCGCCAGGTCCAGAAATCCGCGGCCGCCCTGCTCCTGGTCGACCGCATCGGCGACGAGCTGAAGGCCGTGGTAA
This sequence comes from Thermoanaerobaculia bacterium, assembly GCA_036266195.1. Lineage (GTDB taxonomy): Bacteria > Acidobacteriota > Thermoanaerobaculia > Multivoradales > UBA5704 > DATMER01. The sequence goes on along the minus strand of DATANP010000607.1, from coordinate 6,795 downwards.
CCGGCGTTTCAGAAAAAGGCACGTGGGTCCGCACCTGGCATCCGCGGGTCGAGGGCAAGCTGGAGCACGGCTGCGGGGGGCTCGACGTGGGCGACCGGATTCGCGTGAAGCTGATCTCCGTGAACGTGGAGCGCGGCTTCATCGATTTCGCCGCCTGTTGATCATGGAGAAGGCCTCGGAAGCGCGCCGCGTCCTGAGGCAGGTTGCCCTCGACGCGATGCGCGAACGCGGGTTTTCGATCACGTTTCCGTTCGACGCCCTGGCCGAAGCGAACGCCCTGCGCGAGGAGACCTGGATCGAACGCGGCGGCTCTCCGGTCCAGGATCTCCGTTCCCTCCCCTGGTTTTCGATCGACAACGAGGGGGCGCGCACGCTGGACCAGCTCACGTGCGCCGAGGTCCGCGGATCGGCCATTTGCCTTTTCGTGGCCATCGCCGACCTGGACGCGTTCGTCCAGCCCGGTTCCGCGCTCGACCGGCATGCCTGGCACAACGTCCGCTCGATCTACACCCCGGCCGAACGATTTCCGCTTTTTCCCGAGGCGATAGCCAACAACTACGCCTCCCTGCGGCAGGGAAAGGACCGCCCGGCGGTCGTGGTGAAGATGACGGTCGAGGAGGACGGCTCGGTCCCGGTGCCGGAGATCCGGCGCGCCCGGGTCTGCAACCAGGCCCGCCTCACCTATGAAAATGTCGCGGACCGGATGGCGGGCAAGGGCGGCCTGCCGAAAACCCTTCTGAAACGCTCTCTCCTCCGCAAACAGATCGAGCTTCACGAGGAGATCGTGAGCCGGCTCCGGCGCCGTTTTCCTGTCGAACGCCGGCCGTTCAAACCCTTTTTCCGGATCGATCACCGGGTGCGCCTGGTGCAGCCCGGCGGCATACCCGCCCGCGAGCTGGTCGAGGATCTGATGGCCGCGACCCGGCAGGCGACGGCTCTCTTCCTGTCCGCGCGCGGTCTGCCTTCCCTGCGGATCGGAAACAACGAGGCCCACGGCACCGCGCCGAACCGGCGCTATGCCGACCTGGTGAAACAGCGGTTGCTCAAGGCCGCGCTCTCCGGACTCCCCTCGCCCTGGCCGGCCGAAGAGCTCGAAGAGCTGGCCGGCTACTGCACGCGCCGGGAGGAGGACGCCGCCGCCGTGGAGCAGCAGGCTGAAAGTGCGGCCGCGGCCCTGATGGGCTGATATCCTTACGGCCGCCATGCGCAGGCTCAAGCTCACGACTGGCGGCGAAAGCCACGGCCCGGGTCTCACCGCGATCCTCACCGGCCTGCCGGCCGGGCTGCGGGTGGACTTCGGCGTCCTCGCCAACGATCTGGCCCGGCGCCAGCACGGCTATGGCCGCGGCAACCGGATGAAGATCGAGACGGACACGGCCGAGGTCCGCGGCGGTTTGCGCGGCGGCGAGACCCTGGGCTCGCCACTCGTGCTCTGGATCGCCAACCGGGATTACGAGAACTGGATCCCAATGATGAGTCCGGTCGAGATCGATCCGCGCCGGGCCGAGCAGCGGCGCGTCCACATCCCCAGGCCCGGTCACGCCGACCTGGCCGGCGGCATCAAGTACCAGCGCCAGGACCTGCGCGACATCCTGGAGCGCGCCTCGGCCCGCGAGACCACGGCGCGGGTGGCGGCCGGTGCCTTCGCCCGCATGCTGCTCGCCGAGATCGGGGTCGAGATCCGCAGCGGCGTCCGCTTCCTGGGTCCGATCGGAGCCGATCGTCCGGTCCCCACCTGGGAAGACCTCCTCCAGGTCGACGAGGAGTCGCCGCTGCGCGCCATCGACCGCTCCCTCGAAGAGGAGATGGTCCGGCTGGTCGATCGCGCCAAGGAGGAGGGCGACACGCTCGGCGGCGCGGTGACCGTGATCGCCCACAACGTGCCGGCCGGTCTCGGCTCCCACGTGCAGTGGGACGAGAAGCTCGACGGCCGCCTTGCGCAGGCCGTGATGTCGATCCACGCAGTCAAGGCCGTGGAGATCGGCTGGGGCGTCCAGGCATCAAAGGGCTTCGGTAGCGAGGCGCACGACCCGATCGGACGAAACGAGAACGGCTGGACCCACCTCACGAACCGCGCCGGCGGGCTCGAAGGCGGCATCACCAACGGCGCGGACTTGGTGATCACTGCCTACAAGAAGCCGATCGCCACGCTGCGCAAGGGCATGCCGAGCATCGACCTCGACACCCTGGAGCCGCTCACTTCCGAGTACGAACGCAGCGACATCACCGCCCTGCCGGCGGCCGGAGTGATCGCCGAGGCCATGGTCGCCCTGGTCCTGGCCGACGCCGTCCTCGAAAAGCTCGGCGGCGACTCCATGGCGGAGCTTCTGGCCCACTGGGAGGCTACCCGGGACCAGCAGCGGCGTTGGCCGCGGGCGGAGTGAGCTTGACCGGCTCAAAGCAGCTTCAGGAATTCCTCGACGCTCAGATCCGCATCACGAAGGATCTGCCGCAGAGTTCCCCTTGGCACATCTCCGGAGTGAAAAGGCACCGAGACACGCTTGTTGCGGTCCGCATGAAACCAGATCTGGTGGCTGCCTCTTTGACGCCGAAGCACGAACCCGGCCCGCTCCAGAGCCCGGGTCAACTCCGCTGCTCGGACAACCGGTAGCGTAGGGCTCACGCGGCGCCGAGAAGGATACGCTCTACGTGGAGGATGTCGGGTGGAAATTTCTCTCCCGACTGCTCAAAGTCTTCGAGGAAGTTCAGAATGGCATCGCGCACGCGCTCACGCGCCTCTGCCAGGGTCGCTCCATCCGAGAAGCACCCCGGAATGGCAGGCACCTCGGCGAGAATGACGTCTTCGGCCTGGCGGTAGACGACGGTGTAGCCTTCGACCCGTTCCATGAGTCAACTGTACCACGGCCTGAGCGGCCGAAGGGCATCAGGAACGTAGCGAGTTCCGCCTCCGGATGTCTTTATCACCGGAAGCTGAGGCTCTCGGCATCTTCCGGACGCTCGCAGCGCTTTGCGGAGACCTTTCGGTAACTTGCCGAGACCTCTCGCCGCGGCCTTACTCAGTCTTCGCCCGTTCCCGCAGCGCCGCCACCATCTCGTTGAAGGTGGCCGCGATCTCGTCCAGGTGCGGGTCGGTGCTCCGGAAGCGCAGCTCGCGGCTCAGGTTGCCCGCCTTGACGTCCTCCATGGCCCGTTGGAGACCGATCAGCGGGCCCGCCAGGCGGTGCGTGCTGAAGATCGCCAGCAGGATCACCGCCACGATCACGAGCGCGGTCTGGATGGAGAGCACGACCAGGAGGCGCCGGGCGGCACCCTCGCTCAACTGGTCGAACATCGCCAGGTACGAGGTCACGCCGAAGACGACGGCGACCAGCGAGGTGACCAGGACCCACATCCCCGAGAACCGTATGAAGTACGGCAGCGTGAAACGGACTCCCGACCCGCGGACCTGCTGAAGGTTCACCATGGGTTCCTCCGCCAGAGAGAGAATTGGCAACTGCCAATGATTCTAAGCCGAGGCGAGGATCAGCGCTACCCCCGCGATCATCAGACCCACGGCCAGGAGCTTGCGCGGGGTGATCGCCTCGCCGAACAGGGCCCTCCCCAGGATCAGCGCCGAGAGGTTGCCGATGCCCCGCTTGAGGGTCTCCACGAAGCCCACCCACACCTTGAGCATCGCCAGGAGCTGAAGCCCGAGCGCCGCGATGCTGATCACCACGGCCAGCACGAAGACCCAGCCGGCCGAGCGCACGTCGCCCAGCTCGCGCAGGCGGTGCTGACCAGCCAGCACGACCGCGATGCCGATCGCGACGCCGGTACACAGGACCGTGGCGTGAAACGGTCCGCTGGCCTTGGCGGTCGCCATCTTGTCGAAGGGCCCGGTCAGCGACCAGAACAGCGCCACCAGCACCATCTGACCCGCGCCCCGCGCCGCCGGACTGAGGACACCGCCCTCGGGCAGGTTCAGGACGAAGGCCCCGGCCACGACCAGCAGGATGCCGAGCCACTGCCACCAGGCCGGGACCTCGTGAAGCATGGGGATGGCGAGCAGGGTCGTGAACACCGGCGTGAGCGACAGGAGCGGGATGGTCACGCTGAGCTGCGAGTTGCGCAGGGCGGAGAAGAAGAGGAGATTGGCGCCGATGTTGAGCGCCACCGAGGCCGCGGCCGGCGGCAGGTAGCCGGGCATGATCCGTGGCATCCCGTCGATCGCGGTCCACACGGCGAACAGCGGAACGGCGCCCGCGGCGAGCAGGAAGGCGAGGGGGGCCGGGCGCACGCGGTCGGCCAGGACCTTGCGGCACACGTCGAATCCGCTCCAGGCGAGGCTGGAGCCGATCACGAGCAGGAGCGCGGAAAGAGGAATGGGCATGGCCAGGCGGCCGGATCATACCTTCTTCGGCACGACCTGGGCTAAACTCCGGCCGTGTCCCGCGAATTTGCTGACGCCGACTACCGTCGCCTGCTTCAATTCCGGACGGGTCTTCGACGCTTCCTTCACTGGAGCGCCCAACAGGCCGAGTCCGTCGGATTGACCCCTGCCCAGCACCAGCTCCTCCTCGCCATCCGCGGCCACGACGACTTGCGCGGCCCCACGATTGGCGACGTGGCCTCCTACCTGTTCCTGCGCCACCACAGCGCCGTCGGCCTGGTCGACCGCGCGGAGAGCGCCGGGTTCGTGGAGCGGACCGAGGATCAGGACGACCGCCGAGTCGTCCGCCTGCGCCTGACCGAGAAGGGTCACGATATCCTGATGTCGCTCGCGCGCGTCCACCTGGAGGAGATCAAGCGCCTGGCGCCCGAAATGCGCGCGCTCTGGACAGGCCTGGAGGTCTGAAGCTCGTGAAGTCCCTGCGCCGTTACCTGGGTTGTTGGGTCGTCTTCCTGCTGCTCGTCTCTCCCGCCTTGATGGCCCAGACGGCGCCGGACCCGGAGGAGACCCCCTCCCCGGAAAAGGCTGAGGGCAAGGACCTCGAAGGCACGGTCGGCGAGATCCGGATCACCACCCAGAGCATCTTCGACACCAGCAAACCGGGCGAGGACAAGTGGGTCTTCCGCATGGCCGACCGTCTCCATCGCACCACGCGGCCGGGGGTGATCGAGCGCCAGCTCCTGCTCAAGCCGGGCGATCCCTACTCCTGGGACGCGGTCGAGGAGTCCGAGCGCATCCTGCGCTCCAACCGCTATCTCTACGAGGCCGAGATCCACCCGGTGCCAGCCGGCGACGGCCGCATCGACCTGGAGGTCGAGACCCGCGACGTCTGGACACTGCGGGCGGGCATCAGCTTCAACCGGGCCGGCGGCGAGAACAGCACCGACTTCACGCTCCAGGACGCGAACTTCCTCGGCACGGGCAAGGACCTCACACTCTGGCGGATCTCCAACGTGGACCGCACGTCCACCCTCTTCCGCTACCGCGACCCGTCCGTGCTCGGCACCCGCGCGGTCATCGAAATGTCGGCCGCGGACTACAGCGACGGCGGCTCGCGGCGCTTCGAGATCGAGCGCCCCTTCTATTCCCTGGATGCGCGCTGGGCCGCCGGCTTCAAGACCTTCATGTACGAGCGCATCGACTCGCTCTACGACCGCGGCGAGGTCTTCCAGAAGATCGGCCACGACCGCGAGGAGCTGGAGGCGTACCTCGGGTTCTCCTCGGGCCTGGCGCACGGCGCCACTCGGCGCTGGCTGATCGGCTTCAACCGCGAGCTCGACGAGTTCGCCTATCCGCCCGGCGGCGACTCCACGCCGCTGCCGCCGTCGAACCGCCTCTTCACCTATCCGTGGATCGGCTTCGAGTACGTGGAGGACGGCTTCGTCACCGAGCGCCAGATCGACCAGATCCAGCGCACCGAGGATGTGAACCTCGGCACGCAGTTCCGGGCGCGCGTCGGCTACTCGACGGCCCTGCTCGGCGCGGAGCGCAGCCACCTGATCGCGGGCACGAAGATCAACACGGGCTGGCGTCCGGGCTCGCGCCAGCTCCTGTTGGCGGGCCTGGAAGGCGGCTCGCGCTGGGGTAGCCATGGCCGCGAGAACTTCCTGGTGTCCGGCCGGCTCCGGTACTACCTGCGGGACTTCGGCAAGAGCGTGTTCCACGTCTCGCTCGAAGGGGCGCTCGCCGAGCAGTTGGACCCGGAGGTCCAGCTTCTCCTCGGCGGCGACACGGGTCTGCGCGGTTATCCGCTGCGCTACCTGAGCGGCGACCGGCGATGGCTGGTGACGCTCGAGCAGCGCTTCTTCAGCGACCGCGAATTCTTCCACGTGGTCCACCTGGGCACCGCCGCCTTCTTCGACGCCGGCCGCGCCTGGTTCGCGGACGGCAGCTCGGGAGACCAGGAGATCCTGAAGGACGTGGGCCTCGGCCTGCGCGTGGGCTCCAGCCGCTCGTCGGGAGGAGCCATGGTCCACTTGGACCTCGCCTACCCCCTGGACCGCCAGGAAGGGATCAAGAGCGTCCAGTGGCTCGTCTCGACGAGCGAGACGTTCTAGTGCAGTGCGCCTGAAATGCGGCGCCTTGACCTCTCGTCCGATAGGACAAGTCCGAAGCCAGTCCCGAAGGGACGCGGGCGTAAAGCCAGGGGTGTTCAACCCCTGGTTTTTGGAGTGCCACCCAATATCCCAAGTCCCGGAGGGACGCAGGCATTCCACCGCCTAGGTTCTGTGGCGCAGCGGAAGGTTCTGTGGCGCAGCGGAAGGTTCTGCGGCGTGGCGGAAGGTTCTGCGGCGTGGCGAAAGGTTCTGCGGCGTGGCGGAAGGTTCTGTGGCGCGACGGAAGGTTTCTGCGGCCCGACGGAAAGTTCCGCGGCCTGACGGAAGGTTCCGCGGCCCGACGGAAAG
>DATANP010000606.1:0-2915 GCA_036266195.1 Thermoanaerobaculia bacterium | reverse complement strand
TTCCACGCCCTTCCGTCGCTGGGTGCTCGCGCAGGAGAAGAAGGAGGCGCAGGAGGAGCTCGAGCGCCAGGCCAAGCAGGCGCTCACCGAGCTGGGCCCGCGCTACGTCGAGCGCTTCGAGGAGCTGCGCCGCGAGCTGGGTCTGGGCGAACACCTCGCCCTGCGGCTGTCTTCCGAGGTCGAGGCGCCGCAGGTCCTGGGACTGATCCGTCCGGTGGTGCTGATGCCGGCCGGCCGGTCCCTGTCGCGGACCGATCTCTCCATGGCGCTCTGCCACGAGCTGGTCCACGTCCGCCGCGCCGACCTGTGGTGGGGCTGGGGTCCGGCCCTCGCGCAGCGCCTGTTCTGGTTCCACCCCCTGGTCCGCCTGGCCGCCCGCGAGTACGCGCTCGCCCGGGAGGCGGCCTGCGACGCGGAGGTGCTCCGCGTCCTCGATCCCGAGCCGCAGGCGTACGGCCGCCTGCTGCTGCGCCTGGGCATCGCCCCCCGCGCCACGACCCTGGCCGCGGCGGGAGCCGCGCCGTCCGTCCAGACCTTGAAAAGGAGATTGCAGATGCTGGAACAGTCCTCCGAAAACCGCCGGCTCCCCCTGGGATGGGTGGGCCTGATCGTCCTCGTCGCGGCCCTGGCGGTCGTCCCCTTCCGCATGGTGGCTCAGGAAGCGCCTCCGGAGCCGCCGCCTCCGGCCGAGCCGGGCCAGCCCGCTCCGCCGGCCGAACCGGGCACGCCTGCTCCTCCGGCCGAGCCGGGCTCGCCGGCCGAACCGGCTGAACCGGGCCAACCGGCAGCGGCTCCCCTGCCCCCGCCTCCCGCGCCTCCTGGCATCCCGACGGTCGCTCCGGTGGCCCGGGTGGCCTACGCCGGTGCCCCCCACCCGGTACCGCCGACTCCGCCCGTGCCGCCGACCCCGCCGACTCCTCCGACCCCGCCCCGGCCCATGACGCTGGCCAAGGGCGAGAGCTACATCCTGCTGCTCGACGACCACAGCACCATGATGAACGGCTCCATGAGCGACATCCGCAAGGCGAAAGAGCTTCAGAAGGGCGACGAGCCCCTCCTGTACTTCCGCCGCAATGGCAAGGCTTACATCGTCCGCGACGCCGCCACGCTCGATGCGGCCCGCGAGCTGTTCCGTCCCCAGGCGGAGCTGGGCGCGAAGCAGGGTGATCTCGGCGCGCAGCAGGGCGAGCTGGGAGGCCGCCAGGGTAAGCTGGGCGCGCAACAGGGCGCCCTGGGGGCGAAACAGGCCGCGCTCGCCGAGGAGCGCATGCACCTGGAGCGGGACGGCAAGGACGCCTCCGATCTCGACCGGGAGATGGAAACGCTGAACCACCAGCAGGAGGAGCTCGGGCGCCAGCAGGAGGCGCTCGGCCGGCAGCAGGAAGAGCTTGGCAAGCACCAGGAGGAGATGGGCCGCCAGCAGGAGCGCCTCGCCAAGGAGGCCGAGACGAAGTTCCGCGCCCTGGTGGACGAAGCCCTGCGCACCGGCAAGGCCCAGGAAGTCCGCTGAAAAGGTCAAGGACTCCAAGGACCGCAGAGACGACAGGGACCAAAGTCTTTGGTCCCTGTTGTCCTTGCAGTCCCTTCAGTCCTATCCTTCCCCGCCGATGGCGACCTATGCGATCGGCGACGTCCACGGCTGCTTCAAGACCCTCCAGAAGCTCCTCAGGAAGATCCAGTACGACCCCCGGCACGACCGCCTGTGGTTCGTGGGCGACCTGGTGAACCGCGGCCCGCGGTCGCTCGCGGTCCTGCGCTGGGCGGCGGAGCAGGGGGACCGCATCGTGGCCGTCCTCGGCAACCACGACCTCCACCTCCTGGGCCGGGCCGCGCACGTCTCCGCGCCCAAGCGCCGCGACAGCCTGGCCGAGATCCTGGAGGCGCCGGACCGCGACAACCTCCTCGGCTGGCTGCGCCGCCGGCCGCTGTTCCATCGCGAGGGCGATCACCTGCTCGTCCACGCCGGCCTGTTCCCCGCCTGGACTCCCGGGCTTGCCGAGGGGCTGGCCAGGGAGACCGAGGCGGTCCTGCGGGGTCCGGGTTCCGAGGCGCTGGTGGCGAGCAACGACCGCAAGCTGGACGAGCGCTGGGACGGGAACCTGCCTGCGGAGGAGCGGGTCCGGGTGGCCCTGGCCGGCTTCGCGAAGATCCGGGCCGTGGATGCGAACGGCCGGATGTGCGCCTCCTTCAGCGGCACTCCCAGGGAGGCCCCGGAGGGCTGCCGGCCCTGGTTCGAGGATCCGGAACGCCGGAGCCGCGGCGTCACGGTCGTGTTCGGCCACTGGGCGGCGCTCGGCCTCTGGATGGACGACGGCCTCGCGGGGCTCGACAGCGGCTGCGCCTGGGGCCGGGAGCTGACCGCGCTGCGGATCGACGACGGCAAGCTGATCCAGCAGCACAGCGTGGACTAGAATCCAGAGCCATGAACGCCAAGCGCCTCCTGCCGATCGCCATTCTGCTGGCCTCCTCCCTCTCCGCCGCCGAGCTGGGCCAGGTCGATTTCCCGACCTCGGGAGCGCCAGCGGCCCGGGAGCAGTTCCTGCGCGGCGTGGCCGCCCTCCACAGCTTCTGGTACGACGAGGCCGCGGACGCCTTCCGTGAGGCGCAGAAGATCGATCCCGGGTTCGCCATGGCCTACTGGGGCGAGGCCATGACGTACAACCACCCGATCTGGTACGAGCAGGACCGGGACGCGGCTCGCGCCGCGCTGGAGCGCCTCGGCGCCACGCCCGAAGCCCGCGCGGCCAAGGCGCCCACGGAGAAGGAGAAGGCCTGGCTCGCGGCCGTGGAGACCCTCTACGGTCAGGGCGAGAAGGCGGATCGCGACCGCGCCTACGCCGAAGCCATGCGGAGGATCCACGAGCGCTGGCCCGACGACCTGGAGGCGTCCAGCTTCTACGCCCTCTCCCTGATCG
>DATANP010000605.1:0-8477 GCA_036266195.1 Thermoanaerobaculia bacterium | reverse complement strand
CCTCGGCGCTCTGATCGGAGTGGCAGGCGGGGCCTGCGGAGCCGCCGGGTACGCCGCTGCCGCGACAACGCGACGGATCGCCGCCGGCGGCGAAGCCAGGGGGCGCTGCGCCCTTCCCCTGACCGTGCTCAGGTAGCCGCCGCTCACGGCCAGGCTTCCTCCGGGAATTCTTCTTCCTGCTGTCGGCACAGGTCGATGTAGGCGCCGCGCCGGGGTTCTGGAAGATTCAGGATCTCCTGCTCGGACCAGTGATAGCGGGACGCCAGCAGGTGCACCTCTCCGAGCAGGGCCGACGCCCGGCGCCGCAGTTGATGGAGCCAGGCGGCCACGATGTCGTGCCGGGAGGAAACCGCGTGGCCGCACTCGGGGCATTCGCCGCCGATCTCCAGATCCGCCAGCGGATCTCCGGCGGCGAGCGCCTCTTCGACGAGCTTCCGGTTGCGCACGGTTCCCAGCCGGGCTAGCAGATCGTCGTCGTCGACCGCTGCTTCGAGATCGGCCGGGCGCGGCAGGCGCACGCTCCGGCGTCCCGCCCGCACCGTTGCCTGCGCGGGAAGCTCCGGCAACTCGATGTCGCGAAGGTCGAGCGACAGCTCGAGCTGCCGCTCGCATCCCGGACAGACCGCGGTGACCTCGACGACCCCCGCACCCTCCAGCACCAGGACCGCGCGCACCAGCGCGTGGCGGTCCGGAAGCGTCAACTTGTGCAGGGTATCGACCGACATCGATTTCACGACGCAAGCCAGCGCCTGACTGAGCAGCCGCTCGCGCGCCGCCGCGAAATTCAGATTCAGCAGTTGCAACTGGCCATCTCCGCTGAGGCGTCGCAGCACGGCCTTGCGCTTTCCCACCGGCAACAGGACCGAGTGCGGCGGCTCACAACTCGGTGGGCTCGGTGACCGACTCATCGCGTTCCCATCCCTCGTTTTCGATCTTCAACATCTCGATGGCGACGGCGTTGGCGTTCGAGTCCAGCTCCGGTATCGCCGTGTACTCGCTCACCCAGCAGCGGAAGATCTTGTAGCTGATCACTTTCTGGCCGGCTTCGTTGAAGATGTCCAGGATGACGTCCTTGCGGAAGCCCCTGAGCTTCATTTCGGCGCCGGGCCCGGCGCCGTGCAGGAAAGCGAGATTGGCCCACTCCTCGAAAGCCGTATCGTGGGTGACGCCGCGCGAGAGCGTGACGGCTTCGTAGTCGGTGCGGCCGGGTGCCTTGTGTGCGTTGTGGGGACCGCCGCCTTCGCGGTGCTTCACCACTTCGGTGGTGCGCTTGAGCGGCGTCATCTTGGAGAGACCGGCGACATACTGGCCGTCCCACTTGATCCGGAACTTGAAGTTCTTGTACGGATCGAACCGATGAACAGCGTTGGCGGTGAATTGCGCCATGGCGTGCTCCCTTTCTCTAGGTCGGTATCTTGCCGGCGATCTGGCTGATCTTGAGGACGACGAACTCGACCGGCTTGAGCGGGGCGAAACCCACCAGAATGTTGACGATTCCCTTGTTGATGTCGTCCTGGGTAGTGGTTTCCGAGTCGCATTTGACGAAGTAGGCTTCCTTGGGCGTAGCGCCCTGGAACGCGCCCTGCCGGAACAGCGAGTTCAAGAAGGCTCCCACGTTGAGCCGGATCTGCGACCAGAGCGGCTCGTCGTTGCCTTCGAACACCACCCACTTCGTCCCCCGGTACAGGCTTTCCTCGATGAGCAGGGCCACCCGCCGGACGGGCAGATACTTCCATTCCGAGCCCTGGCTGTCCGCTCCGGCCAGCGTCCGCGCTCCCCACGCCACCGAACCGACGATGGGAAGCGTGCGCAGGCAGTTGAGAGCCAGCGGGTTGAGGTCGCCGTTCTCGAGATCGGTGAGGTTGTAGGACAGCCCCTGGTTGCCGGCGATCTTCGCCTCTTCGCCCGCCGGAGCCTTCCACACGCCGCGCGCGGCGTCGATGCGGGCCATCAGGCCGGCCATCGCGGCCGCCGGCGCGAAGGTCCGCGTCGCGCCCTGCAGGAGCGGGTCGGCGAAGAGGACCTGCGGGAAATACATCACCGAGTTCTTGTCGCGCAGACTGTCGAACGAGGACAGTCCCGCCGCCGCGCTCGTCTTGTCCGTCCAGCTATTGGGCGGATCGATCACCAGCATGGCGCGACGGTCCTGACAGTACTTGAGCGCCGCTGCCCAGACCGGCTGGGGCACGTCGGCGCCGGGAGCGTTCTCATTCGATGAGTAGCGAGGGATTACCATCAGGGTGAAGATGTCGGCGTCCTCCAGCGCGTAGATACCCTTCTTGCCGCCGGGGCCGCTCGTAGGCGTGAGGTCGGCAGCGGCTAGAAACATCCCGTCGCTGATCGGGGGGAGGGGAGAGGTGGGGAACGAGCCGGCACTCGGACGCCCGGCCGGCACCGCTCCTGCGGTTCGCACGAGGCTCGACCCGTCGCCGATCGTCTTCGTGCCGAGCACCTTGGTGATGAAGCCGGCCTTGGTCGGATCATGAGTGACATTGCGAAAGGTTTCGGTGAGGACGTTCGCCGCTCCGGTCACCGGGTCCGTTTCCGTCATCGTGACAGTGAGGTTGTATTCGTCGCCTAACGGAGCCGGCGGCGAGCCGACCTTGCGCGTGTCGTAATCGATCGTCAGCCCGACGTTCTGAAACCAGCTTCCCGGATTCTTGGGAGCAATACTGAGCGCTCCCGCTCCGATCGGGAGGTTGATCGTCGGCGGACTGGCGTCGAACGCCGCCTGCGCCACGCCGCTCATCACGCGAACGACGAAGGCGTCCGCGCCGCCGTTCAGGAAGTACTGCGAGACCGCGAAACCCAGCTCGCTCCTGTTCCAAAGCCCGCCAAAAGCGCGCTCGAAGTCGGAAAAACTGTGAATGCGGACCGGCGTGTTGACCGGGCCCCGCAAGGCCCTGCCAATGAACGCGGCGACCGCCGTGGGAACCGCCGTAATGGTCCGGACAGGGCTCGGAATCTCCTGGATGTACACGCCTGGGTAGGTCAAGGGCTGTGGCATGTTCGCGGTCCTTTCTTCCTACGCTACGCCTTGCGCAGCACGAACACATCGACCGTAATGTCTTCCGTCGAGACATTCTTGAACGTGACGTTTGTCGGAGTGGCGCTGAGCTTCTTGACCAGGTCGGGACCCGAGAGGATCTGCACCTGCGTCAGTTTGAACTCGTCTCCGTTCAGCTTATAGGTGAGATCGCTGGTGTATTTGGACGCCGTGATCAGCAGGAGGAGGATCTTGTCGCCGCCCGCAGGCTGGAGCGGGACCGCGAGTGACGTGATGTTTTTCGGGATCTTGACGATGGCGCGGTCGAAGAGGTCGGCCTCGATCGTCCAGGCGGCCGAGACCGCGGGTCCTCCGGAGGTCTGTATCGTCAGGTTCGCGGCAGCATTGATTTCCATTCCAAATTCCTTTCGTTGCGCCTAGCCGATGGTTTGCCGCGGCCGCTGATCCGGGATCGCAGGCCCGATCGACCTCAGCTTGTGGACCGGCACGACCACTCTTTGACTCGAGCCCAGGTCGACCACGGCGAAGACACCCGATTCAGTTCCGGAATCCGAGAGCTCGATCAGGGTGCCCACCAGCTCCGTCCCTTCGGTGAGCGCTGCCAGCAGCTCGGGCGCTCCCGGTAGATACACGTCGCCGATCTGAAAACAGAAACGATCACCCAGATGCATGAGACGCCCGTTCTGCACGTTGCGGGCCACCGGTCGGCGTGTCTTGTTTAGAGGGACTTAGCGCGGACGGGTGGAGGCAAGGCTGCAGGCGGATGCAGCGTTCCGCGCTCCGCAGCCGGGCGCGGGCGAGGGGATGAGGCCGGTCAGACGGCGTGCGACGAGGATTGCGGGAGGCTGCACGTTTCTGCGGACTCCGCGCAGGAACCTGCAGTCGCATCGTTCACCGGCTCGGCGAGCCGGTAGGCGCGAATCTTGTTATAGAGCTTGCGCTCGCTGATGTGCAGCAGCGCGGCGACCTCGCGGCGGGTTTGGCCGGGAGTGGCCAGTGCCGCTCGAAGGACCTGCTTCTCGATCTCTTTCAGCGCCTGGTGGTAGGACTCGCCGCGGCCGGCGATGCGGCTCCAGAGGCTGGCCGCGGCGGTGGCGAGCGGATCGACCGCTGCCGCTTCGCCGGTCTCTTCGCGCTCCTGTCGCCGCCAGTCTTCGAGCGTGAACGAAGTGCCCGACGTCTTGTAAAAGAGCATCCGCTCGACGGCGTGCTCGAGCTCTCGCAGGTTGCCGGGAAAAGAATTGGCTCGGAGAGATGTGAGCAATTGCGGCTCGATCGAATCGATGGGCTCGTAGATATAGGCATGGCGGCCGGCCATCGCCAGCAAGAGGCACGGCAGGTCCTCCAGCCGGTCGCGAAGCGTGGGCAGCTTGAGGTGGATGACGTCCAGCCGATAGAACAGATCCGCGCGGAACAGGTTCTGGCGTACCAGCGGTGCGAGCGGGCGGTTACAGGCGGCGATGACGCGCACGTCTAGGCGCTGCTCCTGATCCGACCCGACGGCCCGAACCAGCCCGCGTTGGAGCACGTCGAGAAGCTTCGGCTGCAGCGCGAGCGGCAGGTCGTTGACGTCGTCGAGAAACAACGTTCCGTTGTGAGCCGTCCGGAATAGGCCTTTCCGATCCCCGGTCGCTCCCGAGAAGGCGCCGCGGTGGTGACCGAACAGCTCGCTTTCGGCGAGGCTTTCCTGAATCGTGCCGCAGTGAACCGTTACGAAAGAATGGCTGGACCGCTTCTCATCCAGCCGGTGAATGGCATGGGCAAAAATTTGTTTGCCCGTTCCTGTTTCGCCCTCGATCAGCAGAGGTGTATCGCTGACGTGAGCAGCCTTCCAGGCGTTCCTCAAAATTGGTACCATTACGCGCGATCCTGCGATTGCACCTAGGCGGGCGAATACCTGCGTGAGTTCCTCGTCGGCTGGTAGCGCCGAGAGACGCTTGCAGGAAGCTGAAACGTGGTCGGCTCCCATAGTGCCACCTGAGCTGTACTCCGAGGCGGATCCTGAGCTACGAGACTGCTAAGCTAGTCCGCCGGTACCAGCGCGCGAGGCAAACTGGTGCAGGCGGCCTCTGCCCTACTAGCCACTCACCTGCCCCTCGTCGGCGCCTGTGGCAGGGAACTCAGCGGGGCTGGTTGACGACTCGAAAGAGAAAAGAAGCAGAAGCTTAGCGCAACCTCGGCAGCCTGTCCAGCCTGTCGGCTAGCCTGATCGCACGCTGCAGGCTGTGGCCGGACCTGACGGGCCGTCCTCCGTTCCTCCGTCGCGCCCAACCGCCCCATCCCCCGGCACCGTGCGGTCCCCGCCGAAAAAAAGCCCCGCTCTGGCGGGGCTCGGCATGACCCTGCGGGCGGTGAGCCAACCGATCGACGAGACTCCGGCGGGCAAGTTCATGGAGGGTATCTTCGCGGCCCTGTCCCAAGAGTTATTGGGCAAGCGGGGGAATCACCCGGGTTTGGTCCACATCTTCTCCGCATGGAGTCTTGTCCTTCAAGCCTTGGTACGATAAAGCCATCGGGGAAACATCTCTGCGTGGGACGGAGGGGAGATGCCTTCATTACTACTTCTACTTCATTGACAAGGACCTGGGGCTCTGCTATCTGCGGGTTCCCACTTGGGCGCCTTTTCGCCTACGATTGGCCGGGATGCACACGATCGATACCTGCATCCGGTTAAGGTGCTTTTGCGAGCGGCCGACCTGGTGTCGGGGGAGCTTTCCGCGGCACTGCGGGATGAAGAGACTGCGGCCTCAGCAGCCTAGTCAGCCAACTTGCGCTGACGAGTCGGTTTCGGTGCGGGGTGCGGGGACCCGAGGCGCGCTCTGGTCCCCGCGCCCGGGGAGTGTTTCGTTCCGTTCCTTGAATTCCTCCATCCGCGAGGGAACTGATCCGAAGGGGGCAGAGGGGGGTGGGGGTCGAAGGATTAGCCGCGCAGAGCCGTACGCAGGTCCGCACGCAAGTCCAGACGCGGCTTCGCAGACCTGGACGCAGCCCTGGGCGAGCCTACGGAGCTCCCGGGCAGGCGATGCGGACCCAACCAGTATCTGGACTCCTCTGTCAAGAGAGAGGCGGGCGGGGGAGGGCGGGGGGCGTCCTGCCTGCCCTTTCGAGGTTGAGAAGTCGGACTTCATCGCCGAGAAGACGGCAAGGAGAGGGCGGTCGCGAAGCACGGGGGTTGAGGCTGCACCCGCGGCCTCGAATTGGAGCTGCTTCCAGCTCCTGGCCAGGATGGAAAACGCGCGTTGGGGAGCCAATCGGCTGACGTCCTCTACTAGGGACACTGGGTGGGACGGCTTACCCCCAACGCTCGGGTCAACCGATCGTGCCATCCGCCGATCCTTCTCCGAGCAGGTTCATGGCAGGAAATCCACCTTCTCTCGACTGGGATGTCGTCACATGGGCACTGCACGAGACTCGAACGACGTGCCGTTTCGCCAGACCGCCCAGGCAGACAATCCGCGACAGCTTATTGGCGACTGCCATTGCCGCCCGATTCTGACCTCTCAGACGATGCACCTGCAGTGCCCAGTTGCGCAGTCGGTCCGATGGTTCGTGCTTGACGCGCTGCGCCGCGATCAACACCGACCGCGCGCCGCTGATCAGCAGCGTTCTCAGGTAGACATCACCGGCCTTGTTAATCGAGCCAAGACGCCGGCGCAGACCACTGGAGCGTTCCCGCGGCGTCAAGCCTAGATAGCTCGCAAAGTGACGGCCCGAGGGGAAGCGCTGGACATCGCCGACGAAGGCGATCAGCGCCGTGGATGACAACAGGCCGACTCCAGGTACCGACTCCAGGCGCTTGACCACCGGCACCTGCGCGGCCACAGCGCGTAATTGTTGCTCCACCTCTTTGATCCGCCTATTGAACTCCACGATCTCCCGGCTCGCTTCCTGAAGCACCGGCCGAAGCGGCTCCGGCAGGCGACCTTCCCGGAGGAGCGCCGCGGCCGCACCGACCACATGCCGAGCCCCGACCGGAATCGCAAACCCGAGTTCCCGCAGCAAAGCGCGCACCTGGTTAATCCGGCCATTGGGATCCGCCATCGGCCCGGTCGGTCTTGTTTCTGTGAACGTAGCCGCGTACCTCATGCGGTGGTAGAAGCTCGACCTGGTGACCGAGAGCCTAGCTAGATCTCCCGGGCCCAGAAGTGAGCGGACCCGCACGCCTCGAGCACGATGAGAGCCGGCTGCCTCTCGGCGAAGAAGCGGAGGAACTGACCACGGGTCAGCCGATGCGACTCCGACACCTTGCCGGGATGCTGCGACACGGCGATCTGGAAAACGCTCTTGGCCAAGTCAACTGCGATGGTCATCGTTGAAGACTGCATGGTGGACTCCTCCTTTCGGTCTTCCTACCCGCAACTCTGACGCATCACTGTCGCACAAGGTCGCAGGAGGAGGAGTCCATTCCATCCGCTGTGGAAGCTGACCGGGTATGGAAAGTTCTGGACCACCACCCGACCGCCTCCGAACCTTCCCACACCCGTTGGAAATCCCGGCCCCCATCCGCCGCCCGGGATTCCCTACAGCTACACACAGCCTCGGCGACGAGACCGATAAAAAAGAGAAGAAGACGCGAACGCAAACTTCTCTATTAGCGTCTCTGGGAGACGAACACCCCTACCAACCACCCGCGCGAGTTCGACCGTCCGTGGGACAACAACCCAACCGCCCACCCTCTCAAGCACAATCGACCGTGCAGGACGGCAACCTCCCCCCACGCTGCTGACGCAAACTCCCCCTCGCTCGATCAACCCATCGTCGTGGACGGCAACGTCCCCACCATTGCGCTGACGCACACGCCCCCGCTCTTCGTTCACCTCCCGTGTGGACGGCGACGACCACCCCAACCACCCGCCCTCCGCAAGCTTCAGCGTCCATCCTGGACGGCAACGTCCCCACCAAGCCGCTGACGCACACGCCCCCGCTCTACGCTCATCTCCCGTGTGAACGGCGACGACCACCCCATCCGCCCACTCGCTCAAGCACCACCATCCACGTGGACGGCAACGTCCCCCACCCCTACGCTGACGCCCCCGCCCCCGCCTCCTGCGAGCCCTCATGCCCCGCCGGAGCAGCTCGCATCCCACCCACCCGCCGCGAGCTCCTCCGTCGTCGCAGCCGCCGAGGTGACGGCAACCTCCCCCCGCAGATTGGCTCCGCAAGCTCCGCCAAACTGCTCCCGCCCTCTCATCGCTCGGCCGTCACGTGGACGGCACCGCTGGATCTATAAGGCCGGGTGTCCGCGCCGGAGACTGCGGCCGGCCGTGGACGGCCGTCCTCCGTTCCTCCGTCGCGCCCACCCAATCTCCCGCCCACCCACCCATCTGGATTTCCCCCACCCTCGGGCCCCGCACCGTGCCGTGGTGCTCCGAACCTTTCCCCCGCCCTACGGCCCGGGAGCTACCCGCCCCTGGCTCCGGCGGGGGCGGCGCAAACGCAGGTTCGGGTACCGGTAAGGGCCCTTACCAGT
>DATANP010000604.1:0-19042 GCA_036266195.1 Thermoanaerobaculia bacterium | reverse complement strand
GACCAGTCTTTGTCCTGAAAACGCTGAAAGACAGCCCATGTCTCGCGCTCGCCTTCATCGCCTACAGATTGCCACGCATAGGCTCTGTTTTGACGGAGCTCCCGGCCGACCCGGATTGCCATTTCAGAGCCCAGGCGCGCCTTGATGAGCGTCATGGTCTCGGCGAACACGGCGTCGAGCAGGATGAAAATTCCGTCCTGATCGAGCCAGTCTCGGACGAATCGCTTGGCTGCTTCGTGGTGATCGTCGGTGCGCGTCACAAAAGCGTAGATAGCCCCTGTATCTATCAGGGTCCTTCGCGCTCCCGACATACGGATAAGCCTACTCGCGGCTCCGCAGGCCGGTCAGGTAAAGCTCCGGGGCCTCGCTGACCGGGACGTCATCGATCAGAGGACCATGATCCTCCGCGATACCGGCGATGTCCCACAGGGATGCGGCCCCCCGCTTTTCACTCGCGGAATCGACCTCTCGCTGAATCAACTGTCGAACCACCTCGGCCATGCTCATGCCATGAGTGCGTGCGCGCTTGGCGAGAAACTCAGCCTGAGACTCCGGTAGGGAGATTTGGAGACGATGCATGCTGGTGGCCATAACGGTACCTCTCGGTGACGTCACCAAGCTACATCACCATGGAGGCTTGGTCACTGGACGGGCCGGGTGTCCGTATATAGTCAGGCGCGTTACACGAGAGGAGAGTCACGGACCATGAACAGAGAGCTCCCCGGGCAGGATTACACAATCTCGGCGGAAGAGCTCCGGGAGCTCGACGCCCTGTATGACGAACGATCCGAAACCGGTCGGCCCACCGGCTGGAACATTCTGGTCGAGGAGTTGCGGACGATCCGCCGCGCGGTTGAGGCGGGCGCCGTGGTGACGGTCGAGGAGGGCCGGGCGTTGCGGACCTGGCAGGAGTTCTACACCTGGGCGCACGGGCGCTATCACATGCTCGAAGACGGCTGCGACAAGTGGATCGGTAACGACGATTAGCTCTTGTCGCCAGGGCTAGCCGAATCCCACTCCCTAGCGACTGAGAGCGGCCCCACCTTCCCGGCCTGGCGGAGGGGTCTCACGGCAGGGGGATGCTACCAGACGAAACGCCCGCGCCGTCGATTAGACTTGCGCCATGCCGGAGCCCCTGATCGTTTCTCCTGTTTTCGAACGGCTTTTCTCGGGATTCGCGCCGGGCGAGGCCGAGCGGGTGATGGCCGTCAGCTCGACCCGGGTGCTGCGCCGCGGGGAGGTGCTGTTCCGCGAGGGGGAGCCGGCCTCGGCCCTCTATGTGGTCGAGGCGGGACGGGTGAAGCTCACGCAGACCACGCCCGGCGGCCAGGAGGTGATCCTGCGGTATCTCGCTCCCGGCGACGCGTTCGCGGCCGTGGCCCTGTTCGAGCGCAGCACGTTTCCGGTCACGGCGCAGGCCACGGAGCGGACCCGCGTCCGGGGCTGGGCGCGCGAGGTGCTGCCCCAACTCGTGCGCGATCATCCCCGCTTCGAGGCGAACCTGCTCCGCATCGTCTCGTCGCACACCCGCGAGGCCCTGAGCCGGGTGCGCGAGTTGGCGACCGAGCCGGTGGCCCAGCGCCTCGCCCGCACGCTCCTCCGGCTCGGCGACCAGGTCGGACGGCGGGAGGCGGACGGCTCGCTGCTCATCGAGCGGATCACGCAGCAGGAGGTATCCGAGATCGCGGGCGCCAGCCTCTTCACGGTGAGCCGCACGCTGGCGGACTGGGAGGAGGAGGGCATCCTGGAGACCGGGCGCCAGCGCTACCGCATCCTGGACCGGGAGCGCCTGGCCGGGATCGGCGGAGGAGGCTGAGGAGGCCTCGCGCCGCGGACTGCTCATTCCATGGGCAGATTCGGGCCGGGTAGTGTCAAGCTGCTGGTCGGCCCCACCCTTTGGCGTCTTGCCTGACCCGTTTCCTTTCACTAAAGTTGCTGCCAGTCATAACGGCCTTCTCGAACGAGCGAAACGTTTCCGCCCCAGCGAAGTGGGAATGTTGTCCTGGAACGCCGAAGGAGCATCCGCCGTGGATCGGTTCCTATTTATGTTTCATCATGAGTGAGCCTGCCGTAACGAGTGCGCGCCCGTTCGGCGCCGTTCTGGACCGCCTGCGGGAGAAGCGCCGCGAGATCCTGCCGGACGGCATCGCGCCACGGCCCAGGCCTCCGGGCGGATCGCCCCTTTCCTCCGCCCAGCAGCGCCTCTGGTTCCTGGCGCAGCTCAGGCCGGAGGACGCCTCGTACAACGTGTCCGCGGCCGTCGAGATCCGCGGTCCTCTGGATGCCGGCGCTCTCGCGGACGCGTTCCGGCAGGTGATCGCTCGCCACGAGGCGTTGCGCACCACGTTCGACGAGGTGGATGGGGAGCCGGTCCAGGTGGTCCACGCCCAGGGACAGGTGGCGATGCCGGTGATTGATCTGTCCGGCGTGCCGGTGGAGGAGGCGGAGCGGCTGGCGCGGGAGGAAGCCTCCCGGCCTTTCGATCTCCGGCGCGGGCCCCTGGTGCGGACGGTCCTGGTGCGGACCGGGGCGGAGCGGCATCTCCTTCTCCTGACCCTGCACCACCTGGTGAGCGACGCCTGGTCCATGGGCGTGCTGGTGAAGGAGATCTCGGCTTTCTATCGCACGGCGGTGGAGGGCCGGCCTTCGCTCCTGCCGGCCTTGCCGATCCAGTACGCCGACTTCGCGGGCTGGCAGCGGGAGCAGGAGGAGCGTTCGCTCTCCTGGTGGCGGGAGCGGCTGGCCGGGGCCCCTCCGGGGCTGGACCTGCCCGTGGACGGCATGGGCCTTCCGGGGCGTGGCGGCCGGCGGCCGGTCCGGATCTCCCGCGAGGCAGCGGCGGGCCTGGAGGCTCTGGCCCGGGCCGAGGGGACGACGCTGTTCGTGGCGCTCCTCTCCGGATTCCAGGCGCTGCTCCACCGGTGGTCAGGCCAGGAGGACGTAGTGGTCGGATCGCCGTTCGCGAACCGGCGCCGGGCGGAGGTGCAGGGGCTGATCGGGTTTTTCGTGAACACGCTGCCGATCCGCGCGAGCCTCGCGGGCCGGCCGAGCTTCCGCGAGCTTCTCGGCCGGGCGCGGGAGGAGGTGCTCGGGGTCCACGCCCACCAGGAGACGCCGTTCGAGCGCATCGTCGAGGAGCTGCGGCCGGAGCGGGAGTCGGGCCGCAATCCGTTCTTCCAGGTGGTGCTCGCGTTCCAGAACGTGCCGATGCCGAGCCTGGATCTCCCCGGCCTGGAGCTGGCCCTGCGGCGGCTGCACGCGGGCACGGCCATGTTCGATCTGACGCTCGACCTGGAGGAGCATCCGGACGGTCTGCGCGGCTGGATCGAGCACGCGGCCGACCGCTTCGCGCCGTGGACGGTGGACCGGCTCACCGGGCACCTTGGCAATCTTCTGGCTGCGGCGGTGGCCGATCCGGATGCTGCCGTCGGAGATCTCCCGATGCTCGGGGAGGCGGAGCGCCACCAGCTCCTGATCGACTGGAACGACCGGGCGGTGGAGGTGCCCCGGCTTTCTCTCCACCGGCTGTTCGAGGAGCAGGCCCGGCTGCGGCCGGAGGCGGTGGCGGTGGACGACGGCCGCCGCCGGCTGACCTACGCCGAGCTGGATGCGCGCGCGGATCGTCTCGCGGGCCGGCTTCGGAGTCTCGGGATCGGACCGGAGGTGCCCGTGGCGTTCTGTCTCGACCGCTCGATCGAGGCGGTGGAGACGATGCTCGGCATCCTCAAGGCGAGCGGGGCGTATGTGCCTCTCGATCCTTCCTATCCCCTGGACCGGCTGGCGTGGATGATCGGGGACTCCGGCGCGCGGGTCCTGGTCACGAGGACGGGTATGCCGGTGGTCCCGGCGGGGGTTCCGGTCCTCGATCTGCGGAATCTGGGGGATTGGGAGGATCCGGGCGTGGGGTCCGAGACGGACCCCGACGGTCTCGCGTACATCTTCTATACGTCGGGCTCGACCGGGCGGCCCAAGGGGGTGGCGGCCACGCACCGCAATGTGGTCCGGCTCGTGCGGGGAGCGGATTTCTCGGGCTTCGGGCCGGACGAGACGTATCTCCTGCTGGCTCCGCTGTCGTTCGACGCCTCGACGCTGGAGCTCTGGGGTCCGCTCCTGAACGGCGGCCGGCTGGCGATCTTCCCGGGCCGGGTGCCGGCTCTCGACGAGCTGGCGCGGACGATCGCGGAGCGCGGGGTGACCACGCTGTGGCTCACGGCCGGCCTCTTTCACCAGATGGTCGACGCCCGGCCCGAGGGGCTGCGGCCCCTGCGGCGAGTAATCGCGGGGGGTGACGTGCTGTCTCCCTCCCACGTGCGGCGGGCGCTGGAGCAAGGGATCGAGGTGGTCAACGGCTATGGGCCGACCGAGGGGACGACGTTCACCTGCTGCCATAGATCGCAGGGGGAGACGCCCGTTTCGACGCAGATACCCATCGGCCGGCCGATCGCGAATGCCCGCACGTACGTGGTGGACGCCTGTTTTCAGCCCGTGCCGATCGGCGTGGCCGGCGAGCTGCTCGCCGGCGGGGTCGGGCTGGCGCGGGGCTATCTGGGCCGGCCGGAGCTGACGGCGGAGCGGTTCATACCAGACCCCTGGGGCGACGGCGAGCGGCTGTACCGGACCGGGGACCGTGCACGCCTGCTGGCCGACGGCCGGATCGAGTTCCTTGGCCGGATGGACCGGCAGGTCAAGATCCGCGGCTTCCGCGTGGAGCCCGGGGAGATCGAGGCCGCGCTCACCCGGCATCCCGAGGTGGCAGACGCCGTGGTCGTGGTGCGCGAGGAGGGGCTGGACCGGCGGCTGGTGGCGTATGTGGTCCCCAAGGCTGACAAGCAGCCGGAGTTGCGGCAGTTTCTCGAACCGCTCCTCCCGGCGCCCCTGATCCCCTCGGCGTTCGTCTTTCTACCCAAGCTTCCGCTGACCGCCAACGGCAAGGTGGACCGGTCGGCGCTCCCGGCGCCCGAGGTCCGGGCCATGAAGAGCCGTCCGCCCGCGGGCCCCGTGGAGGAGCTGCTGGCCGGCCTCTGGGAGGGGGTCCTGGGAGCGAAGCGCGTCGGGGCCGAGGACGACTTCTTCGATCTCGGCGGCCACTCTCTCCTCGCCACCCGGCTGGTGTCGCGCATCCGCGAGGTCTTCCAGGTGGAGCTGCCCCTCGCGGATCTCTTCCAGGAGCCCACGGTGGCGGCGGTGGCGGTCCGGATCGAGGCGCGCCGGCGCGGCGAGGAGCCGGCTCCGATCCTTCCTCTTTCTCCGGAAGAGAGGGAAGGGCCGATCCCGCTCTCCTTCGCGCAGGAGCGGGTGTGGCTCCTGGAGCGGATGCAGCCGGGCACGCCGGTGTTCAACATGCCGCTCGGGGTCCGCCTGCGGGGGCCGCTGGACGTCCAGGCTCTCGCTGCGGCGCTCTCGGAGATCGTCCGGCGCCACGAGGCCCTGCGCACGGTCTTCCCGGAGGTGGACGGCCGGCCGGTGCAGACGATCCTTCCTCCCTCTCCCATCCCCCTGCCCGTGGTTGCCGAGGATGCCGCTCGCGAGTTGGCAGGGCGGCCGTTCGACCTTGCCCGCGACCTGCCGCTGCGGGCGGTCCTGGTGCGCCGGGGGCCGGAGGATCACGAGCTGCTCCTGACCCTCCATCACATCGCGGCGGACGGCTGGTCGCTGGAGATCCTGGCCCGCGAGCTGGAGACTTTCTACCGGGGGAACCGGTTGCCGGAGCTGACCCTCCAGTACGCGGACTGGGCGGTCTGGCAGCGGCGCCGTCTCGAAGGCGGGCAGCTCGACGGCCTGCGGTCGGCTTGGCGCCGGCTGCTGCGCGGGGCTCCCACGGTGCTGGAGCTGCCCACGGACCGGCCGCGGCCCGCGGTGCGGAGCTTCCGGGGAGCGGTGCGGTCGGCGTCGGTGGACGCGGCGCTGGCCGGCGCGCTGGAGGCGCTCGGCCGGTCCGAGGGCTGCACGCTCTACATGACCCTGCTCGCCGCCTTCCAGGTGCTGATCCGGGCGCTCGCGCGGCGGGACGACTTCCTGGTAGGGTCGCCGGTCTCGGGGCGCAGCCGCGGAGAGACGGCCGCGTTGATCGGGTTCTTCGTAAACATGCTGGCTCTCCGTGCGTATGTGTCGGGTGATCTCCCGTTCCGGCGCCTGCTGGGACGGGTGAGGGAGTCTGTGCTGGCCGCGTGGGCGCACCAGGAGATGCCGTTCGACGAGCTGGTGCGCGACCTGCGGCCGGAGAGGGACCCGGGGCGGGCGGCGATCTTCCAGGTGGTGTTCGCTTTTCAGGAGCGTGCCTGGCAGGAGAGCCCGACCTGGGGGTTGGACCTGCCTGGGATCTCCACGGAAATCCTGCCGCCGTCCTCCGCGGCGGCGCGGTACGACCTCCACCTGACAGCGGCGCGCTCCGGGCAGGGTTTGGATTTTCATTTGACTTACGATGCCGGCCTGTTCGAGGAGTCCACGGCCGACGGGCTGCTGCGGCGCTGGGTCGCGCTCCTGCGCGCGGCCTGCGCCCGGCCCGACGACCGGATCGCCAGGCTGGAGGGAGGAATGCGGGAGATGCAACCGAAAAGTCCGGGGGACGCGCGCGAGCGTTTGCTGCGCGTCCAGAAGCCCCGTTCCGTGGCCGACCGGCCGCTGGTGCGGACCAGCCAGGGAGACCAGGGAGAAAGACTGCTGCCCCTGATCGTCGAGCCCGAGGTGCGCGACGTGGATCTGGCGTCCTGGGCCGCGGCCCACCGCGGGCGGATCGACGAGTGGCTGATGGCCCACGGCGCGGTCCTCTTCCGGGGTTTTTTCGTCGAATCGGACGTCGATTCCGTGGACCGCTTCCGCGAGGTGGCGGCCGCGGTTTCGCCTGAATTGCTGAGCTACGACGACCCCACCACGCCGAGGACCGCCCTGGGCTCGAAGGTCTACACGTCCACGGAGTACCCGGCCGACCAGACGATCCCGCACCACAACGAGCTGTCCTACAACCAGGCTTGGCCGATGCGGATCTTCTTCTACTGCGTGACGGCGCCGGAGTCGCGCGGCGAGACGCCGCTGGCCGACGGCCGCCGGGTCTACGAGCGCATCGATCCGGCCGTGCGCGAGCGCTTCGTCTCCCGCGGGGTGATGTACGTGCGGAGCTTCGGCGACGGCGTGGGGCTGCCCTGGCAGACAGTGTTCCAGACCTCGGACCGCGCCGAGGTCGAGGCCTACTGCCGCGCCCGGGGGATGACCTTCGAGTGGCGCGAGGGCAATCGCCTGCGCACCCGCCACGTGCGGCCGGCCGTGGCCCGCCACCCGCGCACGGGCGAGACGGTGTGGTTCAACCAGGCGAACGTCCATCATCCGTCCAGCCTGCCGCCGGCCCTGCGCGAGTCGCTGCTCGCGGTGGCCGCGGACCCGGACCTGCCCATGGACGTGAACGCCTGCTATGGCGATGGCACGCCCATCCCGGACGAGGACATCGCCGCGGTGCGGCGGGCGTATGAGGAGGAGAACGTGCTCTTCCCATGGCACCGGGGCGACGTGCTGGTGGCGGACAACATGCTGGTGGCGCACGGCCGCTCGCCGTTCTCCGGGCCGCGCAGGATCGTGGTGCTGATGGCCGAGAGCCAGGCCGATCCCGGGGTCTAGGTCATGAGCGACCGGATCGAAGGGGTCCGTCTTTCTCCGCAGCAGCGCCGGCTCTGGCGTCCCGAAGGCGAACCGCTCACGGTGCGGCTCGAAGCGGATCTCCGCGGGCCGCTGGACCGGGAAGCCCTGCTCGCCGCGCTCGGCCGGGCCGTGGACCGCCACGACGTCCTGCGAACCGGGTTCCGGGTGATCCCCGGGATGCGGACGCCGGTCCAGGACGTGGGCGAGGAGCCGGTCCTGAAGGTCGGTCTGGAGGTCTGCCTGGAGGAGACCGGGCCGGACCACCATGTCCTGACCCTGGAGCTGCCGGCCCTGTGCGGCGATCTGCGGACGCTCCGGCTCCTGCTCCTGGAGGCGGCGGGGCAGGGAGTGGAAGATCCCCTCCCCCCCCTCCAGTACTGGCAGTACTCCGAGTGGCTCAACGATCTCCTCGACGAGGCCTCGCCCGAGGAGCGGGGATTCTGGCTGGACCGCGTTCCGGCCGATCCGGGCCCGGTGGTGAGCGGAGCCGGGAAGCGCCTGGATCTCGATGTGGCTGCCGTCCGCCGGGCCGCGGCCGGCCAGGGCGTGTCCGTCCAGGTCTTCCTGCTGGCCGCCTGGACGCTCCTGCTCCAGCGCCACGCCGACGATCCGGTCACGGTGGGGGTGGTGGTGGACGGCCGGGAGCTCGAAGACCTTGCCGGCACTTTCGGTCCGTTCGCGAGAACCCTGCCGATGCGCCTCGACTGGCGGGACGACGCTCCGTTCTCCTCCCTCCTGGCCGAGACGGCGGAGGCCCTCTCGGAGCTGGCCGAGCATCAGCGGTTCTTCACGCTCGATCCGTCCTATCCGGCTGTCTTTGAATACCGCGAGCCGTTCCCGGAGCTGACCGTCGGGGGGGCCAGGCTCACCATCCGGCACGAGCAATCTCAGGAGAAGGCCCTGGTCTGCTCCGATTCCGCGGACTCCCTGACCCTGTGGGGACCCGAGCCGCTGCTCCCCCGGTTCGCCACCCTCCTGGCGAGCGCGGCTGCCCATCCGGATACGGCCGTGGGAGACCTGGAGATCCTGCCGGACGCCGAGCGCCGGTACCTGCTCGGTCTCAACCCGCCTACAGCTTCAGCGGAAGGCTGCGTCCACCACCGCATCCAGGACGGGCCCGCCACGGCGCTGGCCTTCGGCTCGCGCCAGCTCTCCTACTCGGAGATGCTGGCCCATGCCCGGGCGCTCTCCGCGCGGCTACGCTCCCTGGGCGTCGGCCCCGAGGCCCGGGTGGGGCTCTGCGTGGAGCTGGGACCGGCCGCGATCGTCGGCATCCTGGGCATCTGGGGCGCGGGCGGTGCCTGGGTGCCGGTCGATCCGCAGGGTCCGGCCGAGCGCCGCGCCTTCTTCCTCCAGGACTCGGGTGCCCGGATCCTGGTGACCCAGCCGGCCCTGCTGCCGTCGCTCTCGGGCCTGCCACAAACCAGGATCGCGATCGACCTCGACTCCAAGCCCGAGCCTCACGATCCGGTCGACGACGGGCTGGTGCCGGGCAACCTGGCCTACGTGCTCTACACCTCGGGCTCCACCGGCACGCCCAAGGGGGTGGCGGTCGAGCACCGGCAGCTCGCCTGGTATCTCTCCTGTGTGGACCGCACGCTGTTCGGCGACCGGGTGCGGAGCTGTCCGCTGCTGACGCCGCTCACGTTCGACGCCTGCCTCAAGCAGTTCCTGCCGCCGCTGCTGCGGGGCGAGGCCGTGTGGGGGCCGGAAGGGGAGGGCGCCGCGCTCGATCCGCCGGAGCTGCTCGCCGAGCTGGCGCACCGCCGGCGGGTGGGGATCAACTGCACGCCGACCCTCTGGCGGGCCGTGCTCGACGAGATCGAGCGCGGCGGCTCGGCCGCGGACCTGTCCGGCGTGACCCGCATCTTCCTCGGCGGCGAGCGTCTCCCGCCGGAGCTTTTCGCCCGCACGGCCATGACCCTGCCCGGCGCCGAGATCTGGAACCTCTACGGCCCGACCGAGGGCACGGCCAATGCGGCGGCGGCGCGCCTCGTCCAGGGCGGGCCCGTGGTCCTCGGGCGTCCGCTCGACGGCGTCCGCATCCACCTCCTCGACCGCCGGGGCCATCTCGTGCCGCCCGGCGTGGCCGGCGAGATCTGCCTTGGCGGCTCCGGCGTGGCGCGCGGCTATCTTGGGCGGCCGGAGCGGACGGCGGAGCGTTTCGTCCCCGATCCGTTCTCTCCGGCCAGCGGCGAGCGGCTCTACCGCACGGGCGACCTCGGGCGTCTCACGCCCAAGGGGGAGCTGGAGCTCGTGGGGCGGACCGACCATCAGGTCAAGATCCGCGGCTTCCGCATCGAGCTGGGGGAGATCGAGGCCCGCCTGGAGCGCCATCCGGAGGTGCGCGAAGCCGCCGTGCTCGCCCAGGAGGAGGGGCCGGGCCTCCGGCTGGCCGCCTTCGTGGTGCCCGAGCGCGGTGCCATATCCCCGGTATCGGCTTCGGACCTGCGGTCCTCCCTGCGCGAGACCCTGCCCGAGCACATGGTGCCGTCCGTGTTCGTGCTCCTCGACCGCATCCCCCGGCTGCCGAGTGGCAAGGTGGACCGGGCTGCGCTGCCGGGGTCTGCATCGGAGATCACCGTGCTCGCGCCGGAGCGGCCGTTCGTGGCCCCGCGCAGCCCGACCGAGCGGCGGTTGGCGGAGATCTGGGCCAAGGTCCTGGGCCGGGACCAGGTGAGCGTGGAGGACAACTTCTTCGAGCTGGGCGGCCATTCGATCCAGAGCATCCAGATCAGCCACCGGGCGATCGCGGCCGGCCTGCCGATCACGCCGCGCGACCTGCTGCACCATCCGACCGTGGCCGAGCTGGCGGCCCTGGCCGACGCCACGGGCGCGGCCACCTCGGTGCCGCCCGCGGACTCCGGCAGCCCGGACTGGGAGGAGGGGAGCCTGTGAGCGCCGCCATGCGGCTCCTGGACGACCTGGGGCGGCTCGGCGTGCAGGTCTGGGCCGAGGGCGACCTGCTGCGCTACCGCGCGCCCCGGGGCGCGCTCACGCCGGGCCTCCTCGAGCGCCTGAAGGAGAGCAAGGCCGAGCTGCTCGACCTGCTGCGCCGCCCCGCGGGTCCGCCGCCCTATCCGCCGCTCCCGCCGCTCGCCGTGGCGCCGGAGAAGCGCTTCGAGCCGTTCCCCCTCTCCGAGATCCAGCAGGCGTATCTGGTGGGCCGGACCGAGCTGTTCGAGCTGGGCGGCGTGGGGCCGACGAGCTACCTGGAGGCCGACTGGCCGGACCTCGACGTGCCGCGCCTGGAGGCCGCCTGGCGCGGGATCGTGGAGCGCCACGACATGCTGCGCTCGATCGTGCTGCCGGACGGCCAGTGGCAGATCCTCTCCGAGGTGCCGCCGTTCCAGGTGGGAGTGCTCGACCTCCGCGGCCTCGCCCCGCACGCGGTCCTGCGCGAGCTGGCGGCGGTGCGCGAGGAGATGTCCCGGAACCCGTTCCAGCCGGGGACCTGGCCGCTCTTCGAGATGCTGGTCTCGCGCTTCGACGGCGGCCGGTCGCGCCTCCACGTGGCGCGCGACCTGCTGATCGGCGACGCGCGGAGCAGCGAGGTCCTGCTGGAGGAGCTGATGCTCCTCTACCGCGATCCGGACGCGGAGCTGCCGCCCCTGGAGATCGGCATCCGCGACTACGCCATGGCCGTGGACGCCCTGCGCGACCACGAGGTCGGCCGCCGGGCGCAGGAGTACTGGCGGGCGCGCCTGCCGGCCCTGCCGCCCGCGCCGGAGCTGCCGATCTCGCCCAGGCCGGGGTCCCCCTCCTTCGTGCGGCGCCACGGCGAGATCGAGCCGGACTCCTGGACGCGCATCGCCCATCGCTCGGCCCTGGCCGGGCTCACCCCCTCGGTGCTCCTGTGCGCGGCGTTCGCCGAGGTGCTGGCGGCCTGGAGCCGGGGGGACCGCTTCTCGATCAACGTCCTCTACTCGCGGCGCCTGCCGTTCCACCCCCAGGTGGACCGCCTGGTCGGCAATTTCGCCTCGACCGTGCTGCTGGAGGTGGACGGCTGGGAGCCGACCTTCGAGCTGCGCGCCGCGCGTCTCCAGGAGCGGCTCTGGGAGGACCTCCAGCATGGGCTCGTCGGCGGGGTGGAGGTGCTGCGCGAGGTGAACCGCCTCCAGGGAGGCTCGACACGGGCGTCGATGCCCGTGGTCTTCTCCAGCCTGCTCCCCTTCTCCGGCGCCGAGACCGCGAGCCATGCCGCCGGCCGGCCGGAGCTGGTCTTCAGCAGCGTGCAGACGCCGCAGGTGGCGCTGGAGGTCCTGGTGACCGAGGTGGCCGGCACCGTGCGCTACACCTGGAGCTCGGTGGAGGAGGCGTTCCCCCCGGGGTTCGTGGCGGCCATGTTCGAGGCCTGGCGCGGCCTGGTCCGCGAGCTCGGGGAGAGCGAGGGCGCCTGGCGCCGGGACCGGCGGGCGCGCGGAGACCAGCAGGAGCGCTGCTTCGGGTGCGGCCTGGTGCCGGCCTCCCAGCTCGCCCGCCGCCGCAAGGTCAACGCCACGGCCGGGCCCGAGCCCGAGGGCCTCCTGTACCATCCCGTGGACCGGCAGGCCGCCGTCCGGCCGGACGAGGTCGCGGTCGCGGCCGCGGACCGGCGCCTCACTTACGGCGAGCTGTCGGGGATCGCCGATACCCTGGCCGCCGAGCTGCGCCGGCTGGGCGCCCGGCCCGGCAAGCTCGTGGCCGTGGTGCTGGAAAAGGGCTGGGAGCAGGCCGTGGCCGTCCTGGCCATCCTGCGGGCGGGGGCGGCCTATCTGCCGATCGATCCCGGGCTGCCGCAGGAGAGGCGCTGGTTCCTCCTGGAACAGGGCGAGGCGGAGATCGCGCTCACCCGGCCGTGCTTCGCGGGGGGGCTGGGATGGCCTCATGGGGTGAAGGTCCTGACCGTGGACGTCCCTGGGAGCGCCGGCGTCCCGCCGGCAACAAACCAAAAAAATGCCGACGGGACGCCGGCGCTCCCAGGGAAAGACGACCTCGCCTACGTCCTCTTTACCTCAGGTTCCACCGGAGTTCCGAAGGGGGTGATGATCGAGCACCTTGGCGCGGCCAATACGGTGGCGGACGTCAACCGGCGGTTCGGGATCTCGGAGGCGGACCGGGTGCTGGCGCTGTCGTCGCTGAGCTTCGATCTGTCGGTGTGGGACCTCTTCGGGGTGCTCGGGGCCGGCGGGCGGGTGGTGATGCCGGACCCGGCGGCGAGCCGCGATCCGGCGCACTGGCATGAGCTGGTCGTGCGGGAGGGGGTGACGGTGTGGAACTCGGTACCGGCCCTGGTGGAGCTGTACGTCGAGCACCTGGAGCGGCATGGCGAGGCCTGGCCGGCCCATCTGCGGCTGGTGATGATGAGCGGCGACTGGATTCCGGTCGGGCTGCCCGGCCGCATCCGGGAGCTGGGGCCCGATGTGGAGATCATCTCCATGGGCGGGGCCACCGAGGCGTCGATCTGGTCGATCCTGTTCCCGATCGGCGAGTTGGACCCGGAGTGGAAGAGCATCCCCTATGGCCGGCCGATGACCAACCAGACCTTCGAGGTGCTCGACGAGCGGCTCGACCCCTGCCCGGACTGGGTGCCGGGGCAGCTCTACATCGGCGGCATCGGCCTGGCCCGCGGCTACTGGAAGGACGAGGCGCGGACCCGCGCGAGCTTCCTCGTCCATCCGCGCACGGGCGAGCGCCTCTACCGCACCGGCGACCTCGGGCGCTGGCTGCCGGACGCCAACATCGAGCTCCTGGGCCGGGAGGACCTCCAGGTCAAGATCCAGGGCTACCGGGTGGAGCTGGGGGAGATCGAGGCCGTGCTGGCGCGCCATCCCGGGGTGCGCGACGCGGTGGTGGCCGCCATCGGCGAGGCCCGGGGCCACAAGCGGCTGGTGGCCTGGTACGTCACCGACTCGCGCCGGCACGTCGAAGCCGCCGAGCTGCGCGCCTGGCTGGAGGCCCGGCTGCCGGACTACATGGTGCCGCTCCTCTACGTCCCCCTGGAGGCGCTGCCCCTCACCGCGAACGGCAAGGTGGACAGGAAGGCCCTGCCCTCGCCCGAGGCGTCGCGGCCGTCCGACCGGGACAACCGCTTCGCCGCCCCGCGCACGCCGACCGAGCGCACCCTGGCGCGCCTCTGGGAGACCGTCCTGGGAGTGCCCCGCGTGGGCATCCACGACGAGCTGTTCGAGTTGGGCGGCGACTCCATGCTCGCCCTGCGCCTGCTCGCCGAGATCGAGAAGGAGCTCGGCTGCCGCCTCCCGCTCGCCGTCTTCTTCCAGGAAGCCACCGTGGCCCGCCTCGCCGCCCTGGTCGACCCCGGCGAAGCCGGGGTCGCCGTGGCCGCTACCGGAGCGTGAACGCGCCGCCGAAGGCGCTGAATTCGAGATTCGACTGGAACACGGTCAGGCTCCGGTCCAGGCCGGGCCGGTCGGGGGCTTCCAGTTGCGTGCGCTGGACTCCGAGGTTCCAGCGCACGCGCTCTCCGAGCTGCAGGTGGAGCGTCGTGCCGTAGGCGTTGAAGTCGTCCTGCCGGGCCGGGACCGCCGCGCTCGTCCGGGCGTAGTCGTGGCCCCCGGTCTCGTAGAACACGTCCATCGACGAGGAGCGGCCGAGCTTCGCGCCGATCGAGCCCCCCAGGCGGTCGGCCACGAAGTGGGAGTAGCCGGGATCGATCGAGTAGGTGAGGTCGCGGCCGGCGTAGACCGAGTAGCTCAGGCGCCAGCGCGGGATGAACGTCGCCAGGATGTGGCCGGTGGTGTCGTCGAACGGCACCAGCTCCGAGCCGGGATCGGGCTTCAGGGAGCGCCGGGCGAGCGCGCCGCTCAGGCTCAGGCGCTCGGTCTGGAAGCTCGCCTCCAGGATCGGCGAGGTCCCCGTGTTCGAGCGGTCGCGCGCCGCGCCGTCGAACTCCACCTCCGAGCGCTCCACCCCGACCGCCACCCGCACCCGGTCGTCCGGCCGCAGCTCGACGCCGCCGCGGAGCACCCGCTCGTCCCGGTTCAGGTCCTGGAACAGCGGCAGCCGGGGATCGTCCCCCAGGTCCCCGATCAGCGGCTCGAAGGTCAGCCAGGAGGCCGAGCCGAACAGGTAGAACGCGTGGCCGAGCCGCAGCTCCAGGCTCCCGTCGAGGACGTCCTGGCGACTGTGGATGCGCTGCTCGAATTCCGGCGTGAGCACGGTCTGCTCCTCGGCCCGGCGCGCGACGGCCTGCAGGCTCAGGCGGTTGAAGAAGCCGAAGAGGCCGGCGCCGTAGTAGCCGTTGAGCCGGCGGCGCTCGTCGTGCTTCTGCCAGTAGACGTACTGGGGGAGGGCTTCCACGGTGAAGAAGGCCTTGGGACCGAGCGGCAGATAGCCCTGCAGACCGGCGCCGGCCGTGATGGTGAAGTCGGGCTCGGCCTTGGTGCCCGGCACCTCCCCTTCGAGAGTGCCCGCGAATACGTCGCTCACGTAGGCGGCGTCGCGCAGCGCGGCCCACGGGGCGAGCCGGAACGGCCCCAGGTGCCAGCGGGCGTTCTCCGCCGCCTTCTCCAACTGCTCCTTCTTGGTGGTGCCGCGGGTGAGCAGCGAGCCGGGAGCGGTGTACTGGGCGAACTGGGCGCCGGCCGGAGCGGCGGCGAGCAGGGCCAGGCCCGTGAGGAGTGTCGAAATACCGGCGCGGGTCGGGAAACGCATTCGTCCTCCGGGGCCGCCCTCCGCGGGCTGGCCGGTGGCATAAGATGGCGTCATGGACGACCGCGGGATGATACGCCATTTCGCGCACCCCGCGACGGCGGCGGCCATCGTCCTGGCCGTGCTCCTGTTCGCCTCCCCCCTGCCGTTCGGGAGCGTGACGCGGTGGGGATCGGCGGCGGTCCAGACCGCGGCGTTCGCGGCCTTCGCCCTGGCCGCTTCGACCGCCCGGACCCGCGATCTGAAGAGCGTCGCCGCGCCGGCCCTGGCCCTCGCGGCCATCGCCGGCCTGGGCCTGCTCCAGTCGCTCTCCTGGCCGCGGCCGGTCGTCGCGGCGCTCTCCCCCCGGGTGGCCGACCTGTGGCGGGGGGCTGGAGCGGCGGAGGGCGGGCTCCCTCTCTCCATGGCGCCGGACGTCACCGCGCGCACGGCTCTCACCTGGGCCGCGGCCGCGGCGGTCCTCGCGGCCTCGGCGGTGGCGGCCCGCCGGCGGGACCGGCGGCGCTGGCTGACCGCGGCGGTCCTCGGCGGGGCCCTGTTGCAGATCCTCTACGGCTGGGGGCCCTGGCTCTCCGGCTCGACCGAGATCTGGCGCACGCCCGTGCCCGGCGATCCCACGCGGCTGCGCGGCACGTTCGTCAACCCCGACCACCTCGCCGGCTACCTGGAGATCGCGCTCGCCGTGACGTTCGCCTGGGGCTGGTGGGGCGTGAGGCGCGCCTGGCGCGACCGGCTCCCGGTCGAGAGCCGGCTCTCCCTGGCGGTGCCGCCGGCCATGATCTGGCTCATCCTGTTCATGGGCCTCGCCTTCACGGGCTCGCGCGGCGGGCTCGCGGCGGCGGTGATGGCGGTGGTGGCGCAGGGTCTGCTGCTCGCGCGCGGCGCGCGCCGGGGCCGGCTGGCGCCGGCCGGAGCCGTGGCCGCGCTCGCCGGAATCGGCGTGGTCGCGGCGATCGGGCTCCAGCAGGGGTTCGGCCGCCTGGCCTCCACCTCCATGTACGAGGTGACCTGGAATTCCCGCCGCCAGATGTACGCCGCCACCCTCGACCTCTGGCGGAGCTTCCCCTGGCTCGGCTCGGGCCTGGGCGCGTTCCGCGACGCCATCCCCCTGACGCAGCCTGCCGACCTGCCGGGCAACTGGTGGCACGCGCACAGCGACTGGCTGGAGCTGCTGGCGAGCACCGGGATCGTGGGCGCGGCGATCTTCGCCGCCGGCCTGGTGCCGCTGGTGCTCCGCCTGGCGCGCGGCTGGACCGCGGAGCGGCCCTCGGAGGACCGGGCCGCGGCGCTCGCCGCGCTCGGCGCCCTGGTGTCGCTGTCGATCCACGAGTCGATCGACTTCGGGCTCACCATGCCGGCCACGGCCGTCACCCTGGCGGCCCTCCTGGGCACGGCGTCGGCGGCCTGCGGCGAGGGCGGGGCGAGGCTCCCCGAGACCGTCAGGGCCGGGGAGGAAGCAGCCGAGCCGCACCCGGCTCCAGCCGGCCACCCGAAACCGCCTCGATCTCGAGGACGTAGGCGGGCCCGGGCCTGAGCGGGTGGCGGAGGGTGAGCACGTCGCCGCGCCGCGCTCCCGCGATCGCCACCACCTCGCCGTCCAGGCGCGCCTCGAGCGCGGCCCCGGCGTCCGGCACCCCCACGATCTCGACCGCGAGCCCCGCCGCCGCCGTGGCCGGCGCCAGCTCCAGGCGCGCCGTCTGCTCGTTCAGCTTCCAGTCGCGGGAGGACCACTCGGTCCGCCGCGGCTCCGGGTTGTGCCCCGGGGTGAGAACATCCCGGGCCTCCGCGAAGCCGGGTTCGCCCGCCAGGCCGGCCAGGCGCTCCAGCATGGGTCTCGGCAGGGGACATCCGCTCCAGGCGCAGAGGTCGAGCGACCAGGCGAGCCAGTCCTGGAGATACGGGGTGAAGCTGGCGCCGGCCGGGCCCGGCGGGCACTGCGCGAGCGACGACTCCACGTAGGGCGCGAAGCGGCGCCGCGGCGGCACCTGCAGGACGCTCAGGAACAGGAGCTGGGCGCGGGGCGTGTCGCCTCCCGCGAGCCGGGCCTCGGCCTCGGCCAGGTTGGCGCGCGCCGACCGCTCCAGAGAGGCGTACCAGCGGATGCGGGCTTCGCGATACGCGTTCCAGTCGGCGTCCGCCGCCGCGATCTGCTGCAGGCGGCCCAGGGCCCAGGGCTGGTCCGGGATCGCGGAGAACGCCTGGGCGCGGCTGTCGGCGATCCGCAGCCAGGGCTCGATCAGGGCTTCGAACGTCAGCCGGTCGGCCAGGGCGCGGGCCATGAGGCCGCGGGCCGACTCCTTCTTGCCGCGCGACAGGGCGGGCCACAGCTCCAGGTAGGCGGCGGCGAGGAACCGGGCCGGCTCCGGCCGGCCGGGCGCGACCTGGAGCGCGCGCAGCAGCGGCCCCTCCCACTCCTCGGGCTCGGCGAGGAGCCGCCGGTCGCGCTGGAGCGACCAGCCGAGATAGGTGGCGGCGCCCTGGATCATCGCCGCCTCCCAGGAGGACGGCCGCCGCACCGCCACGCTCGCGGCCAGCCTGCGGGCCAGCTCCAGCCGGCGCAGCGTGGCCGCCATGGAGCTCCTTCCGGCCTCCGAACGGTCCGCCTCCGCCGGCAGGGCGGACGAGACCGAAGCGAAGAGCGTGCGGGCCAGCTCCAGCCGGGCGTGCCAGTGGTCCGGCTCGCGGTCGAGCCCCTCCGGCAGCCCGGGCTCGTAGGCCAGGATCCCCGAGGCGCGGGCCAGCCGGTCCAGGCGCGCCTGCTCGTGACGGAACGACCGGAGCTGCCGGACCGCCAGCGCCGCCAGCGCGAGCCCGAGCAGCGCGAGCAGGGCCCGCCAACCGGGCCTGATCGCGGCTACGGCTTCGCCTCCTTGAGCAGCTTCCGCACCACCTTGGACACGACCGCCTCCAACTCCTCGGTGCTCATGGCCCGCATCGCCGGGCGCTCCTCGGGCGGCGGCCCCAGCCCCTCCAGGATCGAGTGCAGGCGCTCCGCGGCTTCGCTCGGCGGCGTGTTCCGGCGCGGATAGGCCAACTGGAAGAACTCCGCCGGCGTCAGGCCGAGCACATCCAGGATCTGGAGGACGTGCTCCACCTTCAGCTCGATGTTCCCCGCAAACAGCCGGCTCAGATAGCCGTAGCTCAGCCCCAGCTTCTTCTCGACGTCGCGGTTGCTCACGTCGAGCATGCGCATTGCCACCCGCAACACGTGCATCAGCCGCTGGATCTCCTCCTGGATCATGGTCCATATCCTACACCCGAACGCCCGGATAGGGTCGGTTCCGTTCCGGTTGAGACCCTGACTTGACTTATTCGGTATCAATAATGTAGGAATTGTGGTCCTGAGACGAAAGGAGGGAGGATCATGGAGGAAGCGGTCAAGTCCGAGGAGGAGTCCCCATTCGGCAACGCCTTTTCCGCGGAGTACCGGGAGTGGCTCCTGCAGCGCAGCGAGCCCTTCCTGTCGGGGGAGAGCGAGGGCGCCGGTCCCTGGGACCTGCGGCCTGAGGACGGGCGGTTCTGCCTGTTCCGCGCCTGGGAGGGGTCCGAGCACGGCGACATGCCCGAGGGGGTGTTCCAGGCGCGGGAGGCGGCGCTCATCTTCTTCGCGGTGCGGCCGGCGGTGGGGCGCGATCCGTTGTACCGCTCGCTGGAGCCCATGACGGAGAAGGGGTTCGCGGTCGAGGGCGCGGGCCAGGTGGCGGGGCATCTGCGGTTCTTCAACCCGGCCTGGCTGCAGGCCGCGCACGTGGGCGCCTGCCTG
>DATANP010000603.1:0-13032 GCA_036266195.1 Thermoanaerobaculia bacterium | reverse complement strand
CTCCTGCACGTCCGGGTGGATCGCCGCTTCCTGGCGATGATCTTTGCAGTCATCGACAGCACGGACCGGACGCTCACGATCGCCAGCTCCGGCCTGCCGCAGCCCTACCTGGTACGAGGCGGCGAGGTCCGCCTCATCGAGCTGTCGGGTCTACCCCTGGGCCTGATGTCTGGCCAGACCTACAACGAGGTCCGGCTGGCGATGGAGCCCGGAGACGTGGTGGCCCTCTGCTCGGATGGAGTGGAGGAGAGCCGGGACGCCGACGACGAGCAATTCGGAAGTGAGCGCGCCCAGGAGGTTCTCCTGAGCTTGGCCGGCGAGGCCCCCTACGACATCGCGAAGGGTCTCCTGGACGCCTGCCGAAATTTCTCCAAGAAAGGCCGTGCCGACGACCGGACGGTCGTGGTCCTCAAGGTCGTCTGAGACGCTTTCCGGGGACCCGTTGCATATTGCGGAAATATGTGTCATGCTTTGAGGCATGATCGAGACCATTACCGCACCTCCCATCTTACCGATTTACACGAGCACGACGACGGAAGCCCAAGTCATGGACCGAGTCTTCTTCGAGAATGTCCGGTGCTTTTCGAGCCGCCAGGTGGCCACTCTGGCGCCCCTGACGATCCTGGTCGGGGAGAACAGCTCTGGAAAGTCCACTTTTCTCGGCTTGGTTCGGCTCGCCTGGGATGTCATCTCCTCGTATCGGACGCCGGACTTCAACGAGGAGCCGTTTCTCCTGGGAGCGTACGACCAGCTCTCCTTTCTGGGCAGCGACTCTGAGGAGCCGGTCGTCCTCGGAGCCGAGTTTTTCCAGGAGACGGGCGAGGTCTTCCGGGTTACCGCGAAGTTCGAGGCCCGTCGCGGCCAGCCGGCTTTGTCCGAGATTCTCCTCGATCTGCCGCCCTATCGCGTGTCGGCGCTTTTCGAGCGGGAGGACTGGATCACCGATCTGATCGTGGAAGGTCCGTCCGTCCGAATCGACTCGGGCGCTCTCCTGCATCGGGGAGTGCGGAGCCTGTCCATGGCTCTGCAGTTGACCGTCAGGGACCGCGAGACTCTGAATCTTCTGGAGGCAGGCCTGCTCGATCTTCAGGAGCGGCTGAAAGAGAGGCCGTACGCGTTCGCGCCCATCCGGACCCGGCCGCTCAGGACCTACGATCCGATCCAGGGATTGGAGAGCCCGGAGGGCAGCCACATCCCGACGATCCTGGCGAGCACGCTCCTGAGCGAGCCGGGAGAATGGACGATGCTGGCCGATGCGCTGGCCGAATTCGGCCGAAGCTCAGGTCTCTTCAGTCGGGTCGAGGTCCGGAGGCTCGGTTCCGGCGAGAGCGATCCGTTCCAGATCCGCGTCCACATCGGCGGGAAGGCAATCAATCTCATCGACGTGGGCTATGGAGTGAGCCAGATCATCCCGATCGTGGTGGACAGCCTGCGCGGCCATCGAGGGGGGACGTTCCTGCTGCAGCAGCCGGAGGTTCACCTGCACCCCCGGGCGCAGGCGGAGCTCGGCTCCTTCCTGGGCATGCTCGCCAAGCAGCAGGACAAGCGGTTCGTCGTCGAAACGCACAGCGATCATCTTCTGGACCGGATCCGGATGGATGTCCGGGACAGGAAGAACGGTCTCGAGCCGGACGACGTATCGCTGCTGTACTTCGACCGCTCCAGCGGCGAAGGCCGGATCCACCAGCTCGAGTTGGACGCACGGGGAAATCTCATGAACGTGCCTGTCGGGTATCGCAGCTTCTTCCTGAACGAGGAACGGCGGTTCCTGCGAGGTTGAAGCCGGTTTGTGCGTGATCATCGACGCGAATCTTGCTTCCACGGTCTTCTCCAACTCACCCCATCCCGACTTCCTCCCGGTCTTGGACTGGCTGGAGAGTCGGGATGGCTGCCTCGTCGTGGGAGGTCAATTGGCGGCGGAGCTGGATCGACTGGATTCAGCCCGCCGCTACGTGTTGGCACTTCTGAGAGCGGGGAAAGTGAGGAAGATTTCGGACGAGGCCGTGAAGCTCCACGAGACGGAAGTCGAAGAGACCGGATTGTGCCGCTCCAACGACCTGCACATCCTCGGGCTGGCCTGCGCGAGCGGGGCTCGGACCCTTTGCACTCAGGATCGGGAGCTACAGCGCGACTTCCGGAATCCGCGGATCGTGTCTAATCCGCGAGGCTCGATCTATCTGAGGCCCTCGCACGCGAGGCTGCTCAGGCATGGCCGCGCGTGTGGAAGGCTTTCTCGAAAACGCTGACCTACCGCACCCGCCGACGCCGGTTACGGATGTAGTCGGCCAAGATGAACTCCCCGAGATTGTAGGGCGATGCGAAGTAGGCCCGGCCGCGGTTGATCTGGGTGAGTTTCTCCACGAACTGGGTCAGCATCGGGTCGGTCGCGAGCATGAAGGTCGTGATGACCACCTTCTGGCGGCGGCAGACGTCGGCCTCGTCCAGGGTGAGGTTCACGATCTTCATGTCGAGGCCGAAGGGGTTCTTGTAGATGCGGCCGTTCTCGGTGATCGCGGAGGGCTTGCCGTCCGTGATCAGGAAGATCTGCTTGTTCGGCTGCTTTTGGCGGGAGAGCAGGCCCCTCGCAAGCTGCAGGCCCTCTCTCGTATTGGTATGGAAGGGGCCGGCATTGATGTAGGGGAGGTCCCCCAGCGCCACCTGCTCGGCGCGGTCTCCGAAGAGGATCACGGAGAGGTGGTCCTTCGGGTACTTGGTGGTGATCAGCTCGGTCAGAGCCAGCGCCACCTTCTTGGCCGGGGTGATGCGGTCCTCGCCGTAGAGGATCATCGAGTGGCTGATGTCGATCGCCACCACCGTGGCACAGGAGGTCAGGTGCTCGGTCTCGAAGACCTCCAGATCCTCCTCGGCCAGGTTGAATTCGCCCTTGTTGCGGCGCATGGAGTTCTGGAGCGAGCGTGCCGAGTCGAGGAGGTGGATGTCGTCCCCGAACTTGTAGGGCCGGGTCTCGGGCTGACGCTCGATCCCTTCGCCGGCGGCGTGGATCGGGTGATAGCCCGGGCCGGAACGGTCGAGGCCCGAGAAGATCTCCTCGAACGCACTCCGCCGGATGCGCCTCTCGCCGCCGCTCGTGAGCTGCATGCCGCCCTCGCCGTCCCGCTGCACGAGCTGCTGGTCCTCCAGGGTGGCGAAGAAGGCTTCGAGGTCGATCTCGGGCGAGATGTGGCCCTCGCGCTGGAGGTAGCGCATCCAGTCCATGGCCTCCTCGACGTCGCCGCCGGTCGCCAGCACGAGCTGGTTGAACAGGCGGAGGAGGTCCATCCCGGCGAGGATGGCCTGGATCAGCTCGGGGTCGAGATAGAAATACTGGTGGCGCATCGATGTCTCAGTTGATGTCGCCCCGGCTTCCGCGTCCTCCGCCCACTCCCTTGCGCGGCTTCAGGAGCTGGAACTTGACCATCTCCTTGTAGCTCACCTGGCTGTCCATGTCGTTGCGCGCCAGCTTCAGGTGCTGGTGCAGACCCTCGAGGATCATCTCCGCGGCGAGGGCGCGCTCCTGCGGGGTGCTGCCCATCTTCGCGGTCATCTCGCGGAGGCCCGGTACCCGGCTCAGCTCGGTCTCATAGTCCGCGAAGCTCTGCTCGTCGGACAGGGTGACCGCGTTGCCGTCCGCGAACCACTGGACGATCCTGACGTACGGGCCGCGATCGTCCTCGCCGCCGCTCCCCAGCTCCTTGCCGACCTCGGGGAAGCGCTCGTCAAAGACCTTCTTGACCGCCTGGCCGAGGAGCCGGCGCGCCACCACCTCGGCGCCCTGCTGCTCGCCCTCGTAGACCATCTCCACCTTGCCGGTGATGGCGGGGAGGAGCATGTGCAGGTCGCAGAGGCGCGGGTAGACCGGATCGTCGCCGGTCGAGAGCGCGCGGCGCTCCAGGTTCGAGACGAGCAGCTCCAGCGCGGCGATCGCCACGCGGGCGCTCACGCCCGAGGACTGGTCCACGAGATCGCTCTCGCGGGCCGCGATGCTGATCTCCTCGACCAGCAGCCGCACGTCCTCCGGCACCACGATGCTCGAGGCATCGCGCTCGGTCCAGGCCTCCTGCCGGGTGATGTCCGCGGCGATCTGGACGTCCGGCGGGTAGTGGGTGAGGATCTGGGACGAGATGCGGTCCTTGAGCGGTGTGATGATGCTGCCGCGGTTCGTGTAGTCCTCCGGGTTGGCGGAGAAGACCATCATCACGTCGAGCGGGATGCGCACGGGGAAGCCGCGGATCTGGAGGTCGCGCTCCTCCAGGATATTGAACAGGCCGACCTGGATGCGCGGCGCGAGGTCGGGCAGCTCGTTGATCGCGAAGATGCCGCGGTTCGTGCGCGGGATGATCCCGAAGTGGATGACCTCGGGGTCGGCGAAGGTGAGCTTGCGCGTGGCGGCCTTGATCGGGTCGATGTCGCCGAGCAGGTCGGCGATCGACACGTCCGGGGTCGCGAGCTTCTCGTTGTAGCGCTGCTCCGGGGTCATCCACTCGACCGGCGCGTCGTCGCCGGCCTCTTCGACCAGCCGGACGCCGCGGGTCGAAATCGGCGCGAGCGGGTCGTCGTTCAGCTCGGTGCCGGCGAGGACCGGGATCTCGGGGTCGAGCAGCGTGGTGATCGAGCGCAGGATCCGGGTCTTGGCCTGGCCGCGCAGGCCGAGGAGGATGAAGTCGTGACCGGCGAGGAGGGCGTTGACCACGGACGGGATGACGGTGCGGTCGTAGCCGAGGATGCCCGGGAACAGCGGCGCGCCGCTCTTCAGGCGGGCGCGCAGGTTGTCGCGGACCTCCTGCTTGACGGAGCGCGGCCGGTAGCCGGACGCCTTGAGCTCGCCTAATGTGCTGGGCCGGCGCATCAGTCCTGCAGCTCCGCGAGCCAGTGCTCGGCGTCGATGGCCGCGCGGCAGCCGGTGCCCGCGGCGGTGATGGCCTGGCGGTAGATCGGGTCCATGGCGTCGCCGCAGGCGAACACGCCGGGGACGCTGGTCTTGGTGGTCGGATCGGCCACCTTGATATAGCCCACGTCGTTCATGTCGAGCTTTCCCTTGAAGATCTC
Source organism: Thermoanaerobaculia bacterium (assembly GCA_036266195.1). GTDB lineage: Bacteria > Acidobacteriota > Thermoanaerobaculia > Multivoradales > UBA5704 > DATMER01. The sequence continues at coordinate 7,986 of DATANP010000603.1, read as the reverse complement.
TGTATTCGGCTTGTGCCCGATGGCATAGAAGACGCCCTGGGTGGGGTACTCGGAGTCGAGGCCGGTGCGCTTGTTGTGCAGCTTCACGGCCTTCACGCCTTCCTGCTGGCTGCCGACGATGTCGGTGATGACGCTGTCCCAGACCCAGGCGATCTTGGGGTTGGCAAACGCGCGGTCCTGCATGATCTTGGAGGCCCGCAGCTCGCGCCGGCGGTGGATGATGGTCACCTTGCTGGCGAACTTGGTGAGGAAGGTGGCCTCCTCCATGGCGGAGTCGCCGCCGCCCACGACCACCACTTCCTTGTTGCGGAAGAAGAACCCGTCGCAGGTGGCGCAGGCGGAGACCCCGTAGCCCATCAGCTCGCGCTCGGCCGGCAGGCCCATGAGCTTGGCCGTGGCGCCGGTGGAGATGATCAGCGCGTCGGTGCGGAAGGTCTCCTCGTCGGTGCGGATGGTGAACGGCCGGTGACTCAGGTCGACCTCGATCCCGGCCTGGAACTTGACCTGGGCGCCGAAGCGCCGGGCCTGCTCGCGCATCCGGTCCATCAGCTCGGGTCCGAGGATGCCTTCGGGGAAGCCCGGGAAGTTCTCGACTTCGGTGGTGATGGTGAGCTGTCCTCCGGGCTGGAGCCCTTCGAGGACGAGCGGAGCCAGGTCGGCCCGGGCGGCGTAGAGCGCGGCCGTGAGGCCGGCGGGGCCCGAGCCGAGGATGATGACCCGATGGTACGGGTGATTCGTTTCCGGAGTGGACGAGGTGGACAAGGAGACTCTCCTCCTGGCGTTTTGTGGTTGGGACCGGTCCCTGGGGACCTGAGGCAGTATATCCAACCCTGGGGAGTACAACAGGCGCCGGGGGGAGAGGGATTCCGCGTCAGTTGGCAGCCCGCCTCCCCTGGGTCAGCACGCTCCGCATGGTCCGCAGGCCGAGGCGGATGCGCGACTTGAGGGTGCCTTCCGGCAGCTCCAGCTCCTGCGCGGTCTCCTGGTAGGTGAGGCCGTCGAAGTAGGCCATCTCGATGGCCCGGCGCTGCTCGGGGGGGACGTGGGAGAGCGCCTGCCGGAGGGTGAGCCGGAGGTCGTCCTCCTCGGCCGGGCGGCCGCCCCTGAAATGCCGGCGGTCGTCGATCTCCTCGGTCTGGCCGCTCTTCGAATTGCGGCGCCAGAGGTCGATGACCTTGTTGCGGGTGAGGGTGTAGAGCCACCCCGCGGCATCGCCGCGCTCCGGGTTGTAGCTCGCGGCGCGGGTCCAGACCGAGGTGAAGACCTCCTGGACGATGTCCTCGTCCAACTGGCGGTCGTGGTTGAGCTGGCGCGCGAAGCCGGCGACCCGCGCCGCGTACCGGTTGTGGAAGCTCTGGAACGCGGCGAGGTCGCCGTCGGCGATGCGCGCGAGAAGCGTTTCGTCCCCGGCCGGCCTGGCCTTCAGCATCCAGGGCTGGATCGGGATCGCGGTGGACGAATCGGTGACGACGGCCTCGAAGCTCATTCCATCCTCCTTGCTGTGCCGGTCGGTTCGGCGTGGGCAAGGGGCTTAGATCCAGGCTTCGAGGAGATGGGTTAGTGGAATTACATCGGAGGCGGTCCGCCCCAGGGATCGGTCTTCTTGTCGGTGGGGTTGCCGTCGATGCCCAGGCGCACGGGCTTGCGCCTGAAGCCCAGCAGGCGGGCGATGCGGCTCAGGAGACTCTCGCGCTTGGTCGGGTTTGCGGTTTGCGGTTTCATCTCATCCTCCCTGGGAAAAGAAGTTCAACGGCTTAGATCCCGCGGAGCGGGGAAGGTTTAACGCCTGGGTTGCCAGTCCCCCTGCAGGACGAAGCCGGCCCAGAAGTACGGCGCTTCCCAGCCCGGCTCCTTGCGGAGCGAGTCCTGAGCGGCGCGCAGGGCGGCGGCGGGAGGGCGGCCTTTCTCCAGCATTTCGCGGTAGAAGCGGAGCATCAGCTCGGCCGTGGCGCGGTCCTCGACCTCCCACAGGCTGACCACCACACTGCGGGCGCCGGCCTGGAAGAAGCCCCGCGTCAGCCCGACCAGGCCCTCGCCCCGGATCTCCTTGCCGAGCGCCGTGCGGCAGGCCGAGAGCACCACCAGGTCCGCGGGCAGACGCAGGCGGTAGACCTCATGGCTGAGAAGGTCGCCGCCCGAGAGGACCAGGCGCGACAGCTCCGGGTGCGCGGTGTCCAGGATGCCGTGCGTGGCAAAGTGGACCAGCCGGTAGTTGGAAAGACGGCCGGAGAGGACCGTCTGGCGATTGGCGTCGGGACCCAGGGCTCCGAGGCGGCGGTCGGGCGGCGCCATGGCGAGCAGGGCTTCGGCTTCCTCGCGGGCGTAGGGGAGGGAGCCCTCACCCCCCGGCCCCCTCTCCCGGTCCGCCCGAGTCCCCCTCCCCGGGAGAGGGGGAGACGGACTGGGATCGGCTATGACGGCGAGGGTTCCGGTTGGCATCTGGGAATGCTCTTTGCGGAGGGCGGCCAGAGAGGAGGCGGAGGGCAAGGTCACGATTTCGTGGCGGGCCACCAGGGGAGCGCCTCCGGCCGGATCGGGGAAGGCGGCGAAGGGGAGGTAGTGGAGAGCTCCGTCCGGGACGATCAGGAGCCTGCGGTCTCCCAGGAGAGCGGCGGCCGGGCCGAGAAGCTCTTGAGAGAGTCTGGCGAGGGTGGCCTCCGACTCGGCCTTCGCCATCGTCTGGTGGCTGACGGCCAGCAGCTCGGCGGCGCGCCGGGCGGTCTGCTCGATCCGGGCCCTCGGCGGCAGCACGAAGGTGGATAGGGAGTCGGGGGTCACCACCCAGAGGAAGCTCCGCTCCTTGCCCAGGCCGTACTCCAGGAGGATCGTTCCGTCGTCGACCACCTCGCGCTGGATCTCCGGCAGGGTCAGGGGCCTGGGAGCGGCGGGGGAGCGGGCGAGGCGGATCTCGGCCTGGACGCGGTCCTGCTGACGGAGAAGCTCGCTGACCTCCGCGTCCGCCAGCTCGGCCTCCTTGCCGGAAAGGCTCCGGCGGCGGGCGTCGGCCCGGTTGATCCTCTCTCCCAGCTCCGCCTCCCGGGCCCGGAGCTTCGGGTCCACGGCGGCGCCGGTCTCAGACAGCATCTCCAGCAGGCTTCGGGCGCGCGCCTCCTCGTTGACGCCCAGGGCCTTGGCCTCCTCTCCGAGCTGCACGAGGAGATCGGAGTAGACCTCGTAATAGGTCTGCTTGGTGGCGAGGTACGAGGCGCGCATGCCGAGGCTGGCCGGCTTGCCGCGCAGCGATTCGATGCGGCTCAGCGCGTCCTCGGCGGCCTTGCGGGCGGCCGGCAGATCGCCCAGGCTCCGGCGGGCGCGGGCGATGCCGAGGAGAGCCATGGCCTCGCGCTCCCGCAGCCCGGCCGAGCCGAGGACCGGGAGAGCGCGGTTGAACGCGTCGAGCGCCGGCCGGGCGCGGCCCAGCTCCTCGTCCGCCCAGCCCTGGTTCGAGAGTGCCATGGCCCCGGAGGGCTCGTCCCGGACCTCGCGGAACGCCGCCACGGCGGCCCCGAACGAAGCCCTGGCTTTCTCCGGCCGGCCCTGGAGGATCTGGCACCAGCCGACGTCGTTGAGCGTCTCGCCCTCTCCGCGCCGGTCGCCGAGCCGCCGGCGGATGGCGAGTGCCCGGTCGAGAGAAGCCAGGGCGGGCTCCAGCTCTCCGGCCTTGGCCTGGGCATTGCCGAGCGCGTTCAGCGTGCCGGCCGCGTCCCGGTCCGCGCCGAGGGACTCGAAGATCGCCAGCGCCTTGGGCAGGAGGTCGATCGCCCGAGCCGGCTCGCCCACGGACTGGTAGAGATAGCCGAGCTTCACGAGAGTGCCGGCCTCGTCGTACCTCTTTCCCAGGCTGCGCCAGACCGGAAGCGCCTGCTCGTAGGAGGCGAGGGCCTTCTCGGTTTCGCCGAGCCGGAGCCAGGCCTGGCCCAGGTTGTGGAGCGTGACCGCCTCCTGCTCCCGGTCGCCCAGGCGACGGTTCAGGTCCAGGGCCTCCCGGTAGAGCTCCAGGGCGCGCTCCGGATCGTGTTGGACCCGGCCCATGGCGTTGAGCGATTTGCCGGCGTCAAGCTCCCGGCCGGCCTTGCGGAACAGGGGCAGCGCCTTGCCGTAGGCCGCCTCGGAGCCGGCGAAGTCGTCCAGCGCATAGAGGGACTCGCCTTGGGAGACCAGCGCGTCGGCCTGCCGGCCCGAAAGATCCAGGGACCGGAAGAGTCTCTCCGCCTGCCGCGCCCGCTCCGCCGCCTGGACGAGCGACGCCCTGTCCTCCTTCAGGCGCAGCGCCTCGCCCTCGGAAAGCAGCCGCTCGGCCTGGATGCGGATCCGGTCCGCGGCCGTTGCCGGACGGACGTCGCCGATCCGCACCGCGTACAAACCCTCGCCGGATGCCTTGATCTCCAGCCTGTAGGTTCCAGCGCTGTCGGCCAGGAACGGGATCGGCTCCGGACCGCGCGAACCGTTCGGGCTGTCGATCGAGGCGCGGACCTTACCGTCCGGACCCCGCAGGCTCACGGCCACGTCGACCCCCTTCTGCTCGACCGTGACGTCCGCGAACCGGCCCGGCTCCATGGAAATCAGCCAGGCGTGGGGTTTGCCTTCCATCCGGGCTTCGACCGCGGTTCCGGGCCTCGGATCGAGGCGGCGCTCCGCGAAGGCCTGCCGGTCCGTTTGCCGGCAGGAGATAAGAAAAAGGCTAGGCAGGAGGACGCTAAGGGCCCTTCGGCAGTTCATACTCCCCGATCGTCGTCCGCTCTCCCTGCGGACCGATCCCCACGAGGCGGATGGAGTGGTCTCTCATCCAGTCCCGCGGGAGAGAGAGGTAGAACGAGCTGTACGCAGGCTTCAAGCCATCCTTCCGCCACGCCACCGAGCCGTCGGCGCGCAGGATCTCGATCCCATAGTCCGGAAGCTCCGGCAGGCCGGGAGAGTGGAGGATGACCGTGATCCATTCGAAGCCCTCCGGCAGCTCCGGCACCGGCGGACCCTTCTTCTCGCCGCGCACCGGGCTGGGCAAGAGATCCACGACCGGCGTGTTCGCCCGGGGGCCCGACAGCTCCTTGACCCGGTCGCGCAGCGACGCCACCCAGCCGGAGAGCGCCATGGTGCTCAGGAGGAGCATGGCCGCGAGCGACCGGAGCCAGCGCGGGGTTTCAACCCTCCGCGGCTCCCGCCGAAAAGGGACTACGTTTGGGGGCTGGATCTCCTTCCTGACGCCTTCCCACACCTGTTCGCCGGCCCGGTCCGGAAGCGCCTCGGCGGCTCCGAAGGCCGGATCGCCGAAATTCTGGAGGTCGAGCAGCAGCTCCGAGCACTCGCGGCAGGCCACGAGGTGATCCTGGGCACGCCGCTCGGCCTCGGGCGAGAGCCGGCCGTTGTGGTAATTGGCGATCTCCTCGGGCTCCAGATGAGGCCCGGTCGCATGCTCGGCCGCGACCTCCCCCAGAGCGTCGGTCAGATCGTTGCGTTCCTTCATGTCGCCCCCTCTTCCGGATCCGCCAAGGCGTCCCGGAAGTAGTCCCCGAGATCGGCCTGGAGCCTGCGCCGCGCCTGGAAGAGGTGGACCTTGACGGTCTCCGGCGACAGCTTGAGCACCGTGGCGATCTCGCGGTACTTCATCTCATGGTACACGCGGAGGACGAGGCACTTCCTCATCTGCTCCGGCAGCCTCTCGATGGCATCCCGGAGAAGGCGGGTGCGCTCCTGTTGGAGCATGCCTTCGCCAGGCATCGGCCCGTCCGCCACGGCCCGGTCTTCGAGCCCGCGGTCGTCCTCGCCTCCCGCGAGCGACACCTCCTCGCCCGACCGCTTCTCGGCGGCGCCCGTGCGGAGGCGCTTGCGGAAGGCGTTGGTGGCGACCGTGAAGAGCCAGGTCTCGAACCGCGCGTCGCGGCGGAACGAGCCGATACCCCTGTAGATCCCGAGAAACGTCTCCTGGGTTAGGTCCAGGCAGTCCTGGGGAGGAAAACCGCGCTTGGAGAAGAAGTGGTACAGGGGGCGATGCCAGATCTCGCAGAGCTGGCGGAAGTTCTCCTCCACGGAGATGCCGGCCTGCAACTCCTCGACGATCTTCTGGACGGACTCCGCTCGGTCGGGCATGTCTGGATGATGAGCGCTGTTAACTATACCGGACCTCGGTCCTGCCTCGGATAGAATCCCCGCGCCATGGCCATCAGCATCTTCGACCTCTTCACCATCGGAATCGGCCCGTCCAGCTCCCACACCGTCGGCCCCATGCGGGCGGCCCGGCGTTTCGTCCAGAGCCTGGAGGCCGAAGGTACCCTTGCGCTCACCCGCCGCGTGAAGGTCGAGCTCTACGGCTCCCTCGCCCTGACCGGCAAGGGCCACGGCACGGATCGGGCCGTGTTGATCGGCCTCGAAGGCGAAAGCCCGGAGGGGGTCGATCCCGGCTGGATGCCCGCCCGCGTCGCCGAGATCCGGAAGACCCATCTCATCCATCTCCTCGGCCGGCATGAGATTCCGTTCGACGAGAAGACCGACCTCCTCTTCAACCGCCGCGACCTTCTCCCACTGCACTCGAACGGCATGCGCTTCACAGCCTTCGACGCCGCCGGAGAGGCGATCGAAGAGCGGGTCTACTACTCGATCGGCGGCGGCTTCGTGGTCACCGAGGGCGCCGCGGGTGAGGACCGGCTCGTCGAAGATACGACCCCGGTGCCGAACCCGTTCCGCAGCGGCGCGGATCTCCTCGACCTCTGCGAGACGACCGGCAAGGACATCTGGCAGCTCATGCTGGAGAACGAGACCGTCTGGCGCCCCGAGACCGACATCCGGGCCGGGCTGCTACGGATCTGGGACGCCATGAAGAGCTGCGTCGAGAGGGGCTGCCAGCAGGAAGGCGTGCTGCCCGGTGGCCTCAAGGTGCCGCGCCGGGCGCCGCAGCTATTCCGCGAGCTGGCCTCCAAGCCGGAGGACGCGCTCAAGGACCCGCTGACCGTCCTCGACTGGGTGAACCTCTACGCCCTTGCGGTCAACGAGGAGAACGCGGCCGGCGGCCGGGTGGTCACGGCGCCGACCAACGGCGCGGCCGGAATCGTGCCGGCGGTCCTGCACTACTACCGCAAGTTCACCCCGGGCGCGGATGAGGAGGGGGTGATCCGCTTCCTGCTGACGGCGGCGGCGATCGGCATCCTCTATAAGGAGAACGCCTCGATCTCCGGCGCCGAGGTGGGCTGCCAGGGCGAGGTGGGCGTGGCCTGCTCCATGGCCGCGGCCGGCCTGACGGCGGCGCTCGGCGGGACCAACCCGCAGGTGGAGAACGCGGCGGAGATCGGCATGGAGCACAACCTGGGCCTGACCTGCGACCCGGTGGGCGGCCTGGTCCAGATCCCCTGCATCGAGCGCAACGCCATGGGATCGGTGAAGGCGATCAACGCCTCCCGCATCGCGCTGCGCGGCAACGGCTCGCACAAGGTCTCGCTCGACCGGGTGATCAAGACCATGCGCGAGACCGGGGCCGACATGAAGACCAAGTACAAGGAGACCTCGCGCGGCGGCCTCGCCATCAACGTGATCGAGTGCTGACGACGCGATAGACTGATCCCGCAGTACCCGGACCTACATTCAAGGGGAGGAGGGCATATGTTGGCCAGTGACAAGCTGATCCAGGCGTTCAACCAGCAGATCGGCAACGAGATGGGCGCCTCCATGCAATACATCGCCATCGCCTCCTACTTCGACTCGGAGACCCTGCCGCAGTTGGCAAAGTTCTTCTACGTGCAGTCGGAGGAGGAGCGGACGCACGCGATGCGCTTCGTGAAGTTCATCAACGACGTCGGCGGCCGGGTGGTGATCCCGACCCTGCCTGCGCCGCAGGCCGACTTCGCCTCGGCCGAGGACGCGGTGGGCAAGGCGCTCGCCTGGGAGGAGGAGGTCACCCGCCAGATCTACGACCTGGTGGAGGTCGCCAAGAAGGACAAGAACTACGTCGGCGTCCGCTTCCTCGACTGGTTCGTGGAGGAGCAGCTCGAAGAGGTGACG
>DATANP010000602.1:0-2666 GCA_036266195.1 Thermoanaerobaculia bacterium | reverse complement strand
CCGCCGCCCTCGGCCTTGCGGGCGCGGGACTGGGACTGGCCCCCCGCCGCCGATACCGCCGGCTTCGACCGGGCGCGGGTGTTCCCGAGCACGATCTCGACCTCGGGCCGCACCGCCTCGGCCGAGGCCAGCCTGGGAGCGCCGACCTCGACGTCGGCCTGGCCCTCCACGATCTCCACCGAGTGGGTGGGAGGAGCCCCCTTGAGGCGGCTGCCGGCGCGGTTCAGGAAGACCAGCGAGTCCTCGGTGACCATCAGGCTCGAGCCATCCCGGAAGTCCATCACCGCCGAGGACGCCTTGTAGGTCCGCACCGCGTCCCGCTCGACCAGCAGGTCGCCGGGCCGCGCTTCGTTCCAGGGGTTGGGTTGGGGCTGCTCCTCGACCTTGCGCGACACGCGGTCGATGCGGGCCACCGGGAGGCTGCCGCGGATGGGCAGCAGCACGCGGAGGCGCTGCCCGGGCTCGATCACGTTCGGGTCGAGGATCTCGCGGTTGAGATCCGCCAGCCGCTTCCAGAACTGGCTGGACCCCAGGTAGAGATCGGCCAGCGCTTCCAGCGTGTCTCCGGGCCGGACGATGTGCCACCCCGACTCCAGGTTTTCGGTCTGGGCCCCGAGAGGCCCGGCAGCGAGGATCACACAGACCCCGGCGAGCGGGAAGAATCGACGACGCATGTCACGGCCTCCAAAGGAAGGAGGTCATTTTAGCTCATCCGTTCGACATTGACGGCCCCCATCCCGCCGCGACAGACTTCCCCCGGCATGAAGAAGATCCTGATCGTCGACGACGAGCCCGCGGTGCTCTTCGCACTGTCGGAGGCGCTGGCCGACCGCCGCCGGGGCGTCAAGGTCGCCACGGCCGCGAACGGCAACGAGGCCATGGCCATCCTGGAGTCCGAAAAGGTCGACCTGATGGTGACCGATCTGCGGATGCCCGAGATGGACGGTTTCGAGCTGATGGCTTGGCTCCGCCGCAGCTTTCCCCGCCTGCCGGTGATCGTGATGACCGCCTATCTGTCCGAGAGCGCCCGGCTGGGCGTCGGCGTGGACATCCTGGAGAAGCCCTTCGACCTCGGCATCCTCAAGAAGAAGACCTCGGAGATGCTGCGCCAGAGCGTCAAGGGCCGGGTGGAGAACATCAGCCTGTCCTCCTTCCTCCAGCTCCTGGAGATCGAGCGCAAGACCTGCACCCTGACCGTGACCAGCGGCGAGCACGGCGGCCGGCTCTGCTTCCGGGGCGGCAAGCTGGTCGGAGCCGAGACCGGAGAATTGACGGACCAGGCCGCGGCCCTGGAGATCGTCACCTGGGAGCACGCCGACATCGAGATCGCCGACGGCTGCCCGGTCGAGGGCCCGGAGCTGGAAGGCGAGCTCCGCTTCCTCCTCATGGAAGGCATGCGCCTCAAGGACGAGCGGGAGCGTCACGCGCCGCACCCGCCTGGCATCGCGCAGGAGACCGACGACGCGATCGAGGCCCTGCTCTCGCCGGACCGGCCCGCCGTGGCCGATCCGATCGACCCGATCGTCGCGGCCGAGCGGGCCGAAACCATCCGCGAGGCCTTGGAGCGGGGGAGAGGCCTGGAAGGCTCGCTCGCAACGCTCCTCGTCGAGACCGCCGGCGGCAACCTGGTCGCCGCCGCGATCGGCGCCAAGGGCGTGGACCTGGAGGTCGCCGCCCGGGCCACCGCCGAATTCGCCCGCCAGAAGCCGCGCGTCGAGGAGACGATCGGCCTCAAGGACGCGGTGGAGGAGGTGCTCCTCACCTCCACCCGGCGCTACTACCTGCTCCGCCCCACGGGCACGGACGGCCGCCTGTTCCTGCTGTTGGTCCTCGACCGGAGCAAGGCGAACCTGGTCGCGGCCCAGAAGGAGCTGGCTGCCATGGAGCGCGAGCTCACCGAAAAAGCGCTGGTGTAAAAAAGGGCCGGGAGTGGAGGTCCGCCCTCCAGCCTCCCGGCGAGGCGTTGGCGCTATGCCTGGTAAGTAGACGGCCCTGGAATTCGTTTTCCCTCACCCGGCCACGACGATTGACTTCGTTGTCGTGCCGACCGTGGAGCGCGGGCGGCGTGTGGGCAGTCGCTGCCCCGTGAATTTGGACGCCTCCCGGCGTTAATCCGCGTCCTTGACCTGCCCAGCTGCGGACATTTCTGCCGCGCAGCCCCCCAGGTTAGACTTCCTGGCATGTTCTCCTTCCAGGGTCGCCGCCCATCGTGGAGCGCAGGGGAGTGGGAGGCCCGGCGCGCTGCGGCGCAGGTGGCCCGCGGTGAGGCGGTGCCGGAGCTGGAGGCCGTACCCGAGGAGGCCGGCCCGCTCCCGTCTCACGCGCGCGAGGCGCTGGGCTCTGCAGGACAGCCTCTCGATGGACGGACGCGCGCCGACTTCGAAACCCGCTTCGGCCATGACTTCGGCCGGGTGAGGGTTCATGCGGACGCCGGCGCGGCCCGGTCGGCGGCCGATCTGCAGGCCCGCGCCTACACCTTCGGGGAGGACATCGTCTTAGGCTCCGGCCGCTATCAGCCCGGCTCGTCCGCGGGCCGGAGCCTGATCGCCCACGAGCTGGCCCACGTCGTCCAGCAGGGCAGGGCGGGCCGCGCGGCCCTGCAACTGGACAGCGAGCTGGAGTCGCTTCCGGAGGACGAGCGGAAGCAGGTCCAGGTCCTGGTGGAG
>DATANP010000601.1:0-16885 GCA_036266195.1 Thermoanaerobaculia bacterium | reverse complement strand
CCAAGGAATGGAGCAATATATACCCGAAGGGTTAAGGGGGGGTCTGGGGGGAAAGGAAGGCGGCGCACACAAGGGACCACCAGAAGACCCATGCAGGAAATAGACCCATGAACGACTCGCGACGCTGCACAGCTCATTCCTCCCAGACCGGCGAGCGCTGTAAGAAGTCGGCAATGCTCGGGCAGGCCGTCTGCCGCACTCACGGCGGAGCAAGCCCACAGGCCAAGAAAGCAGCACGCGAGCGATTGAACGATCTAGTTGACCCGGCAATCTTTTCTCTTAAGAAGGTCCTAGAAAGAGCAATCGATTCAGAAGATTATGCCGCAGTCGTCCGGGCAGCGATTTCGATTCTCGACCGGACCGGCTATCACCCCTCACAATCGATTGAATTGACCGGCAAGGATGGCGGGCCAATTCAAAACGAGCACCTGCTCCCGGTGGAGCGGCTCAGCTTCGTCTGCAAGCGGTTGATTGCGGCTGAATTAGAGGAAGGTTTCGCGATTTCGCCCGAGCTAGCGGAGAGAGTGCTATCTGAGATCCCGCCGCTAAGAATCCCGCCGACTCGCGGCAGAACCGATGTATCAAGCTGAGTCCCTAGCCGCCTCCAAAAACTTCGTGAGCAGTGATCCGAAGACCTTGGTGTCCTTCTCGTGCTCATACCTGTTCCAATGCATCTTCGTTCGCGGGTTCGGCGTAGTTGAGTCTAGGATAACACGTCAGGCCAAGCATGCCAAAAAGCTCACACCAGAGCAGCGGCGGCGACAGTAGATAGCCCGCGACGCAGCAGCGGCACGGTGGAAGGCTAAGAAGAAGGCGGGCTAAAAATAACCCACCGAGAGGCTTTGCTCAGCTTCTTTTTGACGCTTCCAGTTTTCTTCCCTACAATAAACCCGTGAGCTGGTTCTCCGCGAACCTCGGGCCGGGTAGCGATTTGCAATCCGAGAGCCCGAGCTGCACCTGCCGTAAAAGCACAGAGACTATAGCCAACGTAACCATTTAATACCTTCGCTGGAGTGATCTGATTTGCCATCGCAATCTTCTCAATTACCACTGACATAGGCGAGCCGTCAGGGCTATCATCAAAGGCGGCAGACGATAGTCTTAATTCGCCAGTGTTCTCATCTCTAACTATCCACCGCGGAAGGATGCGTCGCCACAAATCAACATCGTCCGCGATGGCCGGATCGTCCGCGAAATTTGCGGGCTCCTCCATTCGTGCACATCCGACTTACTTATAACAGCTCACTCGATCAAAAAATGACTTCAGCGGTGCCCAATCGGCCCCAATCATCTCGTCCTCATAAATTTCGCCGCTTTCAAGATCCTCAAAGGATATCTCAAGCAATGTCTCGGCGACTGCCCTGATTTCAAGATCCACGCCGCATCGGTGCCACTCAAGCTGTATACCGCCGTCGCTGGTCGGAACAATAGCCGGCGGCGGTGCGCCTGATGCAATAGACATCCACACTACATAGCGTGCCGCAGCAGCTCTCTGCCGATCTATTGGCTTCGCGCCGTATGAGTCCCAACCCGCCGGCATCTTCAACAGTCCGGCAATAACTCGCTCGGCCTCCTTAAAGGCGTCATTCAATCGGATAGCCGGCGCGTCACTTTCATGCAGTGGTATATCGATTACGATGCCTTCCCCCACATGAACGGCCAGGCTGCTGCTATAGGTCCCATATGTGCGCCGTGAGGATCGCGAGGAGCCGGTGGTCTCCTCTATGTCTAGCCCAAGAGCGATGGATGAGGTCTGCGGAAGAGTATCTATCATTGTTTCCGCTCCCAGCGATCATGCATTTTGGGTGTTGTGATTGAGGTGAATCCCCTAACAATCCACTCGTGACCCTTATCAAAAAAGCCGAATATTGCTTCCGAATTATCGCCGTCCGGATAACCTCTTGCAGTGAGAGTTAAACGAACTGCGGGCTGTTGTGTTTTAAGTTCGATCACTGGCGTGGCAGCAACGTGAAGCCTTCCGATGGGCGCGCCGTCGTTACCGGGAATCAAGAATCTGAGATTCGCGGCGAAATTTTCCGGTGTCGTTAAGAAATCGTTACTAAATTCCGGCTTAAATACGGTTAGGATGTCGCCCATAGACACATCGCCACTAATTAGATTGACGTAAGTGACCTCACACTGGACGGGCTTGAAGGTTCCGAGTCCTTCTCTGTCTATGAAGGAGATGAGTCGTGCTAATTCGTCACTGAAGGCCGCGCGAAGCGTGGCAAACCGCGGATACTTATCGTCGTCATCGATCTTCCGCCAGTTGTGAGAGAACCAATCCTGTTGAACCTGCAACAACTCTGTGCCAGAGGCATTGACAAACCATATCCGCGGGGCCAAGGAATCGACGAGTTCGATCGTCGGTAGCTCAGGCGTAGGAAGGCCAAAACGCTCCGGACGAAATACAAGTTGCGGTTGTTCTTCGAGCTTCCCGAACTGCTTTCGAAATTCTTGCCAAAGCAGGCCGATATACGGACCGCCAAGGCGTTCCAGTGCGCTGAACTGAACGCCGAGGAGCACTTCCCTAACTGGTGGCCGGTCGTACTCCGGTAAATTCACGTGTTCTGTCGCCTCCATAGGAGAAGGATAGCATAGCGTCTCCCGCAAGACATGCGGGCAGCGGGTGGCCCATACAAGTGCCGCCCGCTGAGTCTAGGCTTGCTCTGAGACTATGCTGCACGAGGTCTGACCCATGGGGTGGGACCACACCGTTCGAGAGAAGAGGCTTGCACCGATCGGCGAGTATCAGCCGCAGGTCTACCGGGTGACCGTCCATGACACCTTCGAGCAGCACTACCTCCAGATGGCCGCAGGAGCGATCCGCAACGGCATGAGCGTCTCGGAGTTTCTCCTGTTCGCTGCCCGGTACGTCCTGCGCAACCATCGGGATGATCCGCGCGGGAATCCAATTCAAACTAGGACAGTGCCCCCTGGAGAGGACCGCCCCCAACGACAAGGGCGGGCTTAGCCGTTCGGGTCCAAGTGCCCCCGAGAGTCGCCATAGTCCGTGCTGGCGGGCTGTCCGTCTGGATCGAGCGTCGGACCACCATCCCCGGTAGGCTGTCCGTTCGGGTCAAGGCTCTGGCGGGCATCGGTTGCGCCGTGTGTCTGTACAGGCAGCGGAGCGACCAGGACGCCGACTAGGACGGCTAGGGACACGGACGCGGTAGCCTTGCGCATGGTTGCGCCTTTCCGGAGGCGGGTAGCAGTGCGGGGCCGGCATGGTCCCGTGCTTCAGGTTCCGCCCCCTACTTCCCGATTGCCGGAGGAAGATCCTACAACACTGGAGAGGATAGAGGCGGGCGGGCCGTTGGGACAGGGAGGCGAGGGAAGACAGAGGGCGGCCCCCGAGAGGACCGCCCACGGTGCCATCCCTTACAGGGTGTCCTCTTCCTTTGGATCGGACGCGCTGGATACCCAGGTGCGCGGGGAGAGTTCCACGTACAGGTTTCGCATAGCCTGGAGATCCGGGCCTATCACTTCCTCGGGAATGCAGGTCCACCAGTTGAGATCAAGGGCCGCGAAGCGTTCCGCGGCATCCTTGCAGGAGAGCAACATCTCCTGATCGGTGAGCTTCGCCTGAGTAGGCAAATGGATGAGGTGGAATGTGCTCCGGTCCGGGATGCGGTAGATAGCGAAAGGACCCGCTACAAGCCCGGTAACGGCCACGGAGCTAAGCTGGTGCCGATCGAGCCACGACGCCTCCAGGACGGCGAAGGACCGGCGTTTCCACGTCAAGGGGGTAGGTATGCGGCTCATCTCTGGAACCTCCTGCGGGTTCGCAGGGCGGCGTCCAGCCGGTCGGCGATCGGCCGGAGATCCTCCGCCAGCTCGGCGGCGAACGGGGCAACGTCTCCGAGGTAGCGGCCTAGGTATCCCTCCAGGTAGCGGAGATCGGCCAAGGCCGCCCGGAGCTGCGGGCGTGGGTATTTCTCTGTGTCATCGGGCCAGTATTGGCGGCATTCATTGCCCACCAACTGAAGCAGGTTCCCAACCTGCCGGAGGGCCGCCGAGTCACCGGGAGCTGCGAAGAGAACGAGCAGGGTCTCCCGGAATCCGGCGGCAGTGTCGAACGTCTCCCGGGTGAGCCGGGGTGCCAGGTGCGGGGCCATGGCCTACGCCTCCCCCCGCCATGGTCCTAGCTCCGATTCCAGGGCATCGGCGGTAACGCCCACGTCATCCGCGAGTCGGGCGGCCACGGTGACGTGGTGCCCTTCCTGCGGGGTGTTGGGGCTGGTCATCTCGGGATTCCCGAGGGAGGCAAGATGGCCCTGGGCAACTCGGAGATCCGCGACCAGGGCGCGCAACTCGGAGCGGATGTGGCCCTCCGGCTGATCGGGCCAGTAGCCGCGATACTCCAGGGCCATCTCAAAGACCATGTTGCCCACCTCTCGGAGGGCGGCGTTGTAGGTGGGGTCGGTGAAGACGGCGAGGAACGTCTCCCGGAAGACCGGGAAGTCCTCGAAGCGGGCGGGGTTGACGGTGGGAGGCGTTGGGCCGTTAGACTGCGGGCGGTCAGGCATGGGAGTGCGCTCCTGTGCTTGGCTAGGCTCGGCGGGGTGTTTGCGTCACTCCGTCGGGCCGTCTGGTTGGTCCGCTCCCTTGCAGGAGACGGAAGTTGAACCCGGCGCCACATCGGCGCCGGTCGTCTTTTGGAAGGGTGAAACGAGACAGCGGAGCGGCGGGGCCGGCTCGACGGGCGTACACCAAGCGAGCGCACCAGTGGTCCACGAAGAAAAGACCGCCGGAGGCGTGCCTAAGGCCGCTGCGCTAACTATCTGTGTTTTGAGGAAGTTAGATGGTGCAGCCAGGAGGAGTCGAACCCCCAACCTACAGATCCGTAGTCTGTCGCTCTATCCAGTTGAGCTATGGCTGCACGTGACGCTGCCGGCGCAGGCCGCCGTGCGGAGGTGGGATTGTAGGACAGCCCACGCCGGAGCGCAACCCCCAATTCCGTAGAAAAAAGACCCCTCCCCTTCCCTCCCCGGCTGCGCCGGAGAGGGCGCCCCCGCCCGTCTCCTTCGGACAGGCAGGGGTGGAGCTTGGGCGGGATGGGGGAGGGGCATCCCGCCGGCTCGACAAGACAGGCCGGGGGCAGGCCGGCCCCGAGCGGGCCCCCGGCGATTTTTGGATTCAGTTGTCAATGAACACGCGGCAGCCGGCGC
This sequence comes from Thermoanaerobaculia bacterium, assembly GCA_036266195.1. Lineage (GTDB taxonomy): Bacteria > Acidobacteriota > Thermoanaerobaculia > Multivoradales > UBA5704 > DATMER01. The sequence goes on along the minus strand of DATANP010000601.1, from coordinate 11,714 downwards.
TCACGGCGGAGCGGCTGCCGGGCAGCGGTTCTCCGCCGATGGTCCCGGGGGCGCGGCGGCCGGGCTCTCGTGCCCACGCCCTGCAAACAGGGGCGCAGGCGCCGAGCCACTGTGCTCACGCGGTGGGAAGCCGTGCGCGGGGCGCGAGCTCATCTTCGAGGGTCGGGCCGCGGCCTCGCGGCTGCGCGCGGCGATCAAGGGGCACCTCGGCGGCCACAACGAGAAGCTGCTCGAGTTCGGGGCCCGCCCCATCCGCCAGCGCCGTGTCGTCAAGCTCGTCGATCCTCCGCTGCCCGTGGAGGACCGGCGCCGATGCCGCTGACGCCGCCGGTCACCGAGTAGCACTGACGCTGTTCTTTGAAATCTGAATCTACCTCATCGGGACGGGTTCCTACCGGGGCCCGTCCCCCGTTTTCTCGGTTGCGGCCGCGTCTACCACCAGCGACCACCGGAACGGGAACCGCCGCCTGAGCTCGCGGACCGGCAGCCCCTCGACAAGCCGGGCGACATCCCGGAGGGACCAGCTCCTCTCGAAGGAGACCTGGCCGTCGTGACGGGTGACCTCGCTGGCCCGGATCAGGCGGAAGAAGACGAGCAGAAGACCGAGCGCCAGCCGGCTCGGACGGAGGTCCACCACCACGGCTCCGGCCCGGGAGACCCTTCTCATCTCGGCAAGGACCCGGCGGTTCGAGTCGGCTTCGAAGTGATGGAAGAAGAGAGTGGAGAAGGACCACTCGAAGGCGCCGTCCCGGAAGGGCAGGGCCGTGGCGTCCGCGACCACCCGGAGCTGATCCGATCCGGACCGCCTTCCGATCACCAGGTGCCGGAGCTTCGAGTCGAGGCCCACGACCCGGAGCGGAGCCCCGCGCTTCGCCGCGGCGCGGGCCAGCTCCGCGGCAACTTCCCCGCCGCCGGTGCCAAGGTCGAGAACCCGGCGCGGCCCGCTCCAGCGACCGAGCCGCGGCAGGAGGGCCCTCTTCAGGGGGAGGGCTCCGAGGAGGAGCCGGTTGATTCGCCCGAGATCGCCCAACGAGCGCTCCGCCTCCTCGAAAGGAAGGGAGGGCTCGTCGAGCTTCTCCGGGGAGCCCACCTACTCGATCAGCCCCGTCATCGGCGACGAGGCCGAGGCGTAGAGCTTCCTCGGGATGCGGCCGGCGTGCGCGGCCAGCCAGCCGGCTTCCACAGCGAGGCGCATGGCCTTCGCCATCCGGATCGGATCCTTCGCCTCGGCCACGGCGGTGTTCATCAGGACGCCGTGGGCTCCCAGCTCCATGGCGAGGGCCGCGTCGCTGGCCGTGCCGACTCCGGCGTCCACGATCACCGGGACCTTCGACTGTTCCAGGATGATCCGCAGGTTCGCGGGGTTGCGGATGCCCATGCCCGAGCCGATCGGCGCGCCGAGCGGCATCACGGCTGCGGCGCCCAGGTCCTCCAGCTTGCGGCAGACGACCGGGTCGTCGTTGGTGTAGGGCAGGACGACGAAGCCTTCCTTGACTAGGACGTCGGTAGCGCGGAGCAGCTCCACGTTGTCCGGGAAGAGGGTCTTCTGGTCCCCGATCACCTCCAGCTTCACCCAGTTCCAGCCGCCCAGCTCGCGGGCGAGGCGGGCGGTGCGGATCGCATCGTCGGCGGTGTAGCAGCCGGCGGTGTTCGGCAGGAGCAGGTAGCGGTCCTGGTCGACGAAGTCGAGGAGCGAGCCCTTCCCCCGGTCGTCCAGATTGACGCGCCGGAGGGCCACGGTGACGACCTCGGTGCCCGAGGCGTCCAGGGCTGCGGCCATGGTTTCGAAGTCGGGGTATTTGCCGGTTCCGAGGAACAGGCGCGAACGAAACGTCCGGTCCGCTATGGTTAGCGGCTCGACGTCGGTTGTGGTCTGAGTGGGTGCGTACGTCGTGGTCATGGCATGGAGTCTAACAGGGGGTCTGGCCGCGCTCGACGTCGAAGCGGGCAGGCCCGTCCACCTTGCGCAGGCGGACCACATGGATCGGCCGCTCCGCGGTGAAGCAGACGCAGTTCGGGGCCGGCGGCGCTTCCAGGATGCCGACCACCAGCTCTCCGCCCGACTCGACCGCCGAGCGGACGGTCACCTTCGAGACGCAGGGCTGGGTCTCCATGGCCGCGACGATCACCATGTCCTTCGTGAAGTCCACGGCCGGCGGGGTCTCGGGGAGCGAGCTCCCTTCCCGCAGCTTGGCCCACATCGCGGTCCAGGCGGCCTGGTCGCGAATCACCTCGCGCACGGTCTGCCCGCCCTGGCCCGGGATGGACTGCTGGACCAGGGTCTCCAGGTCCAGCGATCCCTGCGATTCCGGGGCCTGATGGCCGGGGGGGACGGGCTTCGCGCCGTCACTTCCGCAGGACGCCGAGGCCATCAGCAGTCCCGAGAGCAGCGCGAAGCCCGACAGCCGGATCACGACGCCTCCGCCAGCAGGATGGCTTCCTGCTCCTCGTACGGTCCGCCCGGCACCGGCGGCGCCGTGGGGATCTGCCGGTTGCGGTCGTCGACGAAGACGAGCGACGGCTTGTGGTTCCGGATCTCGTCGTTCTCGTAGGTCGCGTAGGTGGCGAGGATCACGATGTCGTCCTTGCGCGCCTTGTGCGCGGCGGCGCCGTTGAAGACGATCTCGCCCTTTCCCGGCATGCCCGGGATGGCGTAGGTCGCGAAGCGCTCGCCGTTGGTCACGTTGTAGACCTCCACCCTCTCGTAGTGGAGCAGGTCGGCGGCCTCCATGAGCAGGGGATCGACGGTCACCGACCCCTGGTAATCGAGACAGCCGCCGGTCACGGTGGCGCGGTGGATCTTGGACTTCAAAAGGGTTCGTTGCATGTCACCCTCGGAATGGCAGTCAGCCTTCGACCGCCAGTTGCAGGTTGTCGATCAGCCTCGTCCCCCCGACCCGCACGGCCAGGGGGAGCACCAGACGTCCGCGGAGCGCCTCCAACGGCCGGAAGCTCTCCGCATCCACCACCTCGGCATATTCAACACGCGCGAGGGGCTCGGAATTCAATTCTTCAGCCAACACCCGCCGCACCTCGTCCCCGCGCCGCTCGCCGGCCGCGATCGCGGCCTCGGCCTTGCGCAGCGCCCGGTGGAGCACCGCCGCGACCTTCCGCTCCTCGGGGGAGAGGAAGGTGTTGCGCGAGGACATCGCGAGACCGTCCGACTCCCGGACCGTGGGCCCGGGGACGATCTCGATCGGAAACTGCAGGTCCCGCACCAGCTTCCTCACCACCGCGAGCTGCTGGGCGTCCTTCTCGCCGAACACGGCCACGTCCGGCTGCACCAAGTTGAAGAGGACCGCGACCACGGTCGCCACGCCGCGGAAGTGGCCGGGCCGGAAGTGGCCCTCCAGTCCCTCGGAGGGCGCGCCGAGGTCCACGTAGACGGTGTTCCCCGGCGGGTACATGGTCTCGACCTCGGGCAGGAAGAGTAGGTCGCAGCCGGCCTCGGCAAGCATGGCGGCGTCCTTCTCCGGCTGGCGCGGGTAGCGGCTGAAGTCCTCGTTCGGCCCGAACTGGGTCGGGTTCACGAACACGGAGGCCACCACCTTGTCAGCGTGCCGATGGGCGAGCTTCACGAGAGACAGGTGCCCCTCGTGGAGCGCGCCCATGGTCGGCACGAACCCGATGCGCTCTCCGGCCTGCCGCCAGCGGCGGACGCCGCTGCGGAGCTCTTCCGCGGTCCGGACCTGGCGCATGGCCTAGCCGTAGACCTTGCCCACCGGTTCCTCGACCGGCCTGGAAGCTCCGTAACTCTCGTCGGGGGCCGGGAAGCGGCCCGACCGGACGTCGTCGGCGTAGCGGGCGATGGCCTCGCGCGAGGTCTTGCCCAGCTCCGCGTAGCGCCGCACGAAGCGCGGCGCGATCCGCTCCTCCAGTCCGAGGAGGTCGTGGTAGACCAGCACCTGGCCGTCGCAGTGGGCGCCGGCGCCGATGCCGATGGTCGGGATCTCCAGCCGGTCTGAGATCTCGGCGGCCAGGTCGGTCGGCACGCACTCGAGCACGAGGGAGAAGGCGCCGGCCTCCTCCAGCTCCAGGGCGGCGGCCAGGATGGCGTCGCGGGCCTGGTCGTCCCGGCCCTGGACCTTGAAGCCGCCCAGGCGGTTGACCGACTGCGGAGTGAGGCCCAGGTGGGCCATGACCGGAACCTCGGCGGCCGTGAGCGCGGCCACGGTCTCGGCGCGGCCGCCTTCGATCTTGACGGCCTGCGCGCCGGACTCCTTGACGAAGCGGATCGCGTTCGCGACCGCCTGCTCCGGTCCGAGGTGGAACGAGCCGTACGGCATGTCGGCCACGAGCAGCGCGCGCTTGACGCCCCGCCGGACCGCCTTGGTGTGATGGATCATCTCGTCCATGGTCACCGACAGGGTGTCTGGGTGGCCGAGGACCACCATGGCCAGCGAGTCGCCGACCAGAACGATGTCGACTCCCGCCGCGTCGGCCGTGCGGCCCTGCGGGAAGTCGTACGCCGTGACCATGACCAGGGTGTCGCCCCGTTTCGGTGCCGCCGCCACGAAGGGGACGGTAACCGTCTTCGCTTCGCCCGCCGTGCCCGCCATAAATCGGCTCCTTTCGTCGCAGAACGAAAAAGACCTTCCGCTTGAACGGGACGGAAAAAGGGCCTGGGCGGGCCGACGGTTTCACGCGCCGCAAGGTTCCTGCGAGGTAACTGTCCTCCTCCGGAGGATCAGGCCCTCGCCACCCGCGGGCGCGCCGAAGGGGGCGCTGTGCTTTCCGTCTCGGTCCCGGAACCTACCGGGATCCAAGCGGTTGAAAGTACTCGGTCCCCTTGATGGGCTTAGACAGCCGGTTGAGCAGCTCGTCGAAGTCCTCCGGCCGCTGGGGGAAGTTGAGATGCCTCGTGTCCACCACCAGCAGCGGAGACCGGTCGTAGTAATGATAGTAGTGATTGTAGGCGTCGATCAACTCCGAGAGGTATTCCTCCGAAATCGTCTTCTCGACGCTGCGTGCCCGGCGGCGGATCCGTTCCATGCAGGTCTCGACATCGGCGACCAGGTGGATGACCAGATCGGGGACCGGGATCTGCGGCTCCAGCAGGGCGTAGAGCTTGTCGAAGAGCATCAGCTCGTCGTCGGACAGGTTCAGGTAGGCGAAGATCCGGTTCTTCCAGAACGTGTAGTCGGAGACCAGGAGCCGGTCGAACAGCTCGCGCTGGGCGGTCTCCTGCTGCTGCTTGTAGCGCGAAAGCAGGAAGTAGAGCTCGGTCTGGAAGGCGGCGCCCGGGCGGTCCTGGTAGAAGTCGGCCAGGAACGGGTTGCCGGCGTCCTCCAGGAGCTTCACCCCCTCGAAGCGGTGGGTGAGCATCTCCACGAGCGTGGTCTTGCCCACGCCGATGGGACCGTCGACCGCCAGGTAGTGGAAACCGAGCTCAGGCTTCAATTTGCGACCGGGGCGACGGCCAGCTCAGGTTGGATCGGCGTTTGTACGGGATTGTACAGGGTGTCGCGCTCGACCGGCACGAAGCCGGCCTCGCGGACGATCCTCTCCAGCTCGGGCCGGCTGAGCTGCTGCGCGGTGCCGGCGCCGGCCATGTGGTAGATCTTCTCCTCGACCACGGTACCGTCGAGGTCGTCGGCGCCGAAGCGCAGGGCCACCTGGGCCAGCTTGGGGGTGACCATGACCCAGTAGGCCTTGATGTGCGGGATGTTGTCCAGCACGAGGCGGGCGGCAGCGATGTGGCGCAGGTCCTCCATGCCCGTGGTGTGGTACTTGAGCCCCATGTAGTTGTTCTCGGGGTGGTACGCGAGCGGGATGAAGGCGTTGAAGCCGCCGGTCTCGTCCTGGAGGTTGCGCAGGCGCATCAGGTGGTCGACCTTGTGCTCGGGCCGCTCGACGTGGCCGTAGAGCATGGTGCAGTTCGACTTGATGCCCATCTTGTGCGCGGCGCGGTGGACCTCGATCCACTCGTCGGCGTCGAGCTTGCCGTCGCAGATGATCTCGCGCACCTCGGGGTGGAAGATCTCGGCGCCGCCGCCGGGGAGCGATCCCAGGCCGGCGTCGCGCAGGCGGGTGAGGACCTCCTCGAAGGAGAGCTTCTCGCGCTTGGCGAACCAGCCGATCTCGATGGCGGTGAAGGCCTTGAGGTGGGCGTTCGGGAAGCGCTCGCGCAGGCCGCGCAGCATGTCCTCGTACCAGGACATGGGGAGATCGGGGTGGAGCCCGCCGACGATGTGGAACTCGGTCACCATGTTGCCGCCCTGATCAGCCGCGTGCTTGTACACGTCCTCGTGGCTCATCTCCCAGGCGTGGTCTTCCCCGGGGAGGGCCGCAAAACTGCAGAACTTGCAGTTGTACGTGTAGACGCAGACGTTGGTCGGGTTGATGTGCCGGTTGACGTTGAAGTAGGTGGTGTTGCCGTGCAGCCGCCGGCGGACGGTGTCCGCGAGCTTCCCAAGATGGAGGATGTGCGGTGTGGTGAAGCACGTGAGGGCATCGGCCTCGTCGAGCCGGACGCCGTCGCGCACCTTGGCAGCCATCTCCTGGAGCTGGGTGGAGAACGTTTCGGGGCGCAGTTCTGCTGGCGCCGTCAGCGTTGGAGCTTCCATGACGCTCTGGAGTATATCAAGGGTGTCCAGGGGGGGTGGCCTGCTAGGATTCCGGGCCGGGGACATGCCACAAAAACGCCACCTCCTGGACTTCGTGGGCTGGGTCGCCCTGCTCGCGCTCGTCGTGCCCATGGCGGCCCGGCCGCTGTCGCATGACGACCTGTTCTGGCATCTCCAGAGCGGCGCCTGGATGGCGGAGCACCACATGGTGCCGCATGTGGACCCCTTCTCGTTCACCCGGCAGGGGGCTCCTTGGGTCACGCACGAGTGGGGGTTCTCGCTCCTGGTCTATGGGATCTGGATCGCGGGCGGATACCTGGCGCTGATCGTCACCCGGGTCCTGCTGATCCTCCTGATCGGCTGGATCCTGGTCCGGACGATGGAGTTGGAAGGTCCCGAGGAGGCGCGGGGGTATCTCCCGGTGGCTCTCCTGCTGGCCGGCCTCTGGACCGTCTCGGCGGAGATCATCCTCCGGGCCGCGCTGCTGAGCGAGCTATTCCTGGCCTTGACCCTGCTCCTTCTGGCCCGCTACCGGAAGACCGGCCGGCCGCGGGAGCTGGCCTGCATCGCGGGACTGTTCTGGATCTGGGCCAATGTCCATTCGGGGGTCGTCTTCGGACTTTTCGTCCTGGGGCTCTTCACGCTGGAGGCTCTGATCCGCCGTCAGGGCCGGCCGTATCTTCTGACCCTCGCGGCGGCCGGGCTCCTCTCCCTGGCCAACCCGAATGGGATCGAGGCGCTCCTCTATCCCTTCCGGCTGAGCCGTATCCTGTTCGCCAGCGGCATCCCCTGGGATCTGGGGCACTTCGAGGCGTCCTCCCCGGCTGCCAACTCGGGGTTGCTGATCCTGGCCGTGCTCCTCCTGGCCGGGCTGCTCCCCCTGCGCAAGGTGCCGGTCCGGGTGGCCGAGGTCGTGGCGATCGCGACCTTCGTGGTCCTTCTCTACCGGTCTCCTCGCTTCGTCTTCCATGCCGTGATCCTGGCCCTGCCGGTGATCTACAGGCTTTGGGCGAAGCGGAAGCGGTCCAACCTGGCTGCCGGGGTGGTGGTGCTGCTGGCCCTGGCCTCGACGTTGGTGGGCTGGGCGACCTACCGGCCCAGGCCCCTCGCCCTGGGAGTGCCGGAGCCGGCGGCCCGGTTCGTCCAGAAGATGGGCATCCGCGGCCGGATGTTCAACCACCAGAACTACGGCGGCTATCTGCTCTGGAGCCTCAAGGAGCCGGTCTTCTGGGACGGCCGCAACGACGTGTTCGCGCCGCTGGTGAAGGAGTACGTCTCGACCCCGTTCCCGGAGCTGATGGACCGCTATCAGGTGGAGTGGGCGCTGATCACGGAGCACGAGTGGGACCCGGAATTCCAGAGCGCGCGCTGGGGCCTGGTCTACTGGGACGACTTCTGCGCGATCTACCTGCGGCGGATCCCCCGGTTCGAGCACCACCTCGAATGGTCTGAAAAGCGGGTCGTTCCACCTTTTGGCGGCTGGCCCGGAATGGAGGCGGTCAGCAAGGATCCGATGCTCGCCGCCAGGGCGCAGGCGGAGCTCAGCATGATCCTGGACCACAACCCTGAAAGCCAGCGCGCCCGCTACTTCCGCGCCCTGCTCAGCCTGCGGCAGGGCAAGGTCGACGAGGCGCGGTGGGACTTGGAGAAGGCGCTGGCCGTCCGGCCCAACGAGCAGGTGAGCCGCCTGCTGGAGTCGCTGCCGAAGTAGGCCTACTTGAGCCCGAGACGGCGCCAGCCTTCGAGGCCGAGCTTTCGGAGGGTCTCGATGTTGGCCTTGTAGATCCGGTCGGTGTCGGGGAACGAGGCCACCGCCTCTTCGACGCTCGACTCGCGCAGCAGGTGGAGGATGGGATGGGGCGAGCGGTTCGTATAGTTTTCGATGTCGTCCGGGGCGGTGCCCTCGAACTGGTAGTCCGGGTGGAAGCTGGCGATCTGGATCTCTCCGACCAGCTCCAGCTCCTCCAGGGCGGCGTCGGCCACGCCCAGGAAGTCGTTGTAGTCCAGGAAGTCGGTGAGCACCCGCGGGTGGATCAGCAGCGTGGTCTCGATCTCCTCAGGGTCCGCCGCCGCGAGGGTCCGCAGCTCGGCGAGGAGATCCACGAGCAGGGCCTCGGGGGTCTCCGCCCGGCTGACCGCGAAGCGGATGCGGCCCGCGACGTGCACGGGTTTGGCGAAGGGGCAGAGGTTCAGGCCGATGACGGCCTTTTCGAGCCAGTCCCGGGTTTCCAGGATCACCGGATCATCCATCACAAGGAGATTCTAGCTTCATGACCGTTCCCCTCTCCGTGCTCGACCTGGCTCCGATCGGCTCGGGCTCCACGCCTTCGCAGGCGCTCCGCGCCACCGTGGAGCTGGCCCGGCTGGCGGACCGCCTAGGGTATACGCGCTACTGGTTCGCCGAGCACCACAGCCTGCCGAGCGTCGCCAGCTCGGCTCCCGAGGTGTTGATCGAGCATGTGGCGTCGGCGACCGGGCGGATCCGGGTCGGCTCCGGCGGCATCATGCTGCCCAACCACGTGCCGCTCCGGGTGGCCGAGACGTTCCAGACGCTGGAGGCCCTGCACCCCGGCCGCATCGACCTCGGCCTCGGCCGGGCGCCGGGCAGCGATCCGGCCACGTCCCGGGCCCTGCGACCCTTCGACGGCGAGCAGTTTCCATCCCTCCTGGCCGAGATGCTGTCGCTGTCGCGCCGCGAGATCCCCGCCGATCATCCGCTGGGGTCGGTGCGGGTCATCCCGGACGACGTGGACCTGCCGCCGATCTGGCTCCTGGGGTCCAGCGGCGCGACCGCGCGGCTCGCCGGGTCACTGGGCCTGGGCTACAGCTTCGCGAGCCACTTCAGCCCGACGCCGCCGGAGCCGGCGATCCGCGCCTACCGCGAGAATTTCGAGCCATCCTCCCAGTTCCCGAAGCCGCATGCGATCCTCGCGGTCGCGGTGGTCTGCGCCGAGACCGAGGAACGCGCGGAGTACCTGGCCTGGAGCCTGAACCTCTCCTGGGTCCGTCTGCGCACCGGACGCCTGGGTCCCCTGCCGACGCCGGAGGAGGCCATGGCCTATCCCTACACGCCCCAGGAGCTGGCGGCCCTCCGCGAGTACCGCGATCTCGTGATCGTCGGCAATCCGGCGACGGTGCGCGCCCGGATCGAGGCCCTCCTGGCGGAGGTCGAGGTGGAGGAGGTGATGGTGACCACCATGGTCCACAGCCAGGAGGAGCGGCTGCGGTCCTACGAGCTGGTGGCGGAGGCGTTCGGGTTGGAAGGACCTCAAGGACCGCAGGGACTTCAGGGACCAAAGACCTGATGTCCTTGTCGTCCTTGCAGCCCTTTGGGTCCTTCAGCTCCCGAAGAACTCCCGCACCCCCGCGCAGACCCGGTCGTGCTCCTCGTTGGTGAGCTCGGGGAAGATCGGCAGGCAGAGCACCTCCTGCGCCGCCGCCGTGGAGACCGGCAGGTCCCCGGCGTCGGGCATCAGCTCCTTCAGTTTTTCCTTCATGACGGGCTGGTGGTGGATCGGCACCGGGTAGTGGACGGCCGAGGCGACGCCTTTCGACTTCAGGTGCTCCATCAGCTCGTCGCGGCGGGCGGTGCGGACCGTGTACTGGTGGTAGACCGACAGGGCTCCGGGCGGGTCCGGGATCAGCCGCAGGTCGCCGATGCCGTTGAAGGCTCCGTGGTAGCGGCAGGCCAACTCCCGGCGGCGGGTGTTGTCCTCCTCCAGGAGCTCGAGACGGCAGTTCAGGACCGCGGCCTGGAGGCTGTCGAGGCGGCTGTTGGTCCCCACCTCGGCGTGGTTGTAGCGGGAGGTCTGGCCGTGGTTCGCCAGGCGGTGGACGGCGGCCACCAGGTCCTTGTCGTTGCCGGTCACGGCTCCGCCATCCCCGAAGCAGCCCAGGTTCTTGGTCGGGTAGAAGCTCCAGGCGGCGAGCTTGCCGAAACCTCCGACCCGCCGGCCCTTCCAGGCGGCTCCCTGGGCCTGGGCAGCGTCCTCGATCATCCAGAGGCCGTGCTTGTCGCAGAGCGCCAGCGTGGCGTCCACGTCGATCGGCCGGCCATAGAGATGGACCGGGATGAGGCCCACGGTCCGGCTCGTCACCCGGCTCGCGGCGTCGGCCGGGTCGAGGTTGAGCGTCTCGGGGTCCACGTCCGCGAAGACCGGCACGCCCCCCAGGAGAAGGACGGCTTCGGCCGTGGCGAAGAAGGAGAAGGACGGGACGATCACCTCGTCGCCGGGCTTGAGGCCCAGGGCCCGGAGCGCCAGGACCAGCGCGTCCGTGCCGTTGGCGAGGCCGGTGCAGGCCTCGACTCCCAGGTAGGCCGCGAAGCCGGCTTCGAACTGCCGGACCTCGGGGCCCAGGATGAAGGAGCTTTCCGAGAGGACGCGCCGCCAGCGCTCTTCGAGCTGGGTGGCGATACGGCGATGGACGCGGGTGAGGTCGAGGATCGGTACGTTCACGGCGCGGATTCTAATGGATACCGGTTCCACGCTGTGCTGTAGACCACGATCTCATCCCCTCCCATGGTGATGTTGTCCGGGACCTTGAGCTGGAGGATCGGCTGGAAGCGGGGGTCGCCTTCGAGGCCGGACAGCCACTTGGGGAAGACGACCACGTAGTCCGGCCGGCGGCGGGCGATGGCTTCGGCCATGGCGCTCTGCCAGGGGAGGCCGGTGGCGGCCATGATCTGCGAGACTTCGCCGCGGATCTCCGGGTTTGCGATGCCGGCCAGATCCAAAACGGGGTTCGGCAGCAGGAACTTGATCGCCCCGATGTCGTTCACCGCCAGCAGGGCCTGCGGCGGCACCCGCTCTCCGAGCCAGCGGGCGATCTTCACGTCGCTGTCCTCCACGTTGGCGACGTTCCTGGCGTAGCGCACCGCGCCCTGGGCGAAACCCCAGAGCGCGGTGGCGAGGATCACGGCGGCGAGCAGGGCCCCGAGCGGGAACCGCCTTCCCTCGCCGGTGCGCGGCCGGGGGCCGAGCGCTCTCGCCGCCGGCTCCAGGCCGAGGGCTCCGAGGAGGATCAGGACCGGCAGGTGCGGAAAGTAGTAGCGCCCGAAGTTGCCCATGAGCTTCGTGGGCGTCGGGGCCATCATGGAGTAGGCGAGCGGCAGGCCGATCAGCCAGAGGGCCGGCAGGAGCCCGCGGT
>DATANP010000600.1:0-11490 GCA_036266195.1 Thermoanaerobaculia bacterium | reverse complement strand
CCCATCTCCCTCCCGGCCCCCCGCCGGGAGAGGGGGGGATATAGCTGGGGCGGTAGAGGTGTTTCCCGGCAAAGAGGTTCGGATGCGTTCCCCCTCTCCCGGGGTTGGGTGGATTGGGAGATGGGAGAGGGGGCCAGGGGGTGAGGTCCCCTACCACATCTTGTGGGTATAAACCAGTCTCCACCACACCTTGTAGTGGCTTCCGGGCGTCTGGTATCCTGCCCTCCGTCGTCAGGAGAGAGTCCTACATGCTGAAAGTCAAACGCCTCGACATCTCCGGTTTCAAATCGTTCGTCGACCCGGTTCACGTGGACTTCGCGGGCGGGGTCACGGCCATCGTCGGACCGAACGGGTGCGGCAAGAGCAACCTGTCCGAAGCCATGACGTGGGTGCTCGGCGAGCAGAGCGCCAAGACGCTGCGCGGCGGCACCATGGAGGACGTCATCTTCAACGGCTCCGAGCAGAGGAAGCCGCTCGGCATGGCCGAGTGCACGCTGACTCTGGAAACGGACTCCTCCTTTCCGGGCTCGGACGGGGGCTTGATGTCCATCGGCCGCCGGGTCTTCCGCGGGGGCGAGAGCCAGTACCGGTTGAATGGCAGGGTCGTGCGCATGAAGGAGATCAAGGATCTCCTCATGGACACCGGCCTGGGCATCCGCGCCTACTCGGTGATCGAGCAGGGGAAGATCGGCATGATCCTCTCCGGCAAGCCGCAGGAGCGCCGCAAGCTGATCGAGGAGGCCGCGGGCATCACGCGCTACAAGGCGCGCAAGAGCGTGGCCGAGGTCAAGCTCCAGGAGGCCACGGCCAACCTCCTCCGCCTGGACGACGTGATCTCCGAGGTCGAGCGCGCCCTGCGCTCCCTGAAGCGCCAGGCCGGCGCGGCGCGGCGCTACCAGGAGAAGGAGGTCGAGTACCGCGAGCTGCTGGAGAAGGTCCTCACCGGTCGCTGGGCCGCGCTCTCGGCCCGCCTGCGCGAGCTGCGCGCGAAGATCGAGGAGGCCACCACGCGGGAGGCCGGGCTCGCCGCCGATCTGCACCGCGACGAGGCCGCGCTCGCCCAGGGCCGCCAGCGCCTCGACGAGCTGGCCCGGGCCATGGCCGAGCGGCATCAGAGGGTCGCCGAGCTGGCGGCTACGATTGAAGGCCGGCAGGAGTTCCTGAAGGCCAACCGCCAGACGGTCAAGGAGATCGGCGAGCGCGCCGAGCAGGACCGCGGCATGGCCGAGCGCCGCGAGGCCGAGATCCAGGCCCACCTCGATGCCCTGGAGGCGCTGCGCGAGCGCCGCCGCGAGCTGGCGGAAGAGCGCGACCTCGCCGCCCAGGCCGTGGAGGCCGACGAGCGCCAGATCGCCGCGGCCGAGCGCGACCTCCAGCAGGTCGCGGCCCGCGTCGAAGCCGTGCGCGCGCAGCTCGCCGCGGCCATCAACGAGATCGACGCCTTCCGCCAGCGCGTCCAGCAGTCGCAGATCGAGCTGGAGCGCGGCAACTTCCGGCGCCATCACCTGGACCAGGAGCTGGCCCAGCGTACCCACGAGCTGAAGCAGGCGGCCGAGGCCCTGGCCATGGTCCAGGACAAGGTCGCCGGCTCCGAGGCGGCGCTCGATTCGAAGACCGACGAGCAGGAGCGCGTGGCCTCCGCCCTGGAGGTCACCATGCGGCGCGAGGCCGAGGCTTCCGAGCGCAAGCGGGACCTGGAGAACCAGCTCTCCGGCTCGAAGCAGCGCCAGCGCATCCTGGAAGAGCTGTCGCGGGCGCACGCCCAGCGCCGCGCCGCCCTGGAGAAGGCCCTGGGCTCCGCGGGTCTCGCGCAGCCGGTCTATCTCGCCAGCCAGTCGCAGGCTCTCGAAGGCTGGGAGCGCAGCCTGGACGTCTACCTCGGCAGCCTCGCCGACGCGGTGGTCCTGGCACCCGGCGCCTCGGCCCGCGATCTCGCCAAGGCGCTCGCCGGCCGCTCGGCCGCGGTGCTGGTCGAACGGCGGCCCGGGTCCGACGAGACGGTCGCTCCGATCGTGCCGATGGTGGAGGACCCGGCGGTCGTCCTCTCCCTGGGCGAGGCCCTGGCGCTGCCCGAGGAGCTGGCCTCCGCCCTGCCGCCGGCCTTCCTGGTGCGGTCGGCCGCGGACGCCGAGCGCCTGGCGCGCCTCCATCCCGGCTATGCCTTCCTGAGCCGCGAGGGGGTGTGGGTTCAGGCCGGCACCTTCCACGTCGAGGGCGAGGTGGCGACGCCGGGCGTGCTGGAGCGTGAGAGCGAGCTGGCGAACCTGGCCAAGGCCATCCCGGACCTGGAGCGCCAGCTCCGGGAGTCGGGCGAGGAGCTGAACCGGCTGGTCGCCGAGCGCGCCAACCTGGCGAGGGAGTCGAACCGGTTGCAGGGAGAAATCGCCCAGCTTCGCCAGGAGCTGGCCGTGCAGCGCGCCCGCCAGGAAGACGTAGCCGCGCGCCATCGCCGGCTGGCCGCCGAGCAGGAGACGCTCACCGGCGAGCAGCGGGCGATCGCGCAGGAGATCGAGCGCGTGACCCAGCGCCGGCAGCAGCTCCAGGACGAGCTGGCGCAGGCCGAGGAGCGCAACACCACGCTCCAGGAGGCCTACGACCGCGCCCAGGCCGAGCTGGAATCGGCCAAGGCCTCGCGCGAGGCCCTGCGCACCGCGAGCGCCGGCCGCCGCGGACGCCTGGAGCTGCTCGACGAGCGCCTGGAGTCGCACGACCGCGAGGAGTCGCGCCTGAGCGCCGAGGTCGAGCGCGGCCGGAGCCAGGTCTCGCTCTGGCGCGAGGACGCGGACAAGCTGGCGGCCCGGCGGAGCGATCTGGAAACCGCGATCGTCAAGGCCGAAGAGGAGCTGCAGGGCGCGCTGGAGCGGCGCTCCACCGCCGAGGAGGGGGTGCTCGAGCAGCAGCAGCGCCTCGACGAGCGGCGGGACGAGATCCGGGAGCTGGAGGAGCGCATCCAGCAGACCCGCGAGCAGCGCGACGGCGTGCGCGCCGAGGTCGAGGAGCATCGCATCGCGCACGCGGCCCTGCGCCAGGACTCCGAGCACCTGGCCCTGACCTTCCACGAGCACTTCGAGAAGCCGGTGCCGACCCAAGAGGAAGGAGAGACGCCGGTCGAGGCGCCGGCCGACCTCGCCGAGATGGAGGCCGAGCTGGCGCGCACCAAGGCGGCGCTGGAGCGGCTCGGGCCGGTCAATCTGCTGGCCGTGCAGGAGCACGACGAGCAGGAGGAGCGCTTCAAGTTCCTGACCACCCAGCGGGCCGACGTCGCCAACTCGGTGGAAAGCCTCCGGAAGACGATCAAGGAGATCAACGAGGCGTCAGGCGAGCGGTTCCAGGCGACCTTCCAGGAGGTCAACAGGAACTTCGGCGAGACCTTTGCCCGCCTGTTCCGCGGCGGCGAGGCCGAGATGCGGCTCCTGGACGAGGACGACATGCTGGAGAGCGGCATCGAGATCCTGGCCCGCCCGCCGGGCAAGCGCCTCCAGAACCTGATGCTGATGTCGGGCGGCGAGAAGGCGCTCACGGCCATCGCCCTGCTCTTCGCGCTGTTCCGCACGAAGCCGTCGCCCTTCTGCATCCTGGACGAGGTGGACGCGCCGCTGGACGACGTGAACACCACCCGCTTCGTGGACCTGCTGCGGGAGATGTCGTCGAACACCCAGTTCATCGTCATCACCCACAACAAGCTGACCATGGAAGTGGCGGGCACGCTCTACGGCGTGACCATGGAAGAGAAGGGCGTCTCGAAGCTGGTCTCCGTCCAGATGGAGGACGTCCAGCCCGAGCCGCAGCGGGCCACGGCGTAAAGCCTCGCATTTCTTTCACATCGGGGAGGCCAGGGCCGGCAGGTCCTGGCCGGATTCTTGCTTTCCTTCAGGGCATCGTTGTGTGCCGTTGGACGTACATCTGGAAGGAAAGGAGAGCCACCCCGTCATGACCCGCAAGAGCCCGCTCCTGCTTTGCAGCCTCCTGCTCGCCTCCGCTCCCGCGTTCGCCAGCCATCACTGCTTCCCCACCACGATCCAGTGCGGCGAGACCAAGAAGGCCTCGCTCGACGCCACGGAGTGCTTCGTGGACGAGAAGTCCTGGGCCGACCTCTACACGTTCGCGGGTCCGGCCGGACAGACGGTGACCCTCACCATGACGTCCAGCAACTTCAACCCGGCGATCTTCCTCTACGATCCGAGCGACCTGGTCGTGCAGCAGAACGGGAACGGCTCGTCGGTCACCGTCACCCACACCCTGGGCGCGACCGGCCTGTGGCGCGTGGCCGCCAGCACCGCGGAATTCAAGGAGACGGGCAGCTACAACCTGACCCTCCAGTGCTCCACCCCGGCGCTGCCGGCGGGCGCCTTCCTGACCAGCCCGGAGGTCCCCGGCTTCCGCTTCAAGGTCCGGATCGGCGACCGGGAAGGGGCGAAGCAGGAAAATTGCCTCTCCGAGACCCTCTGCGTGAGCGGCGCGCTGCCGACCCGCACCGAGGTGCTGATCCGCGTGGTCGGCCCGAAGCCCAACGGCTATCTCTGGCCCACGGTGGTCAAGCTCAACACCACCCAGGTGGAGGTCTGGATCCAGAAGGTCAGCACCGGCGAGACCAAGTACTACCTGCTCCCCGGCGCCGGCCCGACCAGCAGCGACCTGCCCGGATTCTTCGACAGGAACGGGTTCCTGCCATAAGATCCGGTCCATGCGCTGGACCGACCGGACGTTCCGCTTCGATCTTCCGGTCGAGATGTTCCCGGTGGTGATCGAGCGTCTCCGTGGCACCGCCCCCCGCATCGAGGACAAGGTGCGGGGGCTCTCCACCGAGGCCATCACGAGCCGCGACGGCGATTCCTGGTCGATCCAGGAGCACATCGGCCATCTGCTCGACCTCGACGAGCTTCATACCGGCCGGCTCGACGACTACCTCGCGGACGCCGAGGTGCTCCGGCCGGCCGACATGGAGAACAGGCGCACCTGGCAGGCCAACCACAACGTGCGCGGCACCGAGTTCCTGATCCAGCAGTTCCGCCGCGAGCGCGAGGCCTTCGTCGAGCGCCTGGAGACCTGGGACCCGGCGCGCGTCGGTCAGGCCGCCCGCCATCCCCGCTTGAACCAGCCCATGCGGGTCATCGACCTGGCCTTCTTCGTGGCCGAGCACGACGACCACCACCTCACCCGCATGACCGAATTGACGCGCCGCTTCACCACCTTCCCCGGCTGAGGAACGGATGTTGCAGACCGGCTCGGGCCGGGAGGCTACATCTATGCGCGTACGACTTTCGATCCTTCTGCTCCCGCTTCTCCTGGGAGCCTGCACCTTCGAAGACGCGACCGACGAGAAGAAGCCGGCCGAGACCCCGGCCCAGGCTCAGGCCACCACGGACACCACGGACTGGTCCGTGCCCGAAGGAGACCCCGAGTACGACTCCGCGGCCCTGGCGCAGGGGCGCATGGACCCGGCCTGGCGCCAGTACGCCGAGCGCGACCGCCTGGAGCGCCTGGGCCAGACCGCGCCCGCTCAGTCTCCGACTCCGACGCCGCTGACCACCAGCCTGGAGCCTCCACCGCCGACCGGCGCCGAAGGGGGCACGGCCACGCCGCCTCCGCCGGCCCGCCAGACCGCCCAGCAGGCCGCCGAGCCCATGCGGGTGCAGATCCTCCTCGACCGCGCCCGCTTCTCGCCGGGCGTGATCGACGGCGAGTGGGGCAAGAACACCCAGAAGGCGGTCTACTGGTTCCAGTTCGCCCAGGGGATGAATCCTACCGGCGATGTGGACAAGGCCACCCTGGACGCGCTAGTGCGCGCCTCCGGTATCGGCGGTAATCAAGACGTCCTGACCCGCGTGCAGGTGACTCCGGAGGACGTGAAGGGGCCGTTCACCGAGGTGCCGAAGGACCCGTACGAGCAGGAGAAGCTGGACTGCCTGTGCTACGCCTCGGCCCTGGAGCTGTTCGCCGAGCGCGGCCACGCCTCGCCTGAGCTGGTCCAGAAGCTCAACCCGAAGGTGGACTTCGCCAACCTCGCGCCCGGCACGGAGCTGGTGCTGCCCGACGTGCCGCAACCCGGCGAGGTGAAGAGCCAGACCGGCGTCAAGCCGGCCCAGGGTCCGGCCGCGGCCGGCCAGGTCACCCAGATCCTGATCTCGAAGCAGGGCTTCTACCTCCAGGGCCTGGACTCCCAGGGACACATCCTCTACCACTTCCCCTCGACCCTGGGCTCCAAGTACGACCCGTCGGCGACCGGAACGCTCCAGCTCACCGGCATCCACCCCAAGCCGGACTTCCACTATCAGCCTTCGCTCTTCGCGGACGTGCCGGACAACAAGCCGGAGGCGCATCTCCCGGCGGGCCCGAACTCGCCGGTCGGCCTGGTCTGGATGTCGCTCTCGAAGCCGCACCACGGCATCCACGGCACGGCCACTCCGGAGACGATCGGCTACACCTCCAGCCACGGCTGCGTCCGCCTGACGAACTGGGACGCGCTCATCCTGGCGCAGAACGTCCGCCCGGGCACACCGGTGGTGTTTCGCGACTGATCCAGGAGCGGATCGTCTACAATCTTCCGCTGACCTGGAACGATCCGCCCCGTGACTACTGATCCCGCGGAGACCATCGACCCGACCACGCCCCAGGAGCCTCCCCAGCCTCCGGAGCGCCGCCCCCGTTCGCGGGCCGGGGCGGCGAGTGTCTTCGCCGGCATCCTGCTCAGCCGGATCATGGGGCTCGTGCGCGAGGGAGCCTTCGCGCGTTACTTCGGCGTCGGCCCCCATCAGGACGCCCTCACCGCCGCCATGCGCGTCCCCAACGTGCTCCAGAACCTGCTGGGCGAGGGGGCTCTCTCGGCCTCGTTCATCCCGATCTACAGCGGCCTGCTGGAGCAAGGAAGGGACGAGGAGGCCGGCCGGTTCGCGGGCGCCATCTTCGGATTGATGCTGGCGGCGGCGGCGGGTCTGGCCCTGCTCGGGATCCTCCTTGCGAAACCGATCGTGCTGCTGCTGGCGCCTGGATTCCTGCGCGACGCCGGGGCCGTGGCCGCGGGCAAGATGACGGTCGACCGGTTCGCCCTCACCGTCACGGGCATCCGGATCCTCTTCCCCATGACCGGCATGCTGGTGCTGGCGGTCTGGGCGCTGGCGATCCTGAACAGCAACCGGCGCTTCTTCCTCCCCTACTTTGCGCCGGTGCTGTGGAACTCGGCCATGATCGCGGCCCTGGTCCTCGTGGGGTACCGGCTGGGCGGCACGCGCAGCGCCGCGGAGCAGATCCAGCTCTTCAAGGCCGCGTGCTGGGGGGGATTCGCCGGCGGTGTACTGCAGTTCGGCGTCCAGCTCCCGCTGGTGCTCCACCTCCTGCGCAGCTTCCGGCCGTCGCTCTCCCTGAGCGTGCCGGGCGTGCGGGAGGCGCTGGCGGCCTGGTGGCCGGCCGTGGCCGGCCGCGGCGTGGTACAGCTCGCCGCCTACATCGACCTGTTCCTGGCCACCTCCCTCGCGACCGGCGCGACCGGCGCGGACCGCTTCGCCCAGATGTTCTACCTGCTGCCGATCAGCCTGTTCGGCATGTCGGTGGCGGCCTCGGAGCTGCCGGAGATGTCGCGGCTGCGGGGCGAGGGGGCGGCCCCGGCCCTGCTGGCCCGCGTCCGCCGGGCGCTGCGCTACGTCGCCTTCCTCAACATCCCCACCGTGGTCGGCTACCTCGCCTTCGGCTACCTGGTGGTCGGCTTCTACCGCGGCGGGAACTTCAACGTCGCGCACAACTGGCTGGTCTACCTGGTGCTCTGTGGCTACTCGACGGGCATCCTCGCCACCACCACCTCGCGGCTGCTCCAGAACACCTTCTATGCGCTGGGCGACACCCGTTCGCCGGCCCGCATCGCGGCGATCCGGGTGGGGACGTCGGCCCTGGTCGCCATTCCGCTGATGCTGTTCCTGGATCGCTTCCCGCTCAATTCGCTGGTCGGACCGCTCCCCGGGAACAAACTCTACCTGGGCTCGCTCGGCCTCGCCTTCGCCTCGGGGTTCGGCGCCTGGATGGAGCTCTACCAGCTCCGCAAGGCGCTCAAGCGGCGTTTGCCGGACTTCGCGCTCCCCTGGCGCGAGGACGCCCGCATGGCGCTCCTGGCGCTCGCCGCGGCCCTCCCCGGCGCGCTGGTCTGGTGGCTGCTGCCGCCGCTCCACCCCATGCTCAAGGCCGTCCTGGTGCTGGGGACGTACGGCCTGACCTACCTGGCCCTGGCGAAGCTGGCCCGGCTGGAAGAGGTGGAGTCGATGCTGGCGGGGGTCCGGCGGAGACTGAAACGGTAGGGCCCGGAGTCGACAGCCGGTTGCACGGTTGGAGGGACTGCCCTACAATACCGACCGCTTCGCGGGCCGACGTAGCTCAGCGGTAGAGCAGCTGATTCGTAATCAGCAGGTCATCGGTTCAATCCCGATCGTCGGCTCCAATCTAAACCCTTCAAAATCAATCACTTACAGGCATCGCCCAGCGAGCCGGGCGTAGCCATAGATACCAAATAGATACCATCCCGGCGGAGATACCATGCTGGCAGGCACCCGGAGGCCCGTGGACCTCTCCCAGGTGGCCGGCGCTCGCCTCGCCTTCCGCTCGCAGCTACACCCTCCGCCAGCGCTTCGCCGCGCCACGCGCTCGGGTGAGCAGGGCGGCGACTTCGCGGGCCAGCTCGGCGGTTAGGCTCCTGCCGGAAATCCCAGGACAACGCGCCTACTCACCTGGAACAGAGCTGAGCTGGTGGGGACGGACACGGAGGTTTGCCGGGCAAAGCTGAGAGGTGCCGGCGTAACGCTACAGCCTCAACTGCCAGCTTGGACGGGGGTGTAGCCGAGGGGGCGACGAGCCCCCTTGGCGGGTGGTGGCCACCGTGAGGCGTCACCACGAAGAGGATGGCCTACTTCGACCACCAGGCCGCTTTCGCAGAAGGATAGAAGCTCGGGGAACGAGCGCCGGGCGCCAGTGATCTCCTTGATAGGGCTCGCTTCCCATCGCACTCCCGCTTGGAAGAGAGCCTGCAGGGTCTCCACAGGTTGATCTCGGCTCGATCTCGGCCCGGAGGCGGGCGACTTCCTGCTCGGTCCTCTATAAGTGCCCCCTCCCAGTTCTTAATTAAGGGGGAAAGTGTGTAGAGACCGCCCGATTGTCGGGGGCTGGCCGGACATCTTTCGCGCTCAAGGTCCCCTTCTTTACGCAACAACCAAATCTCACTCAGTTCCCGGAACTGTCAAACTTGGGTAAGCCCCTGGCAGAGCCGGAGGCTTACCCTGTGAGTTGGCCTATTCTCAGTCCTTACCATTGCTGGCAGCAATCAAAAGTTCCAGGCTTCCAGCTTATCTCTCTAGTGCCACCTTGCGCAACGCGCAACTCAGACTCTCCTAGATGGCGAAGCGTCTCCTTCTTTAGTTGTAGGTGCTTCTTCAGTCGGCTGTCAGCTTTATCCTTTCTGGCGTTCCTCTTCATGGCTTTCCTTTCTTAGTGCAAAGCAGAATCACTCTGCTAAGTTGCTGATCCGGCCAACCTTGGTATCGCCTGTCCAACGGACCCTATGGCGTCATCCTCTACATCAACCTGCGCAAGGCGAAAGACTCCAATTCCTGCGCCGCTACGCGGCGCACGTTCTTAAGACTTAGAAAGTGTAGGGACGCAGGCGCCTCGATGTCAATCCTACCGCTGTGTAGGCGGCCGCAACCGGTGGCAGGAGGACTCGAATGCCTATCGACTCTTTTACACTTGTGCGTGAAAGCTGGAGATATCCTATCGTTCAGGCGTATTGAAGGGGGAGTGTGCAAGGGCGAGCTCGGCGCCACGACCACGCCGCTCGCGAAAGCTGCATTACCACTATCCGTGAGGGATTCGCGGGTGGCCTCGAATGGGCCAGGAGCTCGACGGTCTCCTTGTTGCACGCACGGAAGTAGAGCTCCTCATAGTCGTCCAGCGAGGGGTCAGGCTTCAGGCGCATGAGGATGGCAACGTCCCCGCGGCTGCATGCGGCCTCGACGGCGCTATAGCGATCCGCCTCGTCCTCGTGGTCTCCAAGACCCCATCGTAGATCTGGCACCGCCGCATGCGGATTGGCGCCAGCCCACAGACAGAGCAGTACCCCCTTCTCGTTGCCCTCCCATGCATGGTGCGCGAGGGCGATGTCGAGATCGGTTTGGATCTTTGAGTCCTGCAACCGGTGCCGCTTCGCGAAGCCGAAGAGGGGTTTGTTGCTCGTGTGGTAACCCAGAGCGTGAGCGAGTGCGTGGCCAGAGGTGAAATCGACACCGAGGCGGCGAAACCGCTCGTAGAGCTGGGAGTCGTAGGTGGCGCAGAGCGCGTCCAGATCCACCTGTCGAGGGTCGGCACCCCAGTTGAGAAGAAGGTCCAGCAGGTCCCGGCGGCGCAGTTGCACTGCCCGGTCGAGAGGAGACACCGGCTCTTCGTTCATGTCATACCCGTTGGCGACGAGGAGAAGCACGAGCGAATGATCCTGGCGCTCGAGCGCAATCTCCAGAGCCGTTCGGAAGCGGCTTGATTGCTCGGCGGCTGCAAGTTGCATCGGCCTTCCAGCCTGGATCCAGCGCTCGACGTCGTAGAGCCGACCGTTGAGGCAGAACCGGTGGAGGTCCTCCAACTCGGCCGCCTTCGTCGCGAACCGCGCGGGAGCACGAGGAACCCGTGGGTCCGGATCGCTTCGTGGATCGATGAAGGTAGTCGGCACGGCGAGTCAGCGGCGCCGCTCCCAGGCGCGATCGATATCGTCTGCTGTCGCGCCTCCACGCGCTCGGCTGAGCAAGGCGGCGACTTCGTGGGCCAGCTCGGCGGTGGCGGCTTCGCGGTGGGCGGCTTCCTGGAACAGGAGGACCGCCGCCAGGGCTTCGCGGGGGACGTTGTGAGCGCGGAAGACGGCGACCATCTCGTCGGCCAGGACGCGGACCTCCGCGGCGTTCCCCTCCTCCAGGTGTGGAACCACCAGGTCGAGGGTGGCGAGGGCAGCTTCGTAGGGATTTTCGTCATCGAGGAAGGTCTGACGGACGCCGTTGAGGAGCTGGCGGGCTCGCTCGTGCTCGCCCAGGCCGGCGGCCACGCGCCCCTCCACCCAGCGCAGGCGGAGGTGGTCGAGTGCTCCCCCTTGCGCTGCAGCCAGCTCCCGGAGCTCCGGCAGGAGATCGGCCGCTTCTGTGTGGCGGCCCATCTTGGAGAGGTTGTCTACGAGGTTGTGGCGGATGCAGAGGACGAGGCGCGGATCGCGCTCGGGATCGATCAGGCCGGCTGCTCCCTTCAGGGTCCGGACGGCAGATTCCGATTCGCCCATCTCGGTAAGTAGGAGAGCCTTCGAGATGAGGCTCCTGCCGGCGAGGTGTGGATCCCGGTGCTCGCCGTGGAGGAAAAGCTCAACCGCCCTGTCGAGCAGCTTGATGGCTTCGGGGAAGCGCCGTTGCGCGGTCCGGAATGGTGCTTTCAGGTCCAGGAGGATGGGCTCGTACCCCAGGGCATCCTCGGCGCCTCGTGTTCCCG
>DATANP010000599.1:0-59081 GCA_036266195.1 Thermoanaerobaculia bacterium | reverse complement strand
GACCAACTCGGCGCTGACCAGCACGCGGATGCCATGGCGCAGCAGAGGGGTGAAGTGGCGACGGTTTTCGGTGGCCACGAGCCGCGCGCCAGCCTGTCGCGCGATCTCAGCGATGTGCGAATCGTAAATCCTGCCGCCCGTCGTTCCCTCTCCCGCGGAAGAAACGAGGAATTCCTCCCTGAGCTCCGCCTGAAGGTCGTGGACCGAGAACCGCGCGAGAATCTCCTCTCGGAGAAGCCGGAGGGCGGTCTCCGGCTCGAGACGATATTCTTCGGGCAGACGTGTTGTCACCGAATAGAACTCGAGGCAGCAGTGCCACGCCGTCAGCGGGCGCTCGATCCGGCCATCCGCCACCGCATCCATCAGCAGCAAGGCGTGTTGCGAGCTGTGACCAAAATCGATCGTTCCGGCGATGAGCACACTGGTGTCGAAGAAGATCCCCGTCAGGCTGGCCACCGGTCCCGCTCCTCCTCGATCAACCGTGCCACGTCGATCTCGGTACGCTGTCCCTCCGTGGCCCGAGGGCGGGCAACCAGACGCTCGCCACGCCGGACGAGTTGAGGGCCGGCCACCGCCCGAACGAGGCGCAGGGCGAAGCCTTCAATGACCATCTCCAACTCTGTACCAGCGGTGAGACCGAGCCTCTTTCGTACCTCGGCGGGAATGACCACGCGTCCCGCCTTGTCAATGGTAGTCGTCATGGGTTCAGAATACCATGTCGCTGCCATTCTCGCTCCAGGCCTGGACCTCCCGCAGCCAGGACAGGAGGGAGTTCCAATTCGTACGATGTAGCGGGAGATGTGCGATGAGCCAGGTCGCGTATCGAATGGTCGTCGGTGTCCTAGCGCTGGCGCTCGCGCCGTCGCTTCGCGCGCAGAACGGCGGAGGTACCGTCGAGCTTCATGTGCGCAGCGGGCCATCCCCGGTCGCGAACGCAGCTGCCGCCGCTGGGGCCACCGCCACGGTCACGGACAAGCGAGGGATCGGCAAGCTGGAGCTTCCGGCGGGCAGCCAGGTCATCACCGTGGAACGCGAGGCATACGAGCCGGCGCGATTGTCGGTGAGCGTGATCGCCGGACAGACCGCGGTCATAGACGTGCAGTTACGCCGCCTCAGCTTCGAGAGCGAGGTCACGGTCGTCGCCGCCACCCGCACAGGCGCCGTGCTCGAAGACCAGCCACTGCACGTTGAGGCATTGCCGCAGGAGGAAGTAGAAGAGAACCTCACCATGGCGCCGGGCAACCTGACGACGCTGTTTGCTGAGCTGCCCGGGCTGCACATGGAGACAACGGCGCCTACCCACGATGGAGTTGGACTGCGCCTGCGCGGACTGCGCGGCCGCTACACGCGGGTGCTCGTAGACGAGCTGCCACGACCCACTCCTGCTGCCTCGACCTACGGCTCTCGACCGCTGGACGACGGACGTTTGGGGGCCGCTCATCGGACGCGCAGTGGAAGTGGGGGTGCGGTTCGAGATGTAGCTGGTGAACCGCGTTGCCGGTGTTGTGTGTCCCGGCCCGAGTAGCTCGTCTCATTTCGACAGCCCCCCCTTGGGGGTTAGGAAGTTGAGGTAGACATACTCGGCGAGCGCGCGGCCGCTTGCCAGACCGGCCTGGTTGTCGTACTGCCAATGGATGCCGCCATAGATCCGGCTCTGTCCGGCCTCCTCGCCGGCGGTGGAGAGGCGAGTGAACGAACGCTGTGCTCCCGGCAGGCCATCGGAGCTCGTCCTGAAGGGGATCCTGTCGGTGCCGAAGAACAGCTCCAGCAGCCGGGCGCTGGAGCCGCTGAAGGTGCTGTGACCGGAGGTGTAGGTCGGGAACGGCGGCGTCGGGAGATACGGGGTCCAGTCGGCGTCCGCGGCGGTATCGGGATTGCCGTCGGCTTCGGCCATTCGGATGGCTGTCACGGGACGCCAGTGGCTATAGTAGTACTTGTGATCCCAGGAGACGATGGCGGCGTCGGCGTTGGTGATGGCGAGCAGGGCAAACAGCCTTGCGTTCTCGAGCAGGCTGAGGCCTCTGGCCTCGGAAATGGCCTGCGCAATGACGTGCCAGTGGCCAGGCGGCGTGGCGGTACCGGGACCGTCCGCCCAGAACAGGGCGATCTCGGACTGCTCGGGAGTGCGGTCCTGGCTGTCAATCCCGCCGAGGCGCTCCACCTCATGGAACGACCGGGTGTACTCCTCGCTCAGCAGGGAGGGCGGCGGACCCTGGCGGAACTGGGCTGGATGAATCATGGCCCAGGGCTTCACGAAGCTCCATTGCGGCAGCAGGGCTGAGAAGAATCCGGGCGGCGTCGGCTGCCACAGGCTGAGTCCGGCCTGAGCCTCGTAGTCCACCGTCTTGTCCGCACCGTCCTTTTGGCGCGCCGCCATGATCGTCCTCGCCACCTTCCTTCCCCAGGTGATCGCGGAGCTCTTCTCGGGACCGTCCGGAGCGGCCGCCAGGGAGGCCGCCAGAGCGGCATTGAGCCGGGCTTTCTGCGCCGGGAACAGGTGGATCAGGGTCTCGTGAGCCGCAGCCGCGGCCGCGATCTCGGGAGAAACGGGTGAGCCGAGCTCGGCGGGGGCCACGAGATAGGGCTCATAGGCGCCGCCCACAGCGCCGTTCACCGCGTCGAAGATCGCCGTATGGACGCACGCAAGCGCCCGGCTCGCCCGCGGCGGGGCCGTCCTGTCGATCCGGATGGCTTCGAGCGTCACGTTGTTCCAATCGATCACCGCGTCCCCACGGCGCGGCATCTGGATATGGCCCGGCACTGTGTCGCCGTCCGGATCGATCCGGCGGTCGACCAGCACGGAAGCGCCCGCGGGGATCGCGAAGTTCACAATCCGCGGGAGGTCCTCCGCCGGGATTTGAGCCAGTGTCGCCCCCCTCAGCAGGGCCAGCGCCTGGGCAGCGGCGACGGCGGCGACGCGGTCCGGCTTCTGCGCCGCAAAGTGCATCAGGATCGCTCTTCCGCCAGCCGGCACCGTGACCCGGAATTCAAGTGTGAGCTCGCCGTCCGACGTGAGCGAAGCCCGGCTCGGCTGCAACCCCGCGGTTCCCCCGGAGAACGCGAACGCCAGGGCCGATTTCCCGGAGCTTTCCGCGGTGCCGGTCGCCAGCCAGTCATCCGCCTTGTTCAGAACCAGGTCGCCGCTCGAGGTGCTGAGCACGACCGTATCGCCCATCGAGCTCAGATTGGACTGGACCGCCACCGTGACCGTCGTGTCGGCGGTGCCCGGGTTGTCCAGAACCTCGAGGTAGCGCACCAGACTGTCGTCTTCCGGCACGTATACCCTTCGCGTCACGCGCAGACCGGAAGCGGCCCAGGGACCGAGCTCCAACTCGCGCCGTCCCTTGCGCAGCATGCCGGTCTCGAGTTGCGGGAAGGGTACCCCGTCCACAGCCAGCTCGAAGGCACCGTAGAAGGCGACGTCGGTGCCGCTGTTGACTCCACCCGTCCGCATGACGTCCCAGCGGTGATTCTCCCCGTCGGTCAGCTCATAGGGCAGATCGACTGAGATCTCGCCGGTCGGATCCACTTCGTCGGCCTGGAGTTGGCCGAGCGAGGCGGAGGCCGCCGTGGGCACTACGAAGTTGACGATCTTCGGGCGGTCCGCGGCCGTAAGCCCGGACAGGGCCGATCCGCTTTGCGCAGCCAGCGCCTGCGCCGCGGCCAGGACGGTTGCGCGGTCGTGGTTCTGCACGGCGAAGTGCATCAGGATCGCGCGTCCACCGGCCGGCACCGTGACCTGGAACTGGATGGCAAGCTGCCCATCCGAGGCGAGCGAGGCGGTGATCGGCTGCACCGCCGCTCCGGCGCCGGAGAAGGCGAAGCCCAGGGCCGGCCTCCCGGTGCCATCCGCGGAGTCGTCCGTGGCCAGCCAGTCGTCGGCCGGGCTCAACACCAGGTCGCCGCTGGATGTCCGGAGCACGACCGTATCGGTGTACGAGTTCAAGTAGGACGGAATGGTCACGATGACTGTAGTGCTGGCAGCCCCCGGGTTGTCCAGGATCTCCAGGTAACGCACCAGACCGTCGTCGTCGGGCACGAACAGCTTCCGCGTCACCAGCAGACCGGCGGAGGACCAGGGCCCGATTTCCAACTCGCGGTGGTTCTTGCGCAGCGTCCCGGTGCTGAAGCCCGGGAAGTATTCCCCGTTCATCGCCAGCTCGAGGCCGCCATAGAAGGCGAAGTCCGTGCCCGAGTTGATCTCGCCCGTGGTCGAGACATCCCAGCGATAGCCGTCTCCGTCCGTCAGCTCGTAGGGCAGGTCGACTTGGAAGACATCGTCCACCGCGTCGTGCGGGTTCCTGCCGGCGGCGATCTCGGAGCCGTCCTTCTCGCCGCCGCCGTCGGTGTCCGCCTTCAGCGGATCGGTGCCGTGGATCTCGACCTCATCGCCGTCGGAGAGCGCGTCGCCGTCGGTATCCGCTCTGGTCGGATCGGTGCCGCGCGCGTGCACCTCGTTGCCGTCGGTGAGGCGGTCGTCGTCAGTGTCGGGATCCGTCGGATCGGTTCCCACCCGGTGCTCCTCGCCGAGCGTGAGGCCGTCGCCGTCGCTGTCAACGTTGCCGTCGGCCGCGTTCTTCGGATCGAGGCCGTTGGCGATCTCGTAGCCGTCGGGAAGCAGGTCGCCGTCGGTGTCGGCCTTTGTCGGATCGGTGCCATGGACGGCGATCTCGTCGCGGTCGGTCAGACCGTCGCCGTCGGTGTCCGCCTTTGTCGGATCGGTCCCATGCTGGTGGACCTCGGCTCCGTCGGTGAGCCCGTCGCCGTCGGTATCCGGGGCGAATGGGTTGCTGCCCGCTTCTTCCTCGTCGGTGTTGATCAGGCCGTCGCCGTCCTCGTCGCGAGCGCCGTCCGCGGCGTTCTTCGGATCGAAGCCGTTGAGGACCTCATAGCCGTCCGGCATGCCGTCGTCGTCGGTGTCCGGATCGCGGCGGTTGGTGCCGCGGGCGTTCTCGTCGAGATTGGGCAGACCGTCGCCGTCGCCGTCCGGGTTGAGGGTCGAAAGCATCAAGGCGTTGGTAAATGATGGCGTGCTCCGCAACCAGGGCAGCCGCACGGTGCCGAAGAAGACAGCAGGCACGGTGAGCCGCGAGACAGCCTTGTTGGTAACAGGCTGGTATGGCACGACCTCGGCACCGCTCGCGTCAAGCCCGCGAGCGAACAGCACCTGCAGACCGTCGGGATCGAGCTCGGTCCAGACCGCCGCCGTGAGTCCGCGGTTGAACGCGGCCGTGGACCCGATGGAGGCGGCTGGCGGTCCGGGCGAGAACGGAAGGGGGCCCGCGACGACGATGCGCGCCGGATCGGCCGCGTCGCCGTTGCGGTCGTCCTGCGCCGGATCGAGGACCAGACGGAAGACGTCAGGATAGCTGCCGCCCTTCGAGTAGATCTCGAAGTCATCATTGCCTTTCACATAGATGAGCTCGATCCTGCCGCCCGCGAGCGCGCCCAGGGTCGGATAGCCCACCGCGGCGCCGCTGCCCGGGGTTATGTCGGTGGCGGCAATGCGCGTCACCCCGGTCGAGCGATCGAGCATCCAGTAGCGGATCGATCTGGCGCCGCCGCTTGGCCATACCGTGGCGGCGAGGTGCGCGTCGCCGTTCGTGTCCGCCGCCAGGCCCAGGGGAAGGTCGCTCTGGATTCCCTGGATGTTTCCGACGAGCCGGTCGGCCACGGCCACCGTGCCGTCGACCGCCAGGCGGGCGTAGTGGACCTCATTCGGGGAATCGCGCCAGGCGAGGTGGACCTCGCCGGCTGCGCCGACGCTGACAGCGAGCCCGTCCTGGTAGCCCGCCGCGGACACACCCGAGACCGTCGCAGCCGGTACCACGGTGATCTGCGCAGCCTCGGCGGGAGAGCCGTCGCGGTCGTCGCGTGTGGGGTCGAGCCGCAGGTAGCGGATGCCCTGGTAGTCGATCCAGGCGATATGGATGAAACCTTGCGCATCGGCGGCCACCACCGGCGTTTTCGGACCGACACACGTCCCAGGGCTGAGCAGCGTGGAGTCGATCAGGGTGGCGCCGGACGGGGAGAGCATCCGATAGGCCAGTCCGTCGCAATTCCCCTGCGTGACCGTTTGGTACTGGATCCAGACCAGATGTATGTTGCCGGCAGAGTCCACCGTCACCCGCGGCGAGGTGAGACCGTTCGGGGACCCGAGATCGAGCGGCAGCACCTCCTCGGCGGCATCCAGCGGATCGGTGCCGTCGAAGTGGACCTCCTCGCCATCGCTCCGGCCGCCGTTATCTGTATCGACCTTGAACGGATCGGTGCCGTAGGTCACCTCGGCGCCATCCAGAAGGCCGTCGCCGTCGCCGTCGGGCTTGAGCGGGTCGGTGCCGTGGGTTGTGACCTCGGCGCCGTCGGAAAGCCCGTCACCATCCGTGTCGGCCTTGCGCGGATCGAGGCCCCGGGCGAGCTCCTGGCTCTCCGTCAGGCCGTCGCCGTCGCGATCGGCCGCCGGATCGTTCGCCACGCCCGGATCGAGGCCGTTGGCCAGCTCGTAGCCATCGGCGAAGCTATCGTCGTCGCTGTCGGCATCGTGCGGATCGGTGCCCAGCGCGGCCTCCTCCTCGTCGCTCACCTTGTCGCCGTCGCTGTCGAGCTGGGCAAAGAAGTTCAAGATCTGCCGCCGCTCGGCCGGCGTGAGCCCCGTCTGGGCCGAGCCCGCGAGGTCGCGCAGCACGGCGGCCATGGTGGCAGCTTGGGAGCGAGCCGTGCGAAGCGCGCCGAAGTGGAGGACGATGACCCGCGACCCGGCCGGCACGGTGATCTCATACCTCACGGTCACCCCGAACGTCACCTTGGATACCGTCGCCGGACGCAGGTCGCCCAGGGAGTCGGAGAAGACCAGGGCGATCGGCGGAGCGCCTGTGTTGTCCTGCGAGTCGTCGAGCACCACCCAGTCGTCCGCCGCCGTGGCGTAGCGGTCGCCGTCTGACGTCGAGATCACCAGTCGGTGGTTGTCGAGCCTGTCGCGCAGCACCAGGGATGCGGTGGCGTCCGTGGTGCCGGGGTTCTTCAGGATCTCGAGGTACCGGATGAACGAGTCGCCGCTCGGGATCCAGAGCTTGCGCCGTACCTCGAGGCCTCCCGGCGTCTTCCAGGGGCCGATCACGAGCGTGCGCTCGTCGCGCATGAGCGAGGCCGTGGCAAAGCTGGGGAACGCGGTGCCGTTGAGCTCGAGTTGGAAGAGCTGGCCGTACGTGGTGGTGATGCCGCCGTAGACGTAACCTTCCTTGAACACGTTCCAGCGGACGCCGCCGGCGTCGGTCAGCGCGTATTCGAGCGCGATGGGGAAGCTGTCGTCGTCCGTGAACAGCGGGTTGGTGCCCTCCTCCAACTCGTTGCCGTCGGTCTGCCCGCCGCGATCGGTGTCCGCCACTTTCGGCAGGGTGTGATGGACGTTGACCTCTTCGCCGTCCGTGAGACCGTCGTTGTCGGTGTCCTTGAGCAGCGGGTTGGTCGTGTACGTGCGCACCTCGGCGCCGTCGCTCAAACCGTCGCCGTCGGTGTCCGGCCGGGTCGGGTCGGTCCCCAGGGTGCCTTCCTCAATGTTGCTGAGACCGTCGCCGTCGTCGTCGACGATACCGTCGCTCGGGTCGAGCGGATCGAGCCCGTGAGAGACCTCGTAGCCGTCGGTCTGGCCGTCGCCGTCGGTGTCGCGGTTGAGTGGCTGTGTGTGGTGGATGTTGACCTCGGCGCCGTCGCTCAGGCCGTCCTGATCGCTGTCGGCGATCTTCGGGTCGGTGCCGAGTGCGACCTCCTGGCCGTCGTTCAAGCCGTCGAGGTCGACGTCCGCGATCGTCGGATCGGTACCGCGCCCGCGCTCGTCGAGGTTGGTCAGGCCGTCGCCGTCGGCATCCTGAGTCGCATCGGCGGCGTTCAGCGGATTGAGGCCATAGGCGACCTCATAGCCGTCCGGCAGGTGGTCGTCGTCGCTATCGGCATCGCGCGGGTTGGTACCCAGGAGCTGTTCCTGTCCGTCGGCAAGGCCGTCGCCGTCGGCATCGGCATGGCCGTCCGTCGGGTCGAGCGGATCGAGCCCGTGGCCCGCCTCGTAGTCGTCCGAGTAGCCGTCGCCGTCGGTGTCCACCCGGGTCGGGTCGGTCCCGAGGGCGAACTCCTCGCCATCGTTCAGACCGTCGCCATCGGTGTCGACCTGACCGTCGGAAGGGTCGAGCGGATCGAGCCCTTGATCGACCTCGTACTTGTCGGGCAGGCCGTCGCCGTCGGTGTCGCGGCTCAGCGGATCGGTGCCGAGCGCGGCTTCCTCCTGGTCGGAGAGGCCGTCGTCATCGATGTCCGACGGCACGGCGAAGTTGACGATATCGCGCGCCTCCTCCGGCGAGATGCCGGCCCGGGCCGAGCCGCGGAGGGCGTCGAGATCGCCTGCGGTCGCGAGCGCCGTCGCCTTCAGGTTGGCCTGGGAGGCGAAGTGCATCAGGATCACGCGCCGGAAGGGCTGGACGGTGATGTCGTACGTAATCGTGACGTTGTCGTTGATCAGCGAGGCGGAGAACGGCTGCAGGCGCGCTCCGGCACCGGCGAACGCATGCACGATCGACGGCTCGCTGGACCCGTCGGAGTAGTCGTCGGTGACCACCCAGCGATCGCCGAAGCCAAGCACCTTGTCGCCGTTGGAGGTCGCAACCATCTCGGTGCAGCAGGGGTCGGACCCCAGGTTGGTACTGATGTTGACCCGATAGGGAATCGGGCTGGACGTCAGGTTTTCGTAGATCTCCAGGTACCGGATCCATCCATCGTTGCTCGGCACGAAGACCTTGCGGCTGACCGTGAGGTTATTGAAGATCGTCATCGGCCCGATCAGCAGCTCTCTGCCACCGTTCTCGGGAATCGCTGAGGAGAAGCTCTGGAAGGGTACTTTCAAACCGCCGTCGAAGGCGTTGTTGCTACCATCCCAGATGCTGCCATCCTGCTGCACGTCCCAGGAGAAGCCATCGCCGTCTTTGAGAGTCCGAGGCAGCGACAGCCGGTCGTCGCTCGCCGACAGTGGGTTCCTGCCCTGCGAGACCTCCTCGCCGTCGGTCTGGCCGCCGCCGTCGGTGTCGCGCGAGGTCGGATCGGTGTGATGGGTCTGAACCTCCGCAAGGTCGCTCAGGCCGTCGCGATCCGTGTCGGCGACGAAGGGATCGGTCTCGTGGATGAGCACCTCGTCGCCGTCCGTGAGACCGTCGCCGTCGGTGTCCGCGCCGGCCAGGTCGGTGCCGGCGAGCTGCTCGCCTGCGTTGTCGAGGCCGTCGCCGTCGAGGTCGGCCGTCCCGTCGGCCGGATTGAGCGGGTCGAGGCCGTGCCGCACCTCGTTGCCGTCGAGCACGCCGTCGCCGTCGGTGTCGTCGAAGAGCGGATCGGTCCCGTAAAGGCCCGTCTCCTCGGCGTCGCTGAGGCCGTCCATGTCGGCATCGGGCAGCGCCTGGAAGTTGAGGATGTCCGCGCGCTCCTCCGGCGTCAGCTCGGCCAGCGCCGAGGCGTCCAGGCTGTCGAGCTGTCCCACGATCGCAGCCGCGGCCGGCAGGGTATTGGCGCCCGCGGCGAAGTGCATCAGGATCACCCGGCCGCCGGGCGGCACCGTCACGCGATAGGTGAACGAAAGCGTGGAGAGATCGAGGCCCACCTGCGAGGGTCGCAGACGGCCGGTCGACCCGGCGAAGACGTGAATGGCCCGGGTGCTCGGTCCATTATTCCAATCGGTGATGACCGAGCGATCCTCCAGGGTGACGAGCGCGTCTCCGCTCGACGTGCTCGCAACCTGGGTCGACGCGCCGCTGGCGAGCGTCGTCGCCAGCTTGACCTCGGCCTCGATTGCCTGCCCGGTCGGGTTCTCCAGGACCTCCAGGAATCGCACGAAACGATCGCCCGTAGGCACGAACACCTTGCGGCTCACCTTGAGCCCGTTGCGATCCCAGGGGCCGATCACCAGCTCGCGCTGGCCGGCCTCCGTGCTGGCCTTGGTAAAGTTGGGGAACAGGGTGCCGGAGAGGCGCAGCGCGAGGCCGGAGCTGGCCACGAAACCACCGTTGGCCCGGCCATCCTGCTGGATGCTCCATGAGGCTCCGTAGCCGTCGGTCAGGCTTCGCGGCAGCGACACCGCGTCGTCGGCCGCGCTGAGCGGGTTCTTCCCCTCGCTCACCTCGGCGCCGTCCGCCTGGCCGCCGCCGTCGGTGTCGGCCTTGAGCGGATCGGTGTGATGCGTCGACACCTCGGCGCCGTCCGACAGACCGTCGGAGTCGGAGTCGGCGACCTTGGGCTTGGTCCCGTGGACGTTCACTTCGGCGCCGTCCGTCAGACCGTCGTCGTCAGTGTCCGGATCGGAGATCAGCGTGCCGGCCGCCTCCTCGGCGGCGTTGGACAGGCCGTCGGCGTCGCGGTCGGCTGCGCCGTCGACTGCGTTGAGCGGATCGAGGCCGTTCTCCACCTCGCGGCCGTCCTTGATGCCGTCGCCGTCGGTGTCGGCGTTGTTCGGATCGGTGCCATGCGCCTGCTCGTCGGCGTCGGAAAGGCCGTCGCTGTCGGCGTCCGGATAGGCGAAGAAGTTGACGATGTCGGCCTGCTCGTCCGCCGTGAGCCCGAGGATGGCGGCGCCGCGCAGCCGCTCCAGGTCGGGCGCCTTGAAGACGGCCGAGGCGCGGACCTTGTTCTGGGCGCCGAAGTGCATCAGGATGACGCGCTCTCCCGGCGGCACGGTGAAGTCGTATCGGAAGGTGAACCTTCCGCTGCTCGTCAGAGAGACCAGGGCAGGGCGAATGCGCCCACCAGGGCCGGCCCAGACATGGGTGATAGCCGGTTTTCCGAAGAAGGTACCGTCGCCGGCGTCGTCCGTGACGAGGTAGTTGTCGTCGAGGCCCAGGAGTCCGTCCCGGCTCGACTCGACGATGAGACGGGTGCCCGTGCTGGAGCCCAGGTCGCTGCGAATCTCGGCCGTGATCGCAAGGGGGTCTCCGCCGTTGTTCTCGAAGATCTCGAGGTAGCGGATGAACCTGTCATCGGCCGGTACGAAGACCCTCCGCCGTACTTCGAGGCCGTCCTGCCGTCTCCACGGACCGATCGCGAGCTGGCGCCCGGCCAGGGTCGTCAACGCCTCCCCGGAGCCTGGGAAGGAGGTTCCGCTCACCCGGAGCTGATAGCCACCCCCGCCGGAGCCGAACGCGCCGCTGTCGCCCAGGCGGATGATGCCCGACGTCTGCACGTCCCACTTCAGGCCTCCGCCGTCGAGCAGGGTCACGGGGAGGGTCCTCGCTGTCGAGTCGTCGGCCGGATCGAGCGGGTTCGTCTCATCGCGCAGGATCTCGTCGCCGTCATTGCGACCGCCACCGTCGGTGTCGGCCTTGGCCGGGTGCGTGCCATGGACCGCGACCTCCTCGCCGTCGGTGATGCCGTCGAGGTCGCTGTCGGCCACGAACGGATCGCTGCCGTAGGTCAGCACCTCGGGGCCGTCGGCGAGGCCGTCGTGCTCGGTGTCGGGGTCGTCCGGATTGGTGCCGGCGGTCTGCTCGCCCGCGTCGGAGAGACCATCGCCGTCGGAGTCGGTCGAGCCATCCGCGGGGCTGAGCGGATCGTTGCCGTGGCGCACCTCGATGCCGTCCCGGACACCGTCGCCATCGCTGTCGGGATTGTTCGGGTTCGTGCCGCGCGCTGCCTCCTCGGCGTCGGAGAGGCCGTCGAGGTCGGTGTCGAGATAGGCGTAGAAGTTGACGATGTCGGCCTGCTCGGAGGGCGACAGTCCGACCAGCGCGGAGCCGAGCAGCGCCTCCAGCCGGCCGGCCTGGGTGACCGCGGAGGCCAGATCCGGCCGGAGGGAGAGGAAGTGCATGACGATGCGCCGGCCGCCCGGCGGGATCGTCAGGTCGAAGTCATAGCGGACGTCCTCGTTCGAGAACTGCTCGGTGCTGACCTTGACCTGGCTGGGGAACACGCGGCCGTTCGGGCCAGCGAAGACATGGAGCACGCGCGGGTCGGTCTTGCCGTCCTGATCGTCCACCACGAGCGAGCGGTCGCGCAGGGTCACCGTGAGATCGCCCGAGGAGGTGGCGAGAAGCTGGATGACCGTGGACGAGTCGAGGCCCGAATAGAGGCTCAACCTCACCTGGAGATCCGAAGCCGTGGGGTTCTCGACGATCTCCAGGTAGCGGATGAAGGCGTCATTCGCAGGAACGAAGAACTTGCGCGTTATCG
Source organism: Thermoanaerobaculia bacterium (assembly GCA_036266195.1). GTDB lineage: Bacteria > Acidobacteriota > Thermoanaerobaculia > Multivoradales > UBA5704 > DATMER01. The sequence continues at coordinate 46,889 of DATANP010000599.1, read as the reverse complement.
TGATCCCCTGGACCTGCTCCGGCGCCGTCCGGAGCTCGCGGCGACCCTCCCCGATATCAGGATAGAAGAACGATCCATACGAGAGACTGCTGGCGAAAGTGATGGGCAGCTTCGTTATCAGCAATCTGGCAGCCGAAGATAGTACGCTTGTAACATAGTTGCTGGCGTCACCAGCGAGGTCCCACTGTGTACCGCCGCTGTCGCTCAAGTTGAAGTTGAATCTGGAGACAGCATCATCGCTCGCGTCGACAGGATTGGTGCCGTCCTCGAGCACCTCCTGCCCATCGGTCCGGCCGCCGGCGTCGCTATCCGTCCGATTCGGATCACTGTGAAAGATGCCGATCTCGGCGCCGTCCAGCAACCCGTCGCGATCGGTATCGCGGTCGAGCGGATCGCTGCCTGCGGTCGCTTCGACGCCATCGCTCGCGCCGTCGTCATCGCTGTCGGCATCGTTCGGATCGGTTCCCGCCTGCTGTTCGTCGAGGTTGGTCCTACCGTCGCCGTCGGGGTCGGCGCCGGCCTCCCCCGCCGTCCTGGGATCGAAACCGTTCTTGGTCTCGAAACCATCGAGCAGGCCGTCATCGTCGCTGTCGGCGTCGTTGGGGTCCGTGCCACGGCTCGACTCGTCGGCGTCGGAGAGACCGTCCTGATCGGCATCGGGGAAGGCGAAGAAGTTGACGATGTCCGCCTGCTCGGCCGGATCGAGTGCGGCGAGCGCCTGGCCGCCGAGCGCCGAAACCGCCTGGGCGCTGAGCAGCGCCTCGTTCTGCCGCGTCCGTTGCGTGGCGAAGTGCATCAGGATCGACCGGCCGCCGGCGGGGACCTTCACGCGGTAGGCGACCATGAAGCTGTCGCCGGTGAGCGTGGCGGTGTCCGGCCGGACGCGGGCGTTGGCGCCGGCAAAGAGGAGCGTCACGGCCGGACGGACGGTGCCGTCGGAATCGTCGGTGATGATCCAGCGGTCCTGCTTCGTCAGGGTGAGATCCCCCGAGGAGGTGAGGACGACCTTGGTGTTGGTCGAATCGGTGCCCAGATTGGTGAATATCTGGACAACCGTCTCGATATCGCTCGTTCCCGGATTTTCCAGGATCTCCAGGTAACGCACCAGCGCGTCGTTCGCCGGCACGAAGACCTTGCGGCGCACCTTCAACCCGCTGCTCTGCGACCAGGGGCCGAGGACGAGCTCACGCACCTCCGCTTCGGTCAACGCCTTGGAGAAGGTCTGGTTCGGTCCGTTGTCGACATTGAGCCCGAACGCGTCATCGAAGGCATCAGCGCTGCCATCACCGATGCCGCCGTAGGTCTGGATGTCCCAGAGGAAGCCGGCATTGTCGGTCAAGGTGCGCGGCAGCGGCACCGTATCGTCGGCGGCGTTGAGGGGGTTGGTCTTGTCCGTAACCTCCGCGCCGTCGGCCTTGCCGCCATTGTCGGTATCGCTGTCGAGCGGATCGGTGTGATGGACGTTGACCTCGGCGCCGTCGGTCAGGCCGTCGGCATCGGTGTCCGCCTTGAGCGGGTCGGTGCCACGGCTCTCCACCTCGTCGCCATCGGTCAGGCCGTCGGCGTCGGTGTCCGGGTTCCGCGGATCGGTCCCGCGCTGCAGCTCTGCGACGTTGTCGAGACCATCGCCGTCGGGATCAGTCACGGCGTCGGCCGGATTTTTCGGATCGAAACCGTTTTTCACTTCATCGCCGTCGGACAGGCCGTCGTCGTCGCTGTCGGCGTCGTTCGGATCAGTGCCGAGCGTCGCCTCTTCGGCGTCGGAGATGCCGTCGAGGTCGGCGTCGGGATAGGCGAAGAAGTTGACGATGTCCGCCTGCTCGGCCGGGGTGAGACCCGCCAGGGCCGAGCCGCGGAGGGCGCGCAGATTGCCGGCGCTCGCCAGCGCTCCCGCCCGCATGGTGCTCTGGGAGCCGAAGTGCATGACGATGGCGCGCTGGCCCGCCGGGATCCTGAGCGTGTACTCGAAGCGGCTCAGGTCCTTGTTCGTGAACCAGAAACCAAACTGGCTCGGCCGCAGCCGGGCATTGGGGCCGGCGAAGACCTGGGCCACCGCCGGACTGCCGAAGCCATCGCCGTTGTTGTCGGTCACCATGTAGTCGTCGGCCAGGTCGAGGGTGCTATCGCCGCTCGAGGTCGTCAAGACCTCGGTCAAGCTGTCCGAGCCGACGTTGGTGAACACGGTCAGCGTCCACTGGCGCTCGCTGGTGGCCGTGTTCTCGAAGATCTCCAGGTACCGGACGAACGAGTCGTCGCTTGGCACGAAGACTTTGCGGGTCCGCTTCACGCCGTTGCTGGTCTGCGGGCCGAAGATGAGCTCGCGGCGGTCGTTCTCCGCAAAGACCACGCTGGAGAACGAGAAGGACGCGTCGAACGCACCGTCGAAGGCGTTGTTCGTTCCGTCCGAGATGGTGCCGTTCCCCTGGACATCCCAGCGGTACCCGCCGGCGTCCATCAGGATGTAGGGCAGGGTGACGGTCGGCAGGTCGTCCGCCGGGTTGAGCGGATCGGTCCCCTCCCCCAGCTCCTGGCTGTCGGTGCGGCCGCCGCCGTCGGTGTCCTGGCGCGTCGGGTCGGTGTGGTGGGTCCGCACCTCGGCGCCATCGGTCAGACCGTCGCCGTCGGTGTCGGTCTTGCGCGGATCCGTTCCCGCCGTCTGCTCTTCGAGATTGGTCAGGCCGTCGCCGTCGGAGTCGGCCGACTGCTCGCCCGCGACGGTCGGATCGAAGAAGTAGCGCACCTCGAAGCCGTCCGACAGGCCGTCGCCATCGCTGTCCGTGGAGAGCGGGTTGGAGCCGTAGACGTTGACCTCGTCGCCGTCCTTGACGCCGTCGCCATCGGTATCAGCCACGGTCGGGTTGGTGCCGCGCGCGGCCTCGTCGTCGTCGGCCAGGCCGTCGCCGTCGCGATCGATCCGGAACAGAATCTCGTTGGTGGTCAGCGTGCCGATGGCGAGCTTCACCGGCACGTTGCCGGTGATCGCGGGCACGGTCACTTCGATGTCGAACTTGTTGCCCGAGATCGACGTGGCAGGGAGCGCGCCGAAGGTGATGGCATTGTTGCTCTGGTTCGGGTGCAGGAAGCGACCGAGCACGTGGACCTTGTCCCCTGACCGGCCGGCCGGCGGCTGGATGCGCACGAGTTGCGGAGGATTGCTGCCGGGCAGCACGGTAGCATTGACAGCCAGCGTGGTGCGCTCGTTGCCGGCCACGTCCTTGGCCGTGGCCGTGACCAGCAGCTCGGTCGCGGCGCCGAGCGAGGTGAGGCTGAAGGAAGCAGCGTACGGCGCCTCGGAGTCGACCAGGGTCTGATCGATCGTGCCATCCGCCGAACGCACCCGGAACGCCACCTGCGCCATGGCACGGTTGTCGTTGGCCTCGGCGGCCAGCGCCAGGGAATCGACGCCGAAGGCGAGGAAGTCGGGCAGGACTTCGCGCAGGTCGCGCGGATCGTTCACCGCCGTGAAGACGCCACCGGTCGCCTCGGCGATCGCGCGGTAGAGAGCAGCGTCGGCGCCGAAGCCGACGGCGAAGGTGTGGATCACCACGCCGGCGTCGATCGCGCGCTGGACCTCGGCCGCCGGGAAACCGCCTGTTCCATGACCGAACAGGAACTGGATCGACCTCGCCTCGCGCCGGGCGGCGGTCCCGCCGAGCTGATCGGTCGCCGTTCGCAGGGGGGCGGAGAAGTCCGGGGTGCCGGATGGAGTCAGGGTGCGAATGGTAGTCAGCGCGTTCTGAACGGTCGTGAAATCGTTCGTAAGGCCCGTCCACAAGGAGGCGGAGGTCGAGTAGGAGACGACCGCCGCCTTGCTCGTCACCGGACTGATCAGGTTGAGCAGCTCGCGCGCGGCGAGCACCTCGGACCGGAGGATCGTGTCCGTGGAGCCGTCGCCGTCGGCATCGCGGCCAGTGGTCTGGCTGGTGGTGGCAGACGTGTCGATGAGGATCGTCACGTCCGTCTCCCCGAGCGTGACGACCGTACCGGGCTTGGGCGCGGTGAGCGCGACGAAGGGCGGTTCTTCGTCGGCCCGACGCACGACGTTGATCTTTTTCTCGCCGGTCAGACCGATGCTGTTGGTCGCGGTCACACGGATCTCGACCTGGCTGAGGTCGCTCCCGGCCGTCATCCGGTAATCGATCTGATACGGCGGCGCGGTCAACACTCCCAGAGAGGCGCCGTCGAAGAAGATCTCGACGCCGGTGATCGGGTTGACATCCGTGACCGTCGCGGTGATCCGGACATTGTCTCCCTCATAGAACTCCTGCCCCACTGTGGGGCTGGTGAGCTGGATCTCCGGCGCCTTCTGATCGACGACGCGCAGCGAGATCAACGGCGTGACCGCCGTCTGGCTGATCGTGTCGACCGCCCGCAGGACGAAGCGGAGCGGCTCGCTCACCGCGTCGGCGTCCGGCACCCTGTACTCGAAACGGAACGGCGCGTTCGAGCGCGTGCCGATGACCTCGCCGTCGAGCAGGAGGTCCACCTCGACGCCGATGTCATCGCTGGCGTTTGCCTCGAGCACCAGGGTGGTGCGCTCGAGCACGTCGCTGCCGCTCGGCGGCGCCTGCTTGATCGAGATGGTCGGCGGCGCGTCGGGCGTCGCAACGATGGAGATCGTCCGCGTGGTCGGATTGCCGGCCCGGTCGTAGGCGGTGGCCGAGATCGGCACCGACACGGGCCCGCTGGGGGCCGCGTCGCTCGGCAGCGTCAGGTTGGCAATGAACGGCGCGCTCTTGACGATCTGGAACCGCGTCCCCTGGACGAAGAACTCGACCCGGTCGATGCCGGCATCATCGACGGCGATCACCTCGACGGTGAGCGTCGTCCCCTCGACGAAGCTGGCACCGGCGCTTGGGCGGGCGAAGTTGACGATCGGCGGTGTGGCGTCGTGGGTGACCCGCAGACGGACCGGCTGCGACAACGTCTGCTGACCCGCGTTGTCGGTCGCCACCGCGCGCAGCTCGATCTCGTTCCCACCGGAAAGCGCCAGGGCGATGAAGGGGACCGAGTATGGCGATGTGGTCGCCGTACCCACCACCTTGCCGCCGGCCAGGAAATCGACCTTCTGCACCCGGTAGTCGTCGCCGGCTATAGCCTGCAGCGTGACGACCGTGCCTTCGAGCACCTGGGCGCCGGCGATCGGCGCGGTCAGCGCCACGGTCGGCGGATTGTCCGCCAGGATCGTCATCGGCACCACGACCACCTGCCGGGCGGTCGCGATCTCCCCTGATACCTGGGTGATCAGATCGACGTTGCCCGGATGGCGCGCCTGAACCGTGAAGGCGCCCACCGGCACGTCCTCGATCTCGCGCCGGCCGTCGGCGTCGGTCTTGCCGGCACCGCTGTAGAAGGTGCCGAGCGGATGGCTGCGGATCTGGACCGGAGCGCCGTCGACGGGCGCGCCGCCGGCGTACGACGCCTGGACCACCACGATGCCGAAGCCGCGGAACTGGATGTCGCGGACCTCCGTCTGGTCAGCCGTGACGGTCACCTGGATGGTCGCCGGGAGCTTCGTCCCCGGCTCCAACGAGCGCACCGTGTAGGTACCGACCGGGGCGTCGTTGAAGACATAGCGGCCGGCGGTATCCGTATACATCTCACGCCGGAAGGACGGAGCGAGGAGCTCGACCAGGTGTGCGACCACCGGGAAGCCTTCGCCGGCGCGCACCACACCTTCGACGCGGCCCGTGGCCGGGAACGTGACGTTTGCGACCACCGTCTGCCCACCGGCGGTGACCGTGGCCGAGACGGCGGCCGAAAGGCCGGAGCCCTGCGGGTGCGGCTGGGTTACGACCACGGTGTAGGAGCCGGGCGGCAGGCCCTCGAAGCGGAACGTGCCGTCGGTCGGCAGATTCGCGGTGAGAGCGATCAGTGCCTGGAAGCCGGTGAGACGGACCGAGCCGTTGCTCACGACCTCGCCATTGGCACGGCGCACGGTGCCCGTGACAGTGCTTGTGTCGGTGAACACGATGTCGCGCGTGGCGGTCGCGGAGCCGCCCGCGAACTCGCCCACGTATGGGGGTGACTTGACGCGGCTGACCGGATGGTCGGCATCGACGGTGAACGCATCCCGCGGCACCACGACCGAGCCGCCCGAATTGTTGAAGACCGTCCGCACCTGGTAGCGGCCGCCGCTGTCCGACCTGACCTGGAGGAGGCGCTGGAAAATTGGATTGTTGCTGCGCAACCGTACTGGCGCGCCGGGCACCGGCGTCGTGCCGTTGGTCTCGAAGACCGTGCCGGTGGCGGTGCCGTCGAGCGCCGGCAGAGGTGCCAGGTTGCTGCCGCCGCCGGCCGGCACGGCGAAGTTGGCGATCGCATCGATCTGTTCGACGGTGAGCCCGTCGAGCGCTTCCGGCGGAAGTTGCACCAGTCGGGCCGCAGCCGCGCGCGCCGCCAGGAATCCGGTCTCCTGGACGCCGAAGTGCAACAGGACCACCGTCTTGCCCGGCGGCACGGTGACGCCCGACCAGACCGTTCGCAGCCGGCCGTATTGAGCGCCGAAATCGACGTCGAACGTCGCGGCGTTGGCGGCGCGCGAGCCGCCGTCGCCGTCGAACACGTGCGCCGCAGTCGGATAGAGCGTCCGCAGGGTCGAGCGGTCCGGCAGTTGCACGTCGATGATCGCCCAGCGGTCGGGGCTGGAACCGCCGGCCACGAGGCGGTTGTCGCCACTCGAGGTGCCGAAGATCTCCGGCGGATCCGTGAACGTGGCGCCATCCTGGACGTTGCGCACGAAGCGGAAGAAAGAGCTGACGCCGACGTCGACCGTGATCGGGTTGGCCGTCGGATTGGAAAGGATTTCGAGGTAGCGGGAGAAGTAGCCCTCGACCGGCACGAAGACCCGGCGGCTGACCGTGAGACCGCTCGCATCGCCGCCGCTCAGCAGGACCTCGCGACCCTGAAGACCGATGGCCGACGTGGTGGCCTGGAACGGGTGGAACGTCCCGGCCTGTCCCAACTCGAGGCGGAAGCCGCCGCGGTTCTTGTCGCCATTGCCACGGAACAGGTCCAGCGTTCCGTCCAGGATGCTGCCGTTCGGATATTGGATCGGATAGAAATAGTTGTTGGCATCGTAAAGCTGAGCCAGGACCTGGTCGCCTTCCATCTGGACGTCGATCGTGATCACCTGGCCCTCTTCGGTGATCTCTCCTTCGCCGCGGCCCTCGAAGTTGCCGTCGCGGGCGGTGACCTGTACGTGGCCGGCGAAGACGCCGGTGGCGCGGTAGAAGCCCGTGGCGTCGGTGCGCACGGAACGCGAGGGGCCGGGGCTGCCGACCGAGACCGCGACGCCGACAGCCGGGTTGCCGTTGGGATCGAGCACCGTCCCCTCGACCGTCCCGCGCTTGACGATCACCAGGTCGCGCCGCACCTCCTGCGCCTGGCGCTCGAGGCTCACACCCGTGGCGCGCGCCAGCACGGTGCTGCTGTTGTCCAGCGCCTCGAGATCGTAGGTACCCGCCACCACGCAGGCGAAGTGGAAGGAGCCGCTCAAATCGGTGGCCGTGGACTTGCTGCTCAGCTTTACCCGCATGTTGGGAATCGGCGTCACCCCATCCGGCCGGAACACCCGTCCGCCGATTCCGCCGAACGGCGGGAAGGTGACGTTGGCCTGCCCGGTCGTGCCGGCGCTCACCGACACTTCGCTGGAGCGGCCGAGACCGCAGATCGGCTCACCCACGCCAAGATCGAAGCGGCCCGCGTTGATGTCGGTGAAGCGCGCCACGCCGAAGGCGTCGGTCTTCGCGCTGCGCGACGGCCCGCAGGTCCCGTCCTTGGGCGACAGGGATACGGTAGTATCGACGACCGGCACGGAGTCGGCGTAGCGCACAGTGACGATAAGGCTGCCGAAACCGTGGAGCACGATGTTGCGCACCGCCGCCGGGCCTGGACCGGGGATGATGACCTCGTTCGCTCCGCAGTCGCCGTTCGGCTTGGTCGCAGACAGCGAGGTATACGTTCCCTCAGGCGCCTGGTCAAAGAGGTAGACGCCGGCGTTGTTGGTGGTCGTCGTGCGGCCGAGGCCCGAAGCCCGGACCGTGGCTCCGGGCACCACCGTCGTGCCGTCGACCTCGAAGACGGTGCCGGTGACCGCTCCGGTCGAGCGGAGGACGAGCGTCACGTCCTCGCTGTCGCCGTCGAAGCGGATTTCCGCGGACGTCGCAGCCGCGTTGCCGGTCGCGGGGTCGTTGGCGCTCACGGTGAGCTCGCCGACGAACACGCCGTCGATGGTGAACCGCCCATCGGGCCCGCTGGTCGCGGTCAAAACCTGATCGAAAATGCCGCGGCTACTGGTGCGCACCTGGGCGCCGGCGACCGCCTGGCCGGCCGTGTTCTCGACCTTGCCGGTGACCCGGCCGCGGCCGAGGAAGCCGAGGTCGGCGCGCACAACCTGGGAGGTGAATTCGATCGAGGAGGTCGTGCGGGCGCGGTTGCCCTGGTCGTCGTTGCCGTCGAGCGTGTAGGCGCCGAGCGGCACGAACTCCAGCTTGTAACTGCCGCTGCCATCGGTCTCGGCCTGCTGGAAGTAGGAGCGGCTACGCGCCATGACGTCCACGCCCGCGCCGACCAGCGTCTCGCCGTCGCGCTGGAAGACCGTGCCGACGAAGTCGCCCGAGGCGCCGAGGCGCACGTCGAGGTTGGCCGAGCTGTTGTCGGCCAGCTCGCCCAGGGTGCGCCCGCGCAGCGACGTGCGCGGATCGAGCGCCTGCACCTGGATCGGCCCGGGGGGCAGGCGATCCATTTCATAGAAACCCGTGACGTCGGTGTTGACCTGACGCCGATCGACGCCGGTCAGCACGGTCACGCGGGCGCCGGCAACCGTGTTGCCACGCGGATCGAGCACCCGGCCGGTGAGCCGGCCGCTGATCTCGCCCAGCCGGATGATGCCCACGTCGGTGATACCGCCGGCGGCCGGCGGCGTCGGTTGCGAGCGGCCGTCGAGCACCTGGCTGTCCCGGATCAGGCGCGAGAAGATGACCAGGTTGCCCTGGTCGGCCGGGACGTTGGCGAGCAGGAACTCGCCGCCGAAGCCGCTGGTGGCGACCAGGCGTCCGAAAGCGACCGCGGCCGCGCCGGGCACGGCCGAGCCGATGTCGTCGACAACCTGGCCGACGACCGTGGTGGTGGCGTTCGGAACCAACGGGTTGGTCCCGAGGTCCACCTCCAGGCCGTCGAGGATGCGATCGCCATCCGAGTCGGCGGAAAGGGCGTTGGTCTGGCGCACGATCTCGTCGCCGTCCATCAGGCCGTCGCCGTCGGTGTCCGGGTTGGCGGGAAGAGTTCCGATCGCGACCTCCTCGCCGTCGAAGATGCCGTCGCCGTCGCTGTCGTCGGAGTCGACGCTGGTGCCGAGTTGGAACTCCTGGAGGTTGCTCAGTCCGTCGCCGTCGGGATCTTCGAGCGCGTCGGTGGGATCGCTGGGGTCGAGGCCGTTGAGGGTCTCGAACTCGTCCGACATGCCGTCGCCGTCTACGTCGGCAGGGATGTTGAGATCGATCTGGATGGCGCCGATCACACCTTCACGGCGGACGGTGATGAAGACCGTGCCGCGCGCCCTGGCCGTGACGAGGCCGTCGCGGCTGACCGTGGCGAGCTGCTCGTTGCTCGACATGTAGACCGTCCCGCCTTCGCTCGACGTCATGTCGATCAGGCGGCCGTCGGCGATGATGCCGTCCACCCGGAGCTGGACTGTCTCGTTGAGCTGTCTAAGCGTGGTCTTGGTGGCCGAGATCTCGAGCGCAACGGGAATGGGGCTGACGTCGCCGAACTGGATGGGGCCGATGAGCACGAAGCTGTTGGGGATGAAAGAGAAAAGACCGGACTGGCCATAGGAGACGCCGCTGCCTTCGCAGGCCAGGCGGACACGAAAGAGGCCGAGCTCGGCGGGGATGCCGGTGAAGAAAAACGAGCCATCCTCGGCCGGTACCACGGTCCGGTTGAGCAGGCTCGCCGTGCAACTCGGGCCGGCCTGGGCCGCGGCCGGGCCGGCGAACGCGAGCAGGAAGGCAGTGGCCAGACAGAAAAGGCCCACCTGCCTCCGGTCCATCAAAGAGTTCCAGATCCCCTTGTTCGGCATTAGCTCGCTCTCCTCAGCGCGCGGGTTTCCCCGCTCTCCCGCGAAATCAACAGGGCACCCGCACCGCCTGCATAAAGCAAGGACAGGCTCCTGAAGAGGGACGGATCATGAGATCAACCATTCCCATTCTTTTCCTTCGGCTTGGACGGCTCGACTCGCTTCAGGGACACCTGCGTCCAGGTATCGCTCTCCGGATCGAAGCGATAACCGATCTGACGGCATTTGGAATCGGTGGCTTTCATCGTGAGCAACAATCCAGCCCGGTCGGAGCTGACGTCCAACTCGCGGCTGTCGCAAAACTCGTCGGACCAGAGAGAGATCAGGAACTTCGCCCGTGGCACGAGAGTTTCGGGCACTGTATCGAGCGATGTATTGCTGCTGGGTCTCGCTACAGGAAACACTCGGAGTTCAAGACTGCCCGGCTCGCCTTGGAGAACAACGACATAGATCGCTCCCGTAACTGCGTCGCGAACCACGTCAGCATCAAACCAGGCCTCGATCGTCTGAAACTTGAGCTCTTTCGCACGCCCCCTCCATAAAGTCTTCTCCGGGCCCGCCTCCAGCGTTGATTCGACCAGAACCAGTGGCGTTCCTTCATACAATCCGGGCTGCTCGCTCAGCACGGTGAAGGGGTCGCGAGGCGACTCCTTGGCCTCTTTCAGAGGGACCGTTGGAACTCTCGGGCGCGACAGCATCAGAACTTGAACCTGAGACCCGCTCCAGTACGCGATACCCGAAAGGAGCTCCATCCCCGCTGCCGGGCCGGCCGCTGACGTCTCGGCGACGACGGGTGCGGCCGCGAGATGGATCAGAAGGCTCAGGCTTCCAAGGTGTGAAATCAACGTTTTCATCGTTGTACTAATCCTCGTCAGGATTGAGCTCGGGTAGATTTGACGTGGTATACACCAACTCTTTGGTCGGACCCTTCTTCCTGGCCAGGGGAATGGGAGGTTGCGCTTTGCTCACCGTCATGATGCCGGCTACAGAGTCCTGCTCCCATGCCACCTCGCTCTCGTAAGGCCCGTTACCATAGGATGGATCGTAGATCTTCCCATTGCGCCTGACGATGAAATGGTTTGCGAAGAAGCCTGGAGGATTCTGTGTCAGTTGGCCCGGAGCTCCTGGCTGATCGGCTGCATCTCCTAGCAGAAATCCGAAATCAGGGCGGTCCTCTTCATCGAAAAGGAGGAAAGGGAATCTCTGATTCAATGAGGCAAGCACTCCTTCTGCTTCTACGTCGGTTGCCGCCACCTGCGTGTCGAGGATGCCGTTCCGGCCAGGAGTTATGCAGGTGGGCCTCCCTGCAGGAGACGGGAGATCATCTCCGGCTCGTACCGACTCACAGGTGTTATCGCTTCCAGGTTGTATGTGTTTACCGAAGTTCCAATTCTTGACCAAGAACAACTGCGCCTCCGGATGAACCGTTTGATCCGGTTGAACCTGGACCACCTCGGAGCCGCCGATGCCGAGCGCAGAGGCGATTTTATGGAGCAGGTTCGCCCACGCGCCGCAGCTACCTACGCCATTGAGCTGCGCGTCGCCAGGCTCAGGATTGATCATTTGGCTCATCAGCTTGCACTGTGAGTAGACAGGAACATTGAGGGGGCTTCCGCGGTCGAACCAATAGCGCATCACCTGCCCATCGGGTTTGTTGAAGCCATCGATCGCCTTGCGCAGGACGCTCCGGTCTTTGAATTCTTGCCAGATCCTGTCGAAGGCCTGGTCTGGCTCAGAGGAGCCCTTGGCGTTACGGCAACCGATGTCGAGCACGGTCTCGAACAAGGAGGCATTGATCGGCTCGGCCAATGTGACGTAGATGCGGTTGTCCGTCTTTCCCAGATCGATCCAGTTCTCGCCGTCGTCAAACGAGATCTCCCAGCTCACCTCGAAGGGATCGATCAGATCGATCGTATTCGGCAGAGCGCTGGCAGCACGCAGACCGTCAGCGACGATGCGCGCGCCCTGGACGCTTGCGGCGGTAGCCGGAAATTCGATCCCTCGAGAGCCGTGGCCGCGGACCTTCGTCTTACCCTCAGCATTGCCAAAGCCCTGGCCTTCCGTCTCGATTTCGAGCGACATCTCAATCGTGCTGCCTTTCAAATAGCTCACCGGAAAGCGGCGATCGCCGGAGTCCGCCGCATCGTCGTCGAGCTTCGGCGTGTTGTCCTGCCAGTGTGGAGTATCGTAGGGGCTCCCCGAATCCTGGCGAACCGCCTGGAAACCATCGCCGCTGTATTCCGCCTGCTTGATCGACGGCTTAGCCACGACCACTTTGACCTGATCGGTATCGCTGGAGTTCTGGCAGCTCCCACATTGCACGGCCACCCTCGCCTCGTACTCGCCGGGTTCTTTGTAGGCGTGAGAAAGGCCGTTTCCTTCCTCCGCTGCTCCGTCACCGAAAGCCCACTTTGGAAGAGCGCAGGTGTCTTCTGCCTGGCGAAGGGTCGTGTTCGATGTCACCGAAAACCGAACCGGTTCGCCGATCTGAACGAAGACTGACTCTTCCTCCCCGTTGGCGAGTGCCTTGATGTCCGGAGGTTCGACGATCGGTTTCGGCCCGGGATCACATTTTGTACAGGAGCCAGGCTCACAAGCATTCGTCAGCGGCGGCGGTGGCGGAACCGCGCCGCCCCACCCAGCCTTGCTGATGCCGACGCCCGGATTCGAACGCAGAAGCAGGCCGTCCGGTGTCACTGTCGCGGTGCCGACCGAGAGGAACTCGCCGATGTCGTGATCGAAGGAGAAGAGGTCGACCTCTGAGCCCGGCGGCAGGCCGATGTTCGGCAGGGTCACGGCCGCCGGTGGATCGAAGCGCGTGCCCGGCGGCTGCACTGTAAAGGCCACCGTGAAGTTCGAGCCCATGGGCGCGATCATCGGCACCTTGTCTCCATGGACCTGCGTGAAAGAGACCGTACCGACCTTGGCTCCATTCGGGAACGTAACCGAGTTGGGCGCCACAGTGAGCGTCGCCCCGGGGACGCCTTTCATCGGGATCACCACTTCTTCCGGACCGCCAACCAGTTTCCCACCTGCGACGTCGATCGGCAGCAGTCGGATTGGCATTCCCAGACTGTTGTCCACGCCGCTGATGGTGGTGAAGTGGAACTCCAGATAAGGCCAGGTCCCAGGCCGGCTTGTGGTCTTGCCGTCGACCTTGAGCTTGACCGTGCCCACGGGAACCCCGGCGATGCGGAAGCGGCCCTGCGCGTCGGAGACCGCCGTGAGGTCCGTGTGATCGACGGCCAGCGTCACACCTGGAACCGGATCATCCTGATTGTCCAGCACCAGGCCGACGATCGCGGTCTCCTCTTCGGGCCCCGGCATCACACCGGTAATCGCGAAGGTCACCGGCAGCTCGGCGAGCCCATCGAAGCCTGCCTCGATCAGATTGATCACGTTTCCGGGCTGCGGCCCCAGGGCGAACGTCGCCGACGCGAGCCCCTGGCCGTTGGTGACCTCGGTCACCGTTTCATCCCCGGCGAAGGAGCCTCCGCCCGACACAACGCGATAGGTCACCGGCACGTTCTGCACCGGGTTGCCCTGATCGTCGAAAACCTGCGTCAACAGGGGCTTCGGGTAGGGCGACGACACTGGCGCTACCATCGCTCCCGTGTGATCGTCTCCGGCCGCCCGCACGATGCGGCGCGGCTCGCTCACCGCTGCCGAGGCGCAGAAGGTCGCCTCTCCAGGGAAGCCGGCCGAGGTCACCGTCACCTCGTGGTTGCCCGCGCCGGCCCGGCTGCCCAGGAAGAAGTCCACTCGGGCCAGACCCTGCTCGTCGGTCGAAACCGACAGCTTGCTCCCCTCCTCGCCTCCAGCCGCCACCTGCCCACCTCCACGGGTCACCTCGAAAAGCACGCGCCGGCCCGGCAGCGGGTTTCCGACCACGTCACGGAGGCGCACCACCAGCGGGTCTTTCAAACGTTGGCCGACTGGTCCCGACTGACTATCTCCCAAGAGTTTTTCGATCTGCTGCGCCGCGTCCGGCACGAGCGTCACCGACACCTCGGCCGAGCCTTCGTTTCCCGCCGTGTCCGTGACGGTCACGCGGATGAGGTTCTCTCCGGGTTGCAGGAGGAGGTTGTCATAGAAGAACGTCCGCAGCTCCGTCCTCGCAACAAAGCCGTTGACCTTCACCACCGGCGGAGCCACGTCGGCGTTGCTCGACAATGGATCAACATATTCGCCGGTGACCGCGATCTGCGGCGAGGTCGTCACCAGCCCGGCGCGGGGCGCGGCGATGACGACTCTCGGCGCCGAAGTATCCCTCACTACGGTCACGGTGGCCGTGCCGATGCCGCCACCCTCGCTGCGGGCGATCGCGGTCAGGGTATTGCCGCCCTCGTGCAGGGGCACGTCTGCGATCACAAATACGCCGTTCTGCGGGACTCCCTCGATGTCGTTCACAGAGACCGAGTCGGCCTCGGCAGACACCGTGCCGGAGACCTCCACGGTGGAGGCCTGTGTCAGCTCGCCCTGGACCGGCGCTTCGATCACGAGGGAAAGCTGCATCGACACCTCGAAAATCCGTTCGCGTTCCGCACGGAATCCTCTCCGGTCCGCAATCGCGGCCTTCAAGGTATGGAGGCCGGTGGCGAGAGGCGGCGCCTCACAGGTGGCCCTGTCCGGCTGCACGTCACACCCGGCTGTCAGATCCTGCCCGTCGAGGATGATGCTCAGCGTAGTGAGATCGACTCCGGACCCCACATCTGAATATGACAGGACGATCGCGGGCGTGGCGTCGCCAACGATGAGACCGGCCGGGGGAGAGACGATCCGCAGCACCGGCGGAACGCGGTCCAGCGCAATCTCGAAGCTCGACTCCGCCGTCGAGCGGTTGCCGGCGCGGTCGGCGATCATCGCTGTGATCGCGTGCTGGCCTTCCGCAAGCTCCGGCGGCTCGCACACGGCGGAGCTTGCGGTCACGGCGCACGAGCCCCGGATCGACGCGCCGTCAACCTTGACCTCCAAGGTCGCCGGATCGATACCCGAGGTGGCATCGGAGAATTCGAGAACAACAGCCGGCGTGGAGTCGCCCTCGACAATCGGGCCCGGGGAGGTGATCCGCAGCACGGGGGCGACCGTGTCGATGGTGAAGGAAAACTCAGCAGAGGCTTCCTTGCCCGAGTGATCGGAGACCCTCACCCTGATCCCATGGAGACCTTCGGCGAGCGGTTGGGAGGGCTGGAAGCTCAAGCCCGTCGCGCTCACCGTGGCTCCGGCCGTGCGGTCCTGGCCGTCGAGGAGGAACGACGCCGTCGCCGGGTCCACACCCGAGAGATCGTCCGAGAACGAGAGGGTGATCTGCGGGGTCGCCGTGGAAAGGAAAGCGCCTGCTAGGGGCGACAGCAGGGTGATCACCGGCGGGCCGCTGTCGAAGTCGACAAAGGTCAGCCGAACGTCTCCTCCGAGATTGGCGCGGCGGCCCGCCAGCGCGACACCTTCCAGTTGCGCGCCACGGTCGGCTTGCACGTCCTGGCCGGCATAGAGGATGCCCCGGAACGAGCGGCCCTGGGCCAAAGTGATCGATCCCAGGGAGACCACGGAGATCCGTGTCCCCGGACTCGGCACGGCCGCGCTGGCTTCCAGGGTCACGTCGCCGGTCGCCAGGATGGTGCCGGCGCCGCCCAGGCTCCCCTGGATCTTCACCCGGCCGTTGATGAAGATGACGTCGTTGACGACCGCGTTATTGAATATCTGATCGCCCTGGAATTTCCGGTCGGCCATCGCCTGGAGCTCCGCGGCGGTCGCCAGCCGGGGCAGGGAGACGGACGGGGCTCCTTCCTTCTTCGTTCCCGTCACGGTGCCGGGGCCCGTGATCTTGCCCACGGCCGAGGCGTTGCCGTCGATCACGACGCCGGAGGCGGTGCTCGCGTCGCCATTCGATTGGAGATTGCCGGCAATCCGGGTCCCCTCGACGATCTGGATCCGCTCGCCCGCGATCACGGCGTACCGGTAGTAGACCGCGGATTCCGGGCTCGAGAGCCGGAAACCGGTGCCCAGCAACGGGGCGCTCAGCAGGAAGAGGAACGCAAGACAGGCTCCTGCCCGTACGACCGCACGACGCATCATCGTCAAGGGCACTTCTCCTTCAACCGTGCAACGGAAGAAATAGACAGAGCTTCCCTACGAGCGCCACGCTCAAATCGCCGAACAGGTTCAATCTCGAAAAAGACGAGAGCACCAAACCTGATTCCGATGCATACTGGATGGGCGACGAAGATCATAGACAGCGACGGCTCGCGAGTCAAATAGACTATCCCGAATTTGCGTCGCTTCGAATTGCGACAACAATCTGACGCACATTCAATGATTCCCGTTTTGTTCTCCTGGCTTGGCCCGCTCGATTCGCTCCAGGCCGCAAGGTGGACCAGAAGGCTGAGACTTCCAATACCCGAGATGAAGGCTCTCATCGCTGTTCTTCTCACTGCTCCTTCGGTTTCTCCGCTTCCACCCGCGCCGAGGCCTCCAGGCCGACGTCTTTGGAAATCGCTTCACTCCCTTCTGCCCATTCCCAAAATGGGAAATAACGCACCCACACATCTGTCGCTTTTAGATCCGCACGGCCAAGCGTATCTACGCCGGTCAGCGCGAGCCGTTGACTCACACTTTCACCAGCCTTGACAAACAGCTTCTGAATGCCAGTTCCGGATTCAGGAGGAAGCCGCCTTGCGACAAGCCATAGCTCCGTCGGTCCGGCATCTTGACTATGTATGTTGAGCTCGCCAGCGATCTGACTCGCATCCATACCCTTCTTGTTGGCTACCTCTACGGCTGCGATCCAAAGGAGATCAGGCCCCTGGTTGTGCAAGACGAGCTCCAGCTCCTGCCCCTTCTCACTCTTGGCAACCGCCAAGTCGAGTCGAAGGAAGCGACGATATTCCTCGAGGTAAGCTTTCCTCGAGAGATCCAAGCCGAGCTTTGCGTCGATCCGGCCGTTCTCTACTTCGGCCAGCAACCGCCCTACCGAAGCCTCGTCTCCAGGGCCGATACGATTCCGTTCCGAGCCGTACCTCTTCCACTCCGCGGCGCCAAAGCCAAGAGCTGTCTTCACGTCCCCATAGCCGGGCACGACCTTGGGTTTTGCAACTCGGCGAACGTATTCGGCGGTCAGCGGAAGGGTTCCATGCAGATCGTAATCCGTTCTGATCAGTCTCAGGAACAGCAGAGCAATGTCCCGACGCTCCAGGAGCTGGACAACACCTGCCCCGGCGAAGCCGGCAACAGTGTCCCCAGTCGCTCTCGGTAGTTTTTCCAGGAGGCTGAAGAATCTCTCGCGCTCATCCATGTCGACTGGGGCAGGTACCGAAACACCCTCCTTTTGCATCACTCGGGCAAGGAGCGTACTGTCGACATGAAACCTGCGCAATGCGGCAAGTGTTACAGATTGATCCTCAGTGACAGTCCAGTCTTCCCAGAGTCTCACCGCAAACATCACGACGACGGCTCTGTTCGCAACGTCGGCCAAAACGAGACTGGCGTAGGTAGAATCTGTCGCCATGGCATCTCGCAGTCTCAGCAGGAGAGCGACTTGTTCCGCAAACTCACGCGGTCCCTTCTTCGCGACCTCCACCGCTCCCCGAAACGCATCAACGACACGCAGCGTTGCCAACTGGCAGTCGTCGCCCTTGCCTTTTGCCGGAGCGGCCGCATGGCGCGCCGAAATCATGGCAGTCCAGCCTTCGGCACCCTTGTCTGCAACCACCTTCAAGAGCTCATTCGGAGAGCCCAAGTGCAACATGGAGCGACACAACCGCTCGCCCTCCGGATCGCCCTCTTTCCGCGGATCATCGGCGCGCGCGATCGTGCCGCTGAAGAGAAGCAACAGAAGGAATACGCCGGCAGGAAATCTATTCAAGACACTCACCTTATGGAATCTCAAAGTCAAACTCTGAGCCAGCAATTCTCGAGAAGTTGACGCTCGTCCTGAACACTTGCCCGCCCGGGTTGATTGTTGTGTGACCAGCCTGCATGGTAGCTCCATCCCGATTGACGTCAAAGGAAAGTCCCAGAATGGGGATTGGCGGCTTCGTTATATCGAAATCGTAGGACTCGGCAAGCTCTCCGGTATAGAGAATTTTCATGACTTGCAAGTCCGACTTACGGATCTCGACCTCTCTGATCTCTCCTTTCAGATTGACGGCCCCGAAGGCTCCTGCGATTTCCATCTCTCCATCTTTCGCCCAGTCTCCTGCAGAACGGACGGAACCAGACCATGTCCAAGTTCCTCCAAGTACCGCCGGAAATAGAGCGGTATTCGGACTGCTCGGCGAGCTGAAGAATGCCTTGATGCTCGTTGCGTGGCTGCTGAGAGCAGCCTTCACTAAATCCTCCACCTTCTCCGAATTGGCCAGCTTGTCTGCCACAGGCGATGTTGGTCCATAAGCAGCTCTAACGGTGGTGGCCACGCAAGCCGAAGTCCATGAGGCACCGAGAGGATGAGCCAGATCACTCGCCGCAATGGTCGTTGGAACCAGGCTTGCATTGACCACACCTGCCGTCTTTGCAAGGAAATAGTCGGTCAGGTCCTGCGCGGCCCCTACCAGCAGGATTTCATCGCCATCGATACCCTCCAGGGACTCTGTGACATCCTGCGGAGTCACCACGCGGATCTTGTGTGGGAAGACCTGGTCGATCTCGGAATCCTGTAGGCCGCTCGACGAGTTGTCATCGAAGCCTGCCACCACCTCATAACGCAAACGGCCGGGCTGGGCATCGAAACGTAGAGAAGTCGGGCTCGTCAAACTCGACACCTTCTCTTCGAATATCGGGCTACTGGAACCAACCTTCCGCACGCCGATCCGTGCCAGCGCAAGAGCTTCCTTGGGAACGACCTTGGATTCCAGGAGAACTTCCGTAGAGGCTCCTCCGAGAGTTCCCATGAGCATCGGATTGTTGGATCCCGGGACCGAGGTTGCTGTCAACAGGTTACAGCGCGAACCTGGGAATTGATTCGATATGACCGTGTTGATCTGAATGGATGCAATGACTTCGACGTCCATGGTTTCGGTCTTGGTCGCGGGGCAGCTGGAGCAGGTGGCGACCAGCTCGACGGGATATGTTTTTCTCTGCTTGAACGTGTGTTTCGGATTTTGATCCGTGGAAGATCCTCCATCCTTGAAGTCCCATCTATAACTTACTGAAGTGCAACACTTGTCCGGAGGCACTGCCCTGAACTGTATCGGGACATTGAGACCAACTGTTATCTTACGCGCCGCGGTCGTGGCACGGGCTGCAAGGCGGGCAGAGGAAGAGAGCAGGCCGAATTCGCTGGTCTCCTCACCTTCAAGCGAATCCGCAAATATCTGCAATCCATCCAGGCTTGCGATCACACAACCTTGGCTCCCATCGCAGCGCTCACAAGGCCCGCACTTCGACACCGGCCGCCCATCGACGCAGGTCGTACAAGCGCCCGGTTGGCAAGCGTCGGATAACGGCGGCGGTGGAGGAACCCCACCGCCCCAGCCGGCTTTGCTGATGCCGGTGCCCGGGTTCGAGCGCAACAGCAGGCCGTCCGGCGTCACCGTCGCGGTACCGACCGAGAGGAACTCGCCGATGTCGTGATCGAAGGAGAAGAGATCCACCTCGGAGCCCGGCGGCAGGCCGATGTTTGGCAGCGTCACCACCGCCGGAGGATCGAAGCGCGTGCCCGGCGGCTGGACCGTGAATGCCACCGTGAAGTTCGAGCCCAGCGGCGCGATCATCGGCACCTTGTCGCCATGGACCTGGGTGAAGGAGACGGTGCCGACCTTGGATCCATTGGGGAAGGTCACTGAATTGGGCGCCACTGTCAGTGTCGCTCCGGGGACTCCCTTCATCTGGATCACGACTTCTTCCGGACCGCCAGCCAGCTTCCCGCCCGCGACATCGATCGGAAGCAGACGGATCGGCATCCCCAGACTGTTGTCCACGCCGCTGATGGTGGTGAAATGGAATTCCAGATACGGCCAGGTTCCGGGCCGGCTCGTGGTCTTGCCGTCGACCTTGAGCTTGACCGTTCCCACAGGAACCCCGGCGATACGGAAGCGGCCCTGCGCGTCGGAGACCGCCGTGAGGTCTGTGTGATCGACGGCCAGAGTAACGCCTGGAACCGGATCGTCCTGGTTGTCCAGCACCAAGCCGACGATCGCGGTCTCCTCCTCGGGGCCCAGCACCATGCCGGTGATCGCAAAGGTTACCGGCAGCTCGGCCAATCCATCGAAGCCTGCCTCGACCAGATTGATCATGTTTCCCGGCTGCGGCCCCAGAGTGAAGGTCGCCGAGGCGAGCCCCTGGCCGTTGGTGACCTCGGTCACGGTCTCGGCCCCGGCGAAGGAGCCGCCGCCCGAGATCACGCGATAGGTCACCGGCACGTTCTGCACCGGGTTGCCCTGACCATCGAAAACCTGCGTCAACAGGGGCTTGGGATAAGGCTCCGACACCGCCGCGACCATCGCTCCCGTGTGATCGTCTCCGGCCGCTCGCACGATGCGGCGCGGCTCGCTCACCGTTGCCGAGGCGGAGAAGGTGATCTCTCCCGGGAAGCCGGCCGAGGTCACCGTCACTTCATGGTTGCCCGCGCCGGCCCGGCGGCCCAGGAAGAAGTCCACCCGGGCAAGCCCCTGCTCGTCGGTTGAAACCGACAGCTTGCTCGCTTCCTCTCCTCCGGCCACCACCTGCCCGCCTCCACGCGTTACCTCGAACAGCACGCGCCGGCCCGGCAGCGGGTTGCCGATCACATCGCGGAGCCGCATCACCAGCGGATCTTTCAACCTCTGTCCGACCGGCCCCGACTGGTCGTCTCCCAAAAGCTTTTCGATCTGCTGCGCCGCGTCCTGCACGAGCGTCACCGACACTTCGGCCGAGCCCTCGTTGCCCGCCGTGTCCGTCACGGTCACGCGGATCAGGTTTTCTCCAGGTTGCAGGAGCAGGTTGTCATAGGAAAACGTCCGCAGCTCCGTCTTTGCCACGAAGCCGTTGACCTTCACCACCGGCGGAGCCACGTCGGCGTTGCTCGATAAGGGATCGACGTATTCGCCGGTGACCGCGATCTGCGGCGAGGTCGTGATCAATCCGGCATGGGGCGCGGCGATGACGACCCTCGGCGCCGCGGTATCCCGCACCACTGTCACAGTGGCCGTTCCGATGCCGCCGCCCTCGCTGCGCGCGATCGCGGTCAGGGTGTTGCCGCCCTCGTGCAGGGGCACATCCGCGATGACAAAGATGCCGTTCTGGGGGACGCCCTCGATTCCGTTCACCGAGACCGAGTCGGCCTCGGGAGAGATCGTGCCCGAGACCTCCACGGTGGAGGCCTGGGTCAGCTCGCCCTGGGCCGGCGCTTCGATCATCAAGGCAAGCTGCAGCGAGATCTCGAAGACCCGCTCGCGTTCCGCTCGGAATCCTCTCCGGTCCGCGATCGCGGCTTTCAGGATGTGAAGTCCGGCGGCCAGAGGCGGCGGCTCACAGGTGGCCTTATTCGGCTGCACGTCGCACCCCGCCGTCAGGTCCTGCTCGTCGAGGACCACGCTCAGCGTGGCCAGATCGACCTCGGAGCCCGCATCCGAGTACGACAGGACGATCTCAGGCGTGGCGTCGCCGACGGTCAGGCCGACCGAGGGAGAGACGATCCGCAGCGCGGGCGGCTTGCGGTCGAGCACGATGTCGAAGCTCGATTCCGCGGTCGTACGGTTGCCCGCGCGATCGGCGACCTCCGCGACGATCGTGTGCCGGCCTTCCGCCAGCTCGGGCGGCTCGCACACAGCGGAGCTCTCGGACAGGACGCACGAGCTCTGAATCGACACGCCATCGATCTCGACCTCCAGGGTCTCCGGATCGATGCCCGAGGCGGCGTCGGAGAATTCAACGGTAACAGCCGGCGTGGAGTCGCCATCCACAGTCGGGCCGGGGGAGGCGATCCGCAGCGCGGGCGCGACCGTGTCGGTGGTGAAGGTAAATTCCGCGGAAGCTTCCTTGCCCGAATGATCGAAGATCCGCACCACGATCTTATGAAGACCGTCAGCGAGCGGCTGCGCGGGCTGGAAGCTCAAGCCCGTCGCGCTCACGGTGGCCCCGGCCGTGCGGTCCTGGCCGTCGAGAAGGAAGGACGCCGTCGACGGGTCCACGCCCGAGAGGTCGTCGGAGAACGAGAGCGTGATCTGCGGGATCGCCGTGGAAAGGAAGGCGCCTGCCGCGGGCGACAGCAAGGTAATGACCGGCGGGCCGCTGTCGAAGTTGACAAAGGTCAGCCGGACGTCTCCATTGAGATGAACGCGGCGGCCGGCCAGCACGACGCCTTCGAGCTGCGCGCCGCGGCCGGCCTGCACGTCCTGGCCGGCATAGAGGATGCCGCGAAACGCGCGGCCCTCGGCCAGAGCGATCGATCCCAGGGAGACCACGGAGATCCGCGTCCCCGGACCCGGCACGGCCGCGCTGGATTCCAGGGTCACGTCGCCGGTCGCCAGGATGGTGCCGGCGCCGCCGAGGCTGCCCTGGATCCTCACCCGGCCGTTGACGAAGATGACGTCGTCGACGACCGCGTTGTTGAACGTCTGATCTCCCTGGAGCTTCCGGTCAGCCATCGCCTGAAGCTCGGCGGCGGTCGCCAGCCGGGGCAGGGAGACGGACGGAGCCCCTTCTCTCTTCGTTCCCGTTACGGTTCCCGGGCCCGTGATCTTGCCTACCGTCGAAGCGTCGCCGTCGATCAGGACGCCGGAGGCGGTGCTCACATCGCCGTTCGAGTGGAGATTGCCGGCAACCCGGGTTCCCTCGACGAGTTGGATCCTCTCGCCCGCGATGACGGCGTAGCGATAGTAGACCGGAGACTCCGGGTTGGACAGCCGGAAACGGCCGCCCAGCAAGGGAGCGCCCAGCAGAACGAGGAACGCAAGACAGGTTCCCGCGCGTACGGCCACACGACGCGTCATCGCCAAGGACGCTCTCTCCTTCGGCCGCGACCCGGAGAGAGAAAGAGCTTCCCTACGAGCGCCGCGCTCGAATCACAGGTTTCAATCCCGAAATGGACGAGATCAGCAGACCGGATTCAGATGCTTCAGGGGATAGGAGTCAGAGATTATGAACAGCGACGCCTTCCGAGTCAAGGCGTCCTCCATCTCAATGTGCCTGGAGTCCCGCCTCCAGCTCCGGGATCGTCGGCACGTAGCCGTTGTCGAAGATCCGGGTCAGCGTCTGTCGGACCAGCCCACAGGTCCTGGCAACCGGCTCCTCCAGGTCGCCGATGGCGCCTTCGAGCGAGGCCAGCCGGGCATCCAAGAGATCGGTCGCGCTGTCCAGGAAGGCGGCGCGCTCCGCGGCGGGGATCTCCAGGAAGGTCGCCAGGTTTGAGATAAGGCGGCTGCCGTCGTCTTCCTCGTCGGGAAGGAAGAGACTGGCGAGCGAGGCCCAGAGGAGTTGAAGGGCGTCGGCCGGACCGGGAGCGAAGCAGCTCCGGTCGAAGTTGCGGACCGCCTTGTGGAGGTCCTCGCGCTCCCTCATCAGGCGGCCGGCGGGAATCCAACAGCGCGCCACCCACTCCAGGTCCTCCCGGGTGATCTCGCCCCGGGCTCCGGGAGCCAGCTCGACGCGGCGGGGCTCCGCCTCGACCGGCCAGAAACCGGCGCCCCGCCAGGCTCTCGGGTCTCCTCCGAACGGCTCGCTCGACAACCCCACCACGCTCAGGTGCGGCGTGGTCCGCAGCCGCAGAAGCAGCGCCAGCCACCAGACCGTGTTCAACCGGTCCAGACCTTCCAGTGGAACGGCATCCTCGGGAATATGGAGCTGCGCCAGGATGTCGAAACTCTTGGGCTCGAACACAGCGGCATCCCCGAGATACCGGGCGGGCCGCGGCAGGAATCCCGCGAGAAAGGGAGCGGAGAGATGAGCAAAGGTGCGGGACAAGGCGATGCCGCGGCCAAAGTGGAACTCGTCCACCTGGAGACGGGCGTCGGCGATCCCCGCATAGAGGTCCATTTCGTCCAGGTTCAGGCCCGATCGCATCCGCAGATCATACTCCGGCCCCACCCCGGCGACCGGGGCGAAGAGGAGAGGGAAGGGCTAAAGTAGCCTGTCCAGAATTTGAGCCGCTTCGAATTGCGGCAACAGGAGGATCCCATCATGTCTGTCCAACGCTTTACCCGGGCCGCCCTGCTGGCCATCGTCATGATGACGATGTTGACCGGCGCGGCGACCGCCCAGACGCCCCTCGGCGCCACCCCGGTCACCGGCGGCGTCCAGTTCGCGGTCTTCTCCCAGAATGCCACCCGCATCGAGGTCTGGACGTTCTCCAGCCCCACGGCCTCGACGCCCACCGGCCGCTATGCCATGACCAAGACCGACACGGTCAACCACATCTGGACCGTGACCGTGTCCGGCATCGGCGCCGGCGCCTACTACGGTCTGCGCGCCTGGGGCCCGAACTGGCCCTACAACGCGAGCTGGACCGCGGGCAGCAACGTCGGCTTCATCTCGCACGTGGACTCGAACGGCAACCGTTTCAATCCCAACAAGCTGCTCACCGATCCCTACGCCAAGGCGGTCACCGGCGAGCCCCAGCGTGTCCTGGGCGGCGACGGGAATTACCACTACTCCACCGCCATCCTCGGCGGCACCAATACGTATGCGTTCGTGGACAGCGCGGGCGTCATGCCCAAGTCCATCGTGGTCAACGACGCCGCGTTCAGTTGGGCCGGCGACGTGCGTCCCAACAAGGCCATGAAGGACTCGATCGTCTACGAGGTCCACCTGCGCGGCTTCACGCGCAACGACTCGGCCGTGACCTCCACCCAGCGCGGCACCTACGATGGTTTCAAGGGCCGGGCCTCCTACTTCTCCGGTCTCGGCGTGACCGCGGTCGAGTTGCTGCCGGTCCATGAGTATCCGCAGTACGACGACCCCGTGGGCGGCGCCACCGCCGACCGCATCAATTACTGGGGCTACATGACCACTCAGTTTTTCGCGCCGAACCGCGAGTATCTCTGCCCGGACTTCTCCACCTGCACGGCCACGGACGGCAGCCAGGTGACCAAATTCAAGGAGATGGTCAAGGCCTACCACACCGCGGGCGTCGAGGTCTGGCTCGACGTGGTCTTCAATCACACGTTCGAGGGCGGCGCCTGCTCGGGCAACCCGGTGCGCTACTTCAACCTGCGCGGCCTCGACAATGCAACCTATTACACTCTGGCCGACGACAAGACCTGCTACTGGGAATCGACCGGCACCGGGAACAATCTCAACGCCAGCCGCTCCGCGGTACGGAACCTGATCCTCGACAGCCTCACCTACTGGCACGATCAGATGGGCGTCGATGGCTTCCGCTTCGACCTCGCCTACGAGCTGGGCCGCGAGGGGAGCGACGGCCGGACGTTCAACTCGAACGCCACCACACTGGTCCAGATCGCCCAGCTCGCGCAGACCAAGGGCTTCAAAGTCGTAGCGGAGGCCTGGGACACGGGCGGCTACGGCGTGGGCCAGTTCCCCTCCGGCTGGTCGGAATGGAATGGTTTCTATCGCGACAACCTGCGCAAGTGGCAGAAGGGCGACAACAGTCAGGCCGGCGGCCTCGGCTCCTCCATCACCTCGACCTGGAGCGGCTTCGGTTCGCCCGAGGAGAGCGTCAACTTCATCACCGCGCACGACGGCTTCACGCTGAACGACCTGGTCTCCTACAACACCAAGCAGAACGGCACGGGCGCCTGCAACCCGACCGGCGCCGACGCGAGCAGCGGCAGCGATACGAACGACTCCTGGGACAGCGGCGGGGATGAGGTGCTGCGCCGGCGGCAGATCCGCAACTTCGCGACCCACCTGCTGGTCCACCACGGCGTGCCCATGATCCTGGCGGGCGACGAGTTCCGCCAGACCCAGAGCGGCAACAACAACGCCTACATGGCGGACAACACCTGCGGCTGGCTCGACTGGCAGAAGAAGATCGACAACCCCGGCATGTACAACTTCTTCCGCAAGCTGGCCAACTTCCGCAAGGCGCATCCCGGCCTGCGGCGCACGACCGCAGTGTCTGGCACCGACCACGATAGCGACGGCTACAAGGACCTGGCCTGGCACGGCACCTCGCCCGACACGCCGGACTGGAGCTCGACCTCGCACACCCTGGCCTTCCTGATCGACGGTAGCTCGTCCGAGACCGGCGGCCCGGCGGACGCTCCGGACCTCTACGTGGCCTACAACGCCTACTGGACCAACCTCAACTTCACCATCCCGACCGCCCCGAACAGCAAATGCTGGTGGCTGCTCGCGGACACCGCGGACTGGGCCGAGGGCACCGGCAATATCTATTACGACCCGGCGGTTTCGACCTGGAGCAGCCAGATCCTGCCCAAGATCACGGGCTCGACCTACGGCGTCCAGGCGCGATCGACCCTGATGCTCCTCGCCCGGCCTTGCACTGACCAGGCCGCCGTGCGGGTGGACTTCACGGTCAACGGCTTCGTGACCTCCGTGGGCCAGGACCTCTACGTGGTCGGCAGCTCGGCCGAGCTCGGCGGCTGGGACACGAACAAGGCCGTCAAGCTGAACTGGGTGGACAGCGACACCTGGAGCGGCCCGGTCTTCTTCACCGCGAGCCGCGGCGCGGCCATCGAGTACAAGTACATCATGAAGCAGGGAGCCACCGTGACCTGGGAGACCGGCGCGAACCGTACCTACACGGTACCGTCCACCGGCTCCGGCTCGCGGAACGAGAGCTGGCACTTCTAGCCAGGTCGATGGACCGGGGGGCGCACCCGCGCTCCCCGGCACTTTCGAGGTATCCTATTGCCATGACCCACGTCGAGCTTGTCGAACGGCAGCAGGCGTTCCAACGTGCCGCCCGGGGACGGATGACGCCCTTCCTCTTCGTCTTCATCCCCGTGCTTGCTCCCTTGGTAGTGGGCTCTTTCAAAGGCATCGACGTCGACCGCTGGGGTGTCTGGCCGGAAGTCGCGGCCTTCGCCGCGCTGGTCGCCACGCTGGCAACCGCTACGATCTTCGTTCCCCAGTTGGAGGAGCGTCGGGTGCGGAAGTTCGGCCTTGCCTGCCCGTCCTGCGGCGAGGCGCTGCTCGGCACGACCGGTGAGATTGCCGCCGTCACCGGCCGCTGCGGCGTCTGCGGGCACCGGGTCGTCGAGCCGGAGTCGTCGTAACCTTCTACGGCCCGCCGCAACCTTCTACGGGCCGGCGGAAACTTTCTACGGGCCGGCGGAAGCTTCTACGAGCCGGCGGAAACTTCTACGGGCCGCCGGAAACTTTCTACGGGCTGCCGTAACCTTCTACGGGTCGCCGTAACCTTCTACGAGCCGACGGAAACTTCCACGGGCCGGCGGAAACTTTCTATGGGCTGCCGTAACCTTCTGCGGGGCGCCGTAAACTTCTACGAGTCGGCGGAAACTTTCTGCGAGCCGCCGGAAACTTCTACAGGCCGACGTAACCTTCTACGAGCCCACGGAAACTTTCTATGGGCCGCCGTAAACTTCTACGAGCCGACGGAAACTTCCACGAGCCGGCGCAACCTTTCTACGGGCCGACGTAAACTTCTACGAGCCGGCATAACCTTCTACGGGCCCACGGAAACTTCTACGGGCCCACGGAAACTTCTACGGACTGCCGTAACCTTCTACGGGCCGCCGCAACCTTCTATGGGCTGCTGTAACCTTCTACGGGCCGCCGGAATCGGCGATGGCAGCGGGGATCGCCCGGGCACCTTGGTCCAGGGCGGACCTTCTCAGGCCGCCACCTGCTAAAGTCTTCAACCGGGAGGTGACCGGTATCACCTGTAGGGCCGACGGCCCAGGAGAAAACGCCCGCTCATGGAGACTGAAGGCGCGGTTCCCACCAGCGCTCTGCCGATTTCGGTTTACGACCTCCTCTATCGCCGTGGGGTCGAGGCCGCTCGCGTCGAATTCAAGAGCAGTTGGAACGAGGGCCCGACAGCCCAGCAGGTTCTGGAGACCATTTGCGCCTTCGCGAACGATTACTACAACGTCAACGGCGGCTACATCATCCTCGGGGTCGAGGAGAAGGACGGCGTCGCCCAACTGCCCCCGAAAGGGCTCGATCCGTCATCCCTGGAGCGGATCCAGCGCTGGATCCGCGGCAACTGCCAGCGGATGGATCCTGTCTATCAGCCCGTCCTTTCCCACGAGGTCGTAGATGGCCGGCACATTCTGGCCGTCTGGGCTCACGGCAGCTTCAACCGGCCGCACAGTCTGCCGGGAGCGCGGGCAGGAGACCGCCGCTTCTGGGTCCGTCTCGGCTCGAAGACCGTCGAAGCGAGAGGCACCGTGCTGACGGAGCTCCTGCAGATGACCCGCTGGGTGCCGTTCGACGACCAGCCGGCTCCGCGATTCGACATGTACGACCTGCGTTCCACTCTCGTCCGCGAGCTCTTGAAGGAAGTCGGCAGCGCCCTCATTGACGAGCCCGACGATCGGGAGATGTACCGGGCCATGCAACTCGTCTACCGAATGAATGGCCATGAGGCGCCGCGCAACGTCGCCCTTCTTTTCTTCAGCGATGATCCGGATCGTCATTTTCCCGGTGCCCGGATTGACGTCGTCCGGTTCGAAGATGACGCAGGCGGCGACATCCTCGAAGAGCGCATCTTCCGGGGCCCTGTTCACCGTCAGGTGCGCGACTGCCTCGGAGTTTTGCGCACTCTGGTGGGACAGTTCGTGCGCAAGCATCCCGATCGACCGGAGGCAACAACCTGGGATGCCTACCCCTTTGCTGCCATCGAGGAGGCGGTTGTCAATGCCGTCCACCACCGCGACTATCGGGCGGAACAGCCTACCAAGGTCTATCTCTACCCTACCGAGTTGGTGATAACCAGCTACCCAGGCCCGGTACCCGGTCTCAAGACGGAGGACTTCGCGCCCGGACGCCGCATCCCTCAGGTTCCTGCCCGGAACCGGCGCATCGGCGAGTTGCTCAAGGAGCTGAAGCTCGCAGAGACCCGCAGTACCGGAATTCCCAAGATCTTCCGGGCCATGGCGGCCAACGGTTCACCGGAGCCTCGGTTTGAGTTCGACGAAGGGCGTTCCTACTTCACTGTAGTCCTGCCAATTCATCCCGATGCAGTGAAATCTTAAACCGCCGGCGCCCCGATCGCCTGCCGAATTCTTGCGATCTGCCCCAGGTGCTTGCGGTCGTGCCCGGCGTAGAGGCGGATCATGTACTCCAGCGGCTCGTCGCCGCGTTCGGAGTGGTGCGACACGCGCTTCAGATCCTCCGGCGTGGCGCGGCGGAGGAGACGGAGGTTCGACCTCCGGAGGGTCTCGAAATCGTTCAGCGCGGTGGGCATGTCCGACTCCTCGTACCTTAAGCGCTGGGCGAAGAGGTCCTGGTCGTAGCCGGGCAGCTCGGGGCCGTCGTGGGCGAGGACCATGCGGAAGCGGAAGCCTCCGACCAGCTCGGAGTCGGCGAGGTGCTGGACCACCTGCCGGATCGACCACTTGCCGGGCTTTTCGGGCATGCCTTCCTGCTCGGGCGTCAGGCCGGACACGGCCTTGCGGAGGGTCTCCGGCATCTCGGTCAGGACCTCCATGGGGTCGCGCGGGCCGAGGGCGTCGAGGATGGAGGCGATGTAGGCGGCGAAGGGGTTGGCGGGATCGATCATGCCGCCAACCCTATCATCACGGCGCCGTGAGCGCTCCCTTGGGCACGGGCTTGCGCAGCGGCACGCCGATGCCTTCGAGCAGCGAGAGGTGGATCCAGACGCTGCCGGCGAGGTTGCCGGCCACGCTTACGCTGTGGGTGCTGCCATACTGGCCCAGGCCCAGCTCCCGGTACTCCGTCTCCAGGCCGCGCAGGTTGGCGTAGGTGTTGTAGTCCGCACCCTTGACCCGCGCTTCGTCTCCGCTGACCTCCTCGACGTAGAACTGCGGCGGCGACCACCACTTGACCGTCCGCTTGAGCCGCGAATGGCGCTCGTTGCCGAAGGTCTCGACCTCGACCTCGGTGGATTCGGCCGGCGTGGCGAGCTTCGCCCGCGTGCCATGGCGGCCACTCTCGTAACCGGTCAGGTATCCGATGCGGTTCTTCGTCTCATCCGAATAGCTGCCCGCCTTGACGAGCTCATCGGTGTTCGTGATGATCCTCGAGACGACCGCCTGCATCAGCTCGGTCAGCTTCGGGTGCTCGTACCAGGATTCTTCGACGTGGTTCTCGCCCGAGGTCTCGTAGCGGCCCACGCGCACCTTCCAGACGGCTTTGCGCCAGTCGCCCTTCTCCGGCGACTCCCAGGTGATGGCGTCCTGGGCCGAGTCCTTGAAGAGGACCGCGAACTCGTCGAAGTTGCGGACGTTGTACGCCAGCCACGCTCCGAACTTGAAGACGTCCACGTCGGAGAGCACCGGCTCTTCGAAGTAGAGCGCGTCGAGGGATTGATCGTTCAGCCCCTTGACGACCTTCGCGTAATCTTTTTCATAGGTCTGATCCGTGATGCCCTCGTCGACGCCCACGGCCTTCGGC
Organism: Thermoanaerobaculia bacterium; assembly: GCA_036266195.1. Classification (GTDB taxonomy): domain Bacteria; phylum Acidobacteriota; class Thermoanaerobaculia; order Multivoradales; family UBA5704; genus DATMER01. Next base: position 16,372 of record DATANP010000599.1, on the reverse strand, counting down.
GCCACGCCGGCCTGCTGCCAGAAGAGCAGGCGGCGCAGGAAGGGGAGCAGGTTCTTGCTGGTATAGATGCGCTGGCCGGTCTGGTACGCCTGCACGCCGGGCACGATCAGGGAGTTGAAGATCTCCAGGAAGGCCAGGAAGCCGCCGACGCCGCGCGTCGCCGCCTTCGCGCCCGGCGAGAAGTGGCTGGGCACCGCCAGGATCTCGCCGGTGCCGAGCACGCTGGAGCGGAATCCGAAGGTCGCCCGCACGCGCTCGAAGGTCTTGACCTTGGCCGCCGGCCCGCCGCGGGGATCGAGGAGCAGCGAGTCGCGCGTCGCCGGGTCGAGCGAGGCCAGCATGTAGCGGAAGGCTTTTTCGCTGTACTCGCCGCGGGTCATGGCCGCGTTCAGGGCCACGGCCAGCGGGATGTCCTTTTCGGGCCGGCGCCGCAGCTCCTCCAGGAAATCGAAGCCCTTGGTGCCGAGAGAGGTCTCGGCCGTGGTCGTTCCCGGGATGCCCCGGAGCGCCGTGTCGAGGGTCGTCGCCCGCGTGCCGCCTGTGGCCGTGCTGTAGTCGCGGCCTCCCCCGGTGAGCTGATTGCCGCCGGTGCGCACCCGCAGGGCGGCCTCGGCCGCGGTCCGCGCCCCTTGCTGCAGGGACTGGATCGACTGGTCGATCTGCGGCAGGATGTCCTCCACGGCCTTCTTGCCGCCGGCCTCCTCGAACCACGGGCGCCAGGTCTCGATCGTCTGCCGCGCGGCGATCAGGCGCTGGATGCGGCCGAGGGCCGTGGTCAGGTCCGAGTTGATCGTGGTGTAGGTGGTGCCCGACGGCCCGCGCGACGAGACGGCCGACTTGCTCGCTCCGGCCGCCGACGGGGCCGCCCCGGGCATCTCGGTGGTGACCAGCTCGATGCCCAGCCGGCGCACCACTTCGATGGTGTCGGCCCGCGCCTGCGAGTGCTCCGCGGTGTTGGTCTGCTCCACCACTCGCAGCTTGCCGTTGCGCAGCAGTGTGACGTCGAGCAGGCCGAGCAGGCCGGCGACGTCGGCGTCCTTGGCGGCGCCCACGTGGTGGGAGAAGCCGCTCAGGGTCGTCACGCCGCTGAAGAACTCGGCCCAGGAGCCGGACTTCGCGTTTTCCATGGCGGTGCGGATCGCGTCCAGGTCGGCCCCGCGCAGGTCGCCGAGGACGACCACCTTGGCCTGGTCGGTGGTGCGGGTGACCTTGGTCAGGTAGGAGGCCAGGTCGGGGTTGCGCGCGGTGGTGCTCAGGGCCGAGCGCAGCGCCACGTTCTCGACCACCAGGTCGCCGACCTTGTAGCTGTAGCGGAACACGTCGCCGGCCCCGCCCTGGTCCTTCAGCTTCGTCCCCGGGTTCCAGCCCGTGCCGTAGCCGAGGCTGGTGAGCGCCGCGTCGGTGGTGGTCTGGAGGGCCGTCACCACCTGGCGGATGTCGCGGTTCACGCCCACGTAGGGCGCCGGGATGATCAGGTCCTGGGGCCGGATGTTGTACTGCCCCACGAGTTGCGGGATCTCGGACACGTGGTCCTTGTGGACGTGGATGACCTGGAGCCGCTCCAGCTTGGTGATGCTCAGGTTGGCCAGCACCGCCTGGAACTCGCTCAGGTAGACCGCGCCGGGCACGGCCCGCATGGGGTTGGAGCCGGCGTCGAGGATGAGGGCCGTGCGCTTGCCCGCCTTGAAGATGCGGGTGCCGGAGGCGCCCGTGGCCGGGACCTCGAAAAGGGTGCCGAGGTCGGTGGCGAGATGGCCCTTGGAGGCTTCGAACGCCGCCTGCGCCTTGGCGTCGGGCGTCCAGACCAGCTTGCCGCCGGGGATGAGGATCGCCTGGGTGTCGGTCCGGATCAGGACGATGGAGCCGTCCGAGAGCTTCCAGTCGGCGATCGGGTTCGGCTCCTCGGTCTCATCCTCTTTTTTCTTGCCGGTGTCGTCGCGCTGGAGCCGGGCCGGCGCTCCGGCCTGCTGCACGACGTGGGTCAGCTCGTGCGCGAGCAGGCGGTCGCCCGACGCGGTACCCGGCGCGAGCTCGCCCGGAGCGAACGCGATGTGCGAGCCCACCGTATAGGCGCGGGCCGAGACGTCGCGGGCCGACGGGCTGTCGGCGTGGATGCGGACGCTGCCGAAGTCGAAGCCGAAGCGGGATTCGAACCGGTCGCGCACGTTCGCCGCCAGCGGCCGGCCCGGAGCGTTCAGGGTCTGATGGACGCTGTCCGGCGCGGTTCTCTGCGCGGACGGCGTCGCTGGCGGAATGGGCGGAGCGGACGGCGAGACCGAGGCGTTGCCGCCCCGGGCCACCTCGTCGGCGACCCGGTCGGCCTCGCGCTCGTGCTCGTCGCCCGGCTTGTTGACGGTGAGCTTGGTCTGGAGCCGCGCCGGCGCGGCCTGCGGCTTCCTTTCGAACGTCTGCACGGCCGACCTCTAGCCGATGATGATGAACCCGATACCGATCCGAAAATTCGAGTTGAACATCGTGTTGTTTGCGTGCGAGACGATGCCGCTCTGAATGATGGAGCCAGCGATGAGGTTGAGTCTGGCGCGGTTGTCGTTCACGGTCGCGCTGGACCCGATCAGCCAGCCTATGAGGCCCTGCGCCTGCGGCGGAAACCCCCCAGATACGATTGGAGCTTGCAGAGACGTGAAGTTGTTGCCGTGCAGGTTGATCTCTTCGGCCAGGAAGAGGTTGTCCTCGTTCTCGATCACGTTGTTGGTCATGTCGAGCGTCTTGAACATCCCGGACAGGGTCTCGAAATTCCCGTTGTTGGCAACCCCTCGCAGCGTGTTGGTCAGGGTCTCTCCGCCGCGGATGCCGGCCATCACGTTGCCGCTGATCTGCAGGGTGTAACGGTTCTGGACGAGGCTGAGCCTGCCGCTCTGGAAGTTGTTGTAGAAGCCGCTGAGGCTGGTACCGAGCAGGGTGGTATTCGCCTTCGGCAGCGAAAGCAGGCCGATCAGGCCGGTGATCCGGTTGTTCTGGATGGCGGTGGGTCCCATGTGGGAATTCAGCACGATCGACGTACCCGGGTTCTTCGCATAGGCCAGTTGGCGGATCCGCTCGAACCAGGAGCGCACGGTGTCCACCGGGTTCACTCCGGCGATGGCGTTGCCGAGGCTTTGATACGCTTCGCGCTCTTCGGTGCTGATGCCGGTGTTCGACGTGGCGCGGCTGACGATCCCCGTGCCGATGGGCGTCCGGGTGCTGGCCGGAAGGTTCAGCAGCGTCTGACTGAGGGTGCGGGCACGGACGCGGAACTCGGAGAGGCCCGCGGCGAACAGGTCCGGGATGTCTTCAAAGGAGCCGAGCTGCAGAATCGCGACGAGGTTCGTGTCCGTCGCCTCCCATTGCGTATCGATCACGTTTCCCCGGATCGCCACGTCCTGGGTCCCGACCAGGAAGATGACGGGCCTGAAGGACATGCGGGAGCCTTCCAGGACGTTGTTGTTCAGGAAGACTTCCCGGCACTGGTTGAAGGTGAAGGACGAGTTTTCGAACACGACGGTCGTCTGGTCGAGCCGGAAGGAGGCCAGGGAGTTGAATCCGATCGTCCCTTGGGGGACCTTCAGCCGCGTCGCGCCGCCCAGTCCGAGGATGCTCAGGTGCACGTCCGTGAGGTTGCCCGGGTTCCAGTCCGCGGGCAGCGCATGGTCCCCGGGCAGCAGGGCGAGCGCCATGTCTTTCTTGTTCTGGGCCAGCAAGGCGCTGACGGCGAGATCGATGCTGGCAAACTGCCCGTTCTGGCCGATGTAGACGCGGCTGCCGTTCTGCACGGGCCGGGCATAGAGCTCGTCGAGCGCCGCCTTGACCTCATGGACGTTGTTCGGGTTCGAGGCCGGCGTGTAGGAGATCTGCTGCGATTTCACATCCGCCAGCAGGCCCAGCGCCTGGGCCACGGTGGTCGGCGTAGCCCCCTGGAATACCGACGTATCGGCCGGCTTGGTGAAGCCCACGTGCGTGGCATTGATCGCACACAGCCGGTTCAGAGCCTTTTCCACCGTGTTGTGCGTGTTGTCGAACAGGCCGCTCGTGCAGGTCGTGGTGTAGCCGATGTCGTCGGATGTGACGTTGGCGAGCAGATCCAGGGCGTCCTTGACCGTGGCGGGAGCGTTGCCCTTGTAAACCGAGTTGTCGGAGGGTTTCGTATAGCCCACGTGGACGGCGCCGATCGAGCACAGCCGGTCGAGCGCCTTCTTCACGGTGTCGTGCGTGCTGTCGAACAGGCCGCTCGTGCAGGTCGTCGAATAGCCCATGTCCGCGGCATCGAGCTCGCTCAGGCGCGGGAAGGCCAGCTTGCGCTGCTCCTGCGCAGTGCGGGCCTTCAACTGATTGGTGGTCAACACCTCGGCCAGCGTCACGTAGCGGTGGACGATCCCCGCAGGCAGCGCGAACTTGAGCAGCTCGAGGCCGGCCTGGTACGTCGCGCGGCGCACCGGCGTGGACCAGAAGTCGCCCGGCAGAAGAATCTTGTTCTGGAAGTCCAGCGTGAATTCGAGATCGGTGAGCGAGACGGTCATGGCGCTGGCGACCTGCACGTCCGCGCCGCCGGCCGTGTCCGCGGTCTTCTCGCCGTTGGCGGCGGAGATGCTCCACACGCTGCCCGAGCGCACCAGGACGCTGTAGCCCTCCCAGCGGCGCACCATCGTGCCCGCCGGCGCGGTCGACGGCAGCGTCGTCGTCAGCGTTCCCCGCTTCGGCGTCCAGTTCGTGGTCGCCAGGTGGAAGCCGAGATGCTTCTCGGATTCGACGTCGTAGAGCTCGTAGATCCACGGACCGGTCTTGAACCAGTCCGGCATGTCCGCGAAGGCGTACTGTTCGGCGCCGTTCTCGCGGGACCATTTGATCACGATGCGGTTGGGCGCGTTGGGTGCCGCGCCCGCCGGCCAGCGCACGTCGTGGACCTCGACGCGGAAGAGGAAGTCGCCGCCGACCGGGTCCACCTCCTGGGCCTTGGGGTCGCAGGCGTCGGCTGTGCCCTGGGTGCCGCCGGAAGGATATTTGATCGTCAACCGGGCGTCGCCCTGGCCCGGATTGTCGGCCGGGTTTTCCGGGTTCTTGGCAACCGGGCACCACTTGACCTGGGCCATCGTCTGGGTGCGCGTGCAGGTGTCGGCGCCGTGCAGCGCCGGATCGCGCAGACCGTCGTCCTCCAGAGACCCCACCGGCCGGTCCCAGGCGTCGACGTAGAACCGGTAAGCCGTGTTCAGGGCAGGAAGGGGCGGCGCGGACGGGAAGTCCGCCTGCAGGCTGTAATCGAATGGTCCGATCACTCCGGGCGGGTCGGCGACCTGGGCTTCGAGGCCGCCCGCATAGACGGTGCCGGGGACGATCTTCGGCGTGGTGACCACCATCTGGATCGTGGCCGCGCGCCCCTTGGGGCTGCCGGTGCCGACGACGTCGACGAGCGCCTCGTCCACGCGCGCCTTGACGGTGTCGACCAGCTCGTTCCAATCGCTGTCCGTGATCAGTCGGCCCTGCTGCTGATAAACACCGGAGTACCGCTTGTCGCGGCGATACCCGTCTCTGGAGATCTGTGTCTTCATGACGCCCCTCTCTGTTTACGCTCTCTCTAGGACTATTACGTTTTCAGAGCCGGAGGAACGCCATGCAGGCGCGGATCCGGGATCAGAACCGCGTCGAGTCCGAGCGGCAGGAAGTCCTGGAGCTTCGCGCTCACCGCGTCGAGGGCGAGCGAGTAGCGGCGGTCGTGGAAGGCGCCCATCTCTCCCCCGTCCTCGGCGCCGGAGCGGATCGCCCGCGGGCAGGCCGGATGGAGCACTCCGCAGCCGGGCTCGCCGAAGTGCGCGGGCCGTCGGCCGTCGTCGAAGTCGAGCTCCACGTACAAAGGTTTCGAAGAGGTGCAGTAGCGCGTCACCACGTTGGCCGTGGAGGCGTCGATCCGCGAGTAGCGGACGCAGTGGTCGAGCTCGGGATCCGAAGGCTTGGGAACCGTTACCGCTCCCCCAAGGATCGAATCGCTCGCCTGGAGCCGCCCGGCGGCGAGGGTGCCGAGCACGGTGACGTATTCCAGCCGCGCGAGGCCGGCCGTGCCGAGCTCTCCGAACAACGAGCCCACGGCGTCCACCACCGGCTCTTCGAGGTCGTTGCCGGCGGCGGAGACGCGGTTCACCGCCGCGCCTCGCAGCACCAGCCGGCCCTGCGCCACGTCGATCTTGCCGAGGAAGGCAAGGTTTTCGAAGACCCAGGTCTTCGCTCCCGCCAGGGAAACGTTGCCCTGGATCTGCACCACGTCGCCGAGTGACCGCAGCTCGCGGAGGCCTGAGTCCAGGCGCTCCTCCAACCACTGGTTCTTGAGGAGCAGGCGGGTCAACACGGTGCCGTCCGGCTCGGTGGTGCGCTCCGCCAGGACGTCGTCGTTCTTGCGGATGCGGTAGAGGACCGGCAGATTTCCTTCCTTCAGCCGTTCGATGACTCGGCCGCCGCTGATCGGCAGCAGATCCACGCCCGCGGCCTTGAGGTCGGCGATGCGGGCATCCAGCTCCTGCGAGGCCGTGTCCCAGTCGGTCCAGTTGATCGCAACCGCGCCGGGCTGGAAGAAGCCGGCGGGCGGCGGAAAGTAGAGCAGCAGCCGGCGCGGATGGTGGTGGCCCTTGCGCCAGTCGGGCGAGCGCAGATCCACGGTGCGCGCTGACGGATCCTCATAGCTGCCCGGGAAGCACGGCGTGCCATGCGGGTTCGCCTGGCGCCAGAGGATGTCGCGGTTCAGGAAGCGGTGCGCCGCCGGGTCGTCCTTGCTCTTCGGCTGGACGGCGCGGGCGTGGAGCCCGAACGCCACGGTGCCCAGCGGCCGGTCCACGGCGAAGGGGTCGGCGCCCGGCTTGCCCGTGGCTCTCGAAGGCAGCGACCAGCCGGTGCGCGGCGTCACGGCCACGCGCTTCCAGCCCTCCTGCACCTCGACCTCGAAGCGGCCGACGTCCTGGGCCACCTGTTCGACGTTCGCGAGCGTGCCCTTCACCTGCCGCCAGCCGATGGCGTTCGCCACCTCGGCGCGCTGGCCCGACGGGTCGGGCGAGACGAGGCGGGCGTCCACCAGCTCGGCGAAGTACGGCAGGAGCCAGGGCTGGCAGGCGCGCCCGGAGAGCGGCTCGTCCGGAAACGAGTCGGCGAGCCGCTGCTCCAGGGTGGAGCGGACGAGGCCCAGCACATGACCGAGCCCGTCGAGCAGGCCGGCCAGGTCGCCGTTGTCCCGGCTGCGGTAGACCTCGGGGAGGAGCGCGTAGAGCTGGCGCCCCATGGCGGTTTGCGGATCGGTGATCACAGCTCGAACTCCCTGTGAAGGATGGTCAGCGAGGAGGTGCTGGCGTCGAGGTGGGCCACCCTGTCCGCCGGCGCGTCCACGCGGACCTTCTTCGGATCGTTGTCGAGGACACAGAGGGAGTTCGCCACGCCCGGCACCCCCTCGACGATGCGGAAGACCTCGGACAGGCGCAGGGCCTGGCCGAGCTTGCGCGCGCGCAGGCCGAAGGCGGCCAGGAGGCGCGCGCGGACCGTGTCCGACACCCGCTCGGGGTCGAACTCGGCGGTCACGATCTGCAGCTCGACCCGCAGGCTGAAGCCCACGGAGCGGTAGGGATCGACCTTGACGGCCACGCCAGGCAGCGCGTGCGACTCCAGGAACGCCTGAATCTGGGCCGCCAGCGCGCCGAGCTGGCCGCCGCCGGCCGGCACGACCACGACCCGCACGCTGTCCTTGCGGGCGAGTCCGGTCGGCATGGAAAACGCCGCGGCCTGCCAGACGCTGCTCTGGCTCGCGGCCAGGCGCCCATAGTCGCCCAGCGACACGGCGCGGCCCAGGGTCGAGACGCTGGCCGGAGCCGTGGCCCGCATGGATTCGACGCTTTCCATGTCGTTGCCGCCCGTGGCCGGCAGGGGCTGGCGCACGGCTTCGATCAGCGGGTTGGGCCGGGCCGCCTTGACCAGCCTGCCCCAGGGCAGGTTGCCGGCGAGGCCGGTGCCCGAGCGCCAGGCCAGGCGCACGTTGTTGACGCCTGTGGGCAGACGGCGCCCGTTGCGGCCGTCGCCGAATGCCAGCTCGATGCCGCCGTCCTCGGTCATGCGCACGGTGTAGTGCGGGTCGGCCGGGCCGGAGTCGGCGAGGGTCGGCACCTGCTGCCAGACCCGGTTGGCGATGCGGACCTCGATGGCCGCGCGCACGCCCGAGGGCTGCGCGGGATCGGCCACGAAGGAGACGCCCTTCTCGTCGAACCGGAAGGTCTGGTGCGAGCGCGACGCGTCGCCGCTGCCGAGAGCCCGCTCGCCCTTGGCCTCGCCATGGCCGGAGAGCACCGCGTTGGCGCGCAGGACCAGGTTGTCGAAGCGGGCGCCTGCCGGCAGCGGACGGTCGAGGGTCGCCTTGGCGTTGGCCACGGCGATCACCCGCGAAGCCAGAGCGGCGGAAGGCTGATCGTCCAGCTCCACCACCACGGTCCGTCCCGGACGGAGGGCGGCCGGGACATTGGCCGGCAGGGGGACCTCGGTGCCCGTGATCGGCGTGTTGTTCGCGGACCAGCCGAGGACGCGGGCGGAGCGCTCGAACTTGGTGAAGACGCGGGTCTCGGCCAGGAAAAACGGTCCGCCGCCGCGGTCCTTCCAGCCACCCTCGCCGGCCCGCAGCAGCGCGGTGCCCGCGTCGGCGTCGGCTTCGACGGCCGCGAGGCGCGTCCAGGCCAGGGTCGAGCCGCTCGCCACCACCGCCACGTCGCCGGCCGCGGCCTTCTTGGGCAGGGCCGAGACGATCTCCGCGGGCAGCTTGCCGGAGGGCTTCTCCAGGAAGCGGTCCGCCCGCCAGAGGCCGCCGCCGGGCGGCGGCGCCAGGAGGGCCTGCGGGTTCGAGAGGTTGCTCTGGTGCGTCCACTTGAGACGCAGAACGGTGTAGCCGCCGTTGGGGTCGAGATGCCCTTCGTTGTCGGTCACGCTTCCCACCGGCCGGTAGTCGGCGCTGATCACCTGGAAGAGCGGCAGGGGGTTGCCCCCGGTGGTCACGACCTTGTCGGCCAGCCAGTCGTTCGCGAGGCGCGTCCAATCGCCGGCCACGCGGATCGCGAGGATGGTGGACTGGAGGGTGCCGGAGGTGTCGTGTTCGATCTCGCGCTGCCCGATATCGGTGACTGAGAGCACGATCGGCCGGCCCACGACGGTCAGGTCGGCCCGCAGATCGCCGATCCCGGCGTCCAGGATGATCCGCCGGCCGCGGACCTGCTGCACCTTGCGATAGATCGGCTGGTGGCCGTCGCTGATCCAGACCACGTCGCCGGGCTGAAGCCCCGCGGGCTCCTCGGCCAGTTGCAGCGACTTGCCTACCTCGGCGCCCTTGGAAGCCGGAGCGAGCGGCGCGAGGCGCTCGCGCGGCGTGGCGTGGACCCGGGCATAACCTTTCGGAATGCCGCTCTTGACCGGCGGAGTGACGTCCACGCGCGTGACCGTCTCCTCTTCGGACACGGACTGGATCAGGTAGGCGTGAAGCTCGCCGCTGCGCTCGTCTTCCAGCACGAGCGGCTCGCCGGCCTTGAGACCCTTGACGCGGCCCTCCAGCTCGATCCGGGTCCCCTGGGTGACGGCGGTGCTCCGGTCGTGATCGAGCGGACGCAGGGCGTTCAGGCCGGGATCGACCTCCAGGTCGTCGAGCGTCTCGAAGATCACCGGCGCGCCGCCGTCCGGGGGCGAGTGCTTGATCTGAAAACCTTTCGCAACCGTACCGATGCCCTTGGCCTCCAGCACCAGAACGGTCGAGGCCGAGGCGGGCGGCGCCGGACGAACGTCGAGCATGGCGATGAGCCGGCGGACGTTCTCCCACTGCGTTGCGGTGCCGAGATAGCCCTCGTTGGCGTAGGCGTCGAGGTGCTCGGTGAGCACATGGACGCCGCGGGCGAACGAGCGCACGATCTCCCAGGCGAGGTCGCCGCGGCCTGCTTCGTATTGTTCGCGCAGGCGCGTGCTGTGCTCGGTTTCGAGCTCCGGCCTTACCGGCGGACGCACCCAGAGCGGGCCGGCGCCTTCGGGCGCCTGCCAGCGCAGCCGCGTCTCCGCCTGGTCGAGGATCTGCTTGACGAAGACCTGGCCCTGCGAATCCGCGGGCGGCTTGCGCCAGATCTCCTTCCACCAGTCGAGGCTCGACGCAGGGTCGGGCTGGTTCGGATCGAGAAGCGGCTCCAGGTTGCGCGCGAGGAGCGCGAGGCGCAGCTCCTCCAGCCAGGCGGCCGCGTTGCCGTCGACGTATCGGAAGCGCGGCAGGCCCGCGCGGTTCCATCGGGTAAGGTCGCTCGTTGAATCGCTCATCCTCTCCGCCCTCCGCAGAGATCGAGTCGGAAGTAGCCGCGGCCGGGCCGGACCGGGTCGTTGTCGCAGACCGCGACCTCGAGACCGCGGAGCGGGATGAAACCCTCGGCCGAGCGGTCGGGGTGGGCCGCGCCCACGCGCTTGAAGCGGTCGAGCGTGATGTCCACGACCCCCTCGACGCCCATCAGGGCCTCGAAGACGTCGCTCGCGTGCAGGTCCTCGCCGAAGCGCAGGCGGCCGGGCTCGAAGAAGCCGCCGGGGCCGCGGCCCAGCGCCTGCTCGACCGCGCGCCGCACCTCGGAGCGGAAGAAGCGCTCGTCCACCACGAGGGTCAGCGCGAGAATCACGCCCACCGGCACCGCGTCCTCCAGGAGCACCTCCTGGCCGGCCATGCGGTAGGCGCCGAGATACAGACTCAGCACCTGGCGGATCGTGGGCTTGCCGGACCACAGCGGCACCGGCAGGCGGTGCTCGCGGTGGAACTCCTCGACCTCGTCGATCAGGTCCTGGGGCAGCTCCGGCGCGTCGTCGAGCCGGTGCTCTTCCCAGGCCACGACCGCGACGTGGACGGTCGTCCAGGTGCCGCTCCAATCGGTCCAGGAGTGGGCGCGGAGCACGAGCGGGTGGTCCGAGAGGCGGTTCGCGTAGTCGTCCGTCGTGACCATGCGGCGCTGCCGGCGGATGGCCAGCGGCCCGGCGCGGCGCGCGGCTTCCATGGCCTCGGGATGGCTCTGCCAGTAGAGGTCCAGCTCCTTTTCGCGGGCGAGCCGGTCGGCCGGGGGCTCGTCGGAATTGGAGCCCAGAGGATCGGCGCCGATCATCTTGAGCAGGCGGCGGACCGACTCCGGCCGCCGCGCGGTTTCGAGATAGGCCTCGGACGAGACGCGGTCGAGCGTGTCGGAAAGCTGGTCGAGCACCGCCGAGAGCGCCTCGATGAGGGTGACTTCCACATCGGCCGGCGTCCAGCGCGAGCGCTCGGGGAAGCGGGCGGCGAGCTCTTCCAGGAGGAAGACGCGGAAGCCGTCGTAATCGCGCACCCGCCAGTCGAAGTCGTCGCCGACCGGGGGCAGGGCGCGGGGCAGCTCGACGCGGCGGCTGCCGCAGTCGGGGCACTGCCCCTGGAACTCGAGATCCTGGACCGGTGTGTCCGCCATGGCCGCCTCCTCAGGCGCTCACCGAAAAGCGCTGCTGCTCGGTATGGCCGAGCGTCGCGAGCGTGTACGCGATGTTGACGAAAACCTTTTCTTCCTCGCCGGTGACGTCGATCGTGAGGCTGCGCGGATCGACCTCGCCCTTCAAGGCATCCGCCAGCGAAGCGATCAGCCGCTTGCGCGTGATCGTCCACAGCGGCGAGGTGTTCGGCTCGAAGATCAGGGTGCGGATGCCCGCGCCGAAGTCCGGCCGGAACACGCGCTCCCCGGGATTGGTGAACAGCACCTGCTCGATCTGCTCCCGCAGGTGGCGGCTGCGGTCGGAAAGCTCCGGCCCGCTGTCGCTCACGCGGAAGGGGAACGCGAGATACGGAGGATCCGCGAGGCGTCTCATGCGGTCATCACCTTCTGGGAGAGGCTCGACATCTCTCCCTGGGGAATCGGCGGGCCGGTCGGAGCGCCGGGCGCCGAGGTCGGATGGACGTGGGTGGCGAACAGGGTGAGGAAGCTCTGGCCCTTGATGATCGGCTCGCCGGCGTCGCCGCCGAGGACCACCTGCGAGCCCTTGATCACGATCTTCTGGCCCTCGACGTTGATGCCCGCCGCGGCCATCTCGATCTTGTTGCCGTTCTTGTCTTCGACGAGCGTGCCGCTCGAATCCATGGTGAGCGTGTTGCCGTTCGAATCCTCGACGATCAGCTTGCCGGCGTCGGGATCGAGCGTCACCTTCGAGCCGCCCTGGTCGGTGAGCGTGAGGATGCCCTTCTCGTCGATCGCGATCTCGGTACCGCCCGGATGGAGGAGCTGGAGCTTCTCCTTGTCGCTCTCGTCGTCGAAGCGGAGGACGTGGCCGCCGGGCGTCTTGAGCAGGCGCGTCTTCGTGCCGTCGCCCTCGGTGGCCTCGGCCGGCGGATCGCCAGCCTGCTGCCAGAAGGTCCCGGTCCAGATCGGCCGCGAGAGCTCGCCCTCCTCGAACTCGATCCAGAGCTGCGCGTCGACCTCCGGGATGAGGAACAGGCCGTGGCCCGGGAGGCCGCCGAACGGCACGCACGGCAGCGCCCAGCCGGTCTCGGTCTCGGCAAGGATCGACGGGACCTTCACTTTCAAACGCCCGCGCTTCTCCGGGTCCTGGTTGTCCACGACGAAGCCGCGGAACTTTCCGTAGTACTTCTTCTGGACCTGCTTGGCAACCTGTTGGAGCAGCTCATCCACGGCGTGTCTCCAGGATCAGAAACCGAACGAGAACGAGACGGACACCGACGCAGACAGTCCGCCGAGCGGTCCGGAGGGGACGTTGTCGCCGTAGGCGTTGCGCAGAACCCGGAAGCTCTGGCTGTAGCCCTCGGTCGAAAAGTGATGCGAAACCGAATCGACGTAATAGAGGCCGTTCAGGCGGTCGCCCACGCCATCCACGGGGACCAGCCCGCCGACCTGCAGCACGTGGCCGTAGAGCGTGCCGTCGAGCTCGCCGTCGCCCTGGACGCGCATCGAAAGCTCGTTGGCCCTGGCCTGGGCGCGCGCGGTCAGCTCGGCCTCGTCGATCGTGCCCTGGCGGCGCAGGCGCCAGACGTACTCCGGCAGGCCCGGGCCGCCGCCGGAGGCCGGCTCGGTGCCGAGCAGCGGGATGTCCGGCTCGACCGTGCGCTCCTGGACGCCCGTGCCCTCGGTCGCGGCCACTTCATAAGCAACCTTTTCCGGCCGGTGGCCGTCCGCCCGCACGTCGAAGCGCAGGCAGTTCGTGTCGCGGCCGGCATAGACCAGGATCGTGGGCTGCGGCTCGCCCGACAGCCGCATGGGTCCGAAGTAGACCATGCCGCCGGAGAAGATCAGCTCGTAGCCGTTGGCCTCGGCGCGGTCGCGCAGGAAGCTCACGTCCGTGGCGTCCTGGAACAGGTGCAGGCCGGAGAGGCCCTGGCCGCTCTCGGGGCTGGGTATGAGCGCGTTGCGCGCCACGATCTGCTGGAAGATCAGGCCGTCCGTGGTCGGCGCCTCGGCCTCGCCCCAGCTCTGGCGCACGTGCGTGCGGTCGAGCACGATCGAATCGTCCTGGCACTCGACGGTCACCGTGGCGGCGCCGGCCTCCTCGGGATAGCTCGCCGAGACGTCGCGGATGTAGCCGCGGAAGATCTCCTCGCTGCGGCTGCCGAACGACGCTTCGATCACGATCGGCTCCCACGGCGCGAGCACGCCGGAGTCCTGGACCGCCCACTTGCCCTGCTCGTCGCGGCGGCTCTCGAACGTGAGCGTCGCGGTCCACGCGTCCGTGCGGCTGCACTCGATGTCCACCCCGGTCAGAAAGGGATAGAGATCGGTGATCTCGAGCTGGGCCACGCCCACCTTGACCACGCAGCCGGCCGGCTCGCGCTGGGCGCCGGAGAAGAGGTCCAGGACCATGCCTCAGCCCCTCCCCGCCGGGATGAGGATGACCTGGCCCTCGGTGCCGGGAGCGAGCATGTCGCCCGCGAACAGCACCTCGGGATTGGCGTCCACGATCCGCCACCACAGGCGGTCGTCGTTGTAGTAGTGACGGGCCAGAAGATCGAGCCGGTCGCCGGCCCGGATCACGTGCTCCACGGCGCCGGCGCGGGTCACGACCTCGCGCGGACGCACGCCGGGGAACACCTCGCGGCCGCCGGGCGCGGGCGTGAACGGACGGGAGCCTTCGTAGCGCGAGCCCTTGAAGAACATCAGAAGATCCCTCCCAGGATGGCGCCCACGGTGCGGCCCGTGTTGATCGCGGAGCTCACCACCTGGCGCACCTTCTCGACGGTATAGAAAGGATTGTTCCCCTCGATCACCTGCATCGAGATGGTCACGTTCGCGCGGTAGGGCACGAGCGACGGCAGGTGCGCCTTCTCGTCCACCTGCACGTTGGTGACGAACACCGGCAGGAGATGAGTGCCCCAGATGAACAGGATCACCGACGCCGACTCGTGGCGCTGGAACGCGCGCTGGCCTCCCAGACCAAGACTGGCGAGCATCTGGAAGCCGCCCGGGCCCTGCGACTTGGGCTCCAGCATGGTGCGCAGCGTGTCGAGCTCCGGCTCGATGCCGAGCGTCTGCGCGATCGGATCGCCGTCGCTCAGCCGGTCCGTGCAGTCGAACAGCACCTGGATGCTGAAGGTCTCCGGCTGCACCGAGACCCCGAGCGCGGCGCGCGGCGTCTCCGTGGGGAGCGCGAAGTCGTAACCCCCGCGCGTCGCCGCCGAATTGCCCGTGCGCACGTTCACCGTCCGGGTGCGCGACAGGCTCTCCGGGTTGAAGTCGAAGATGAGGGCGAGCGGCGGAATGGACAAGGCGTACTCGACCAGAGCCGCTTTCGTGACGTTGAGCATCGTTCTTCCTTTACGGATTCAGAGCGGAGGACCCGCCACCCACGGTCCGGGCGATCGATTGAGCGATCTGGCCGGCGATCTGATGGTCAGAGGCGCCGGTCCGGATCTCCAAGGGAGGCAGGGAGAGCGAACGGAGCGAGACGTCGGCGGGAGCCGGCAGCCCGGCCAGCTCCTCGGCAACCCGGCGGGCAATGCCCTCGGCGCGATGCTCGAAGCCGGCCGGGAGCACCAGCCGCAATTGATCGAAGGTCCACACGCGCTCACGCCCCTTCGTAGAGATTGATCAGGACCGGATTGCTCCGCACCTCGATCGCGAGCCCGTCCGGGAAGCGGTTCGCGCTGCGCACCGCGTAGAGCACGAGCTGCCCCGCCTTGTCCTTGAACGGCATCGGCGCCGCCACGGTGGTGGCCGAGCCGGCGGCCGCGGGATCGATCGCGATCGAAGTGGCCTGCGTGTCCACGTGATCGGACAGCGAAGTCCAGCCCGTGCCGGCCTCCCACGACTCCCAGCGCAGCGTCACCGGGCTGCCGGACAGGCCGGCGACCCAGGCGTGCGGCGTGAACGCGGTCAGCTCCGGGCTGCCCACCTCGAACGAAAGGCTTTCCGCGCACTCGCCGCCGTCCACCAGGCAGAGCCTCGGCGTCCAGTCCGGACGGTCCGTGCTCACCGCGCGCACGATCACCGCCGGTATCGCCGGATTGCCGCCGAACGGGTGCGGCTTGAGATCCTTGAACACGTCCACGCCGATCGATCCCACCAGCGGTCCGGGCACCCGCAGCTCGCTCGGCGGGATCGGCGCGAGTGCCATCTCGTACGCCACCGACGGCCGGAATGCCACGTCCCCGCCCTGGGTGGACCAGATGTGATTGATCTGATCGAGCGTGAGCGGGTTGAACACCACCTGCGCGCGCACCGCCGTGCCATCCAGATCGTAGGCCGGCAGGATCGGGTTCTCGTGGAACACGCGCAGCACCGCGCCCAGCAACCGGAGATCGTTCTCGCCCGAGCTCACCTGGTTTTCGGCGACGCCGAACGCGGTGATCAGGCAGTGCAGGCGGACCAGCCACGCCTCGTCCGGGGCGAAAGCGCCAAAGCCGCTCGGCTCGACCTGGTAGAAGAAAAGGTTGACCCGGTGTTCGGTCTCGTGGTCCTTGGCGGCGTCGGCCGGGTTGCCGAGCAGCACGCGGATCGAGTTCGAGTTGGCCTCCAGCTCCGCGCCGAGAAAGTCGGCGACGGACCGGCAGATGCGCGACAGGGAAGAGAGAGGCAGCGCCATGGACTAGAGGCTCCTGAGATAGCGGCGGCTCGCGAGAGCGCCGGGCTTGGGGCTTGGAGCAACCGGAGTCTTCGCCGGAGCGGCCGGAGCCGGCGCCGTGACGATCACCTCCAGGCGGCCGATCTGAACGCGAGGCCCCGCCGGCTCGCGGGGGGGCTCGCGGCGCGGAGCCACTGGCGCCGCAGTCAGGACGAGAGGGCGTTCGTGGCCTGCGGCCCTCACCCCCGGCCCCTCTCCCGGAACGGGAGAGGGGAGCGTGGCTACGCTCGGCGTTTGCGCCCGTCCGTCGCCGCCCCGCTCTCGCCCTTCGACGGAT